>NZ_MUKA01000072.1 GCF_002150735.1 Streptomyces africanus
CCATGCGGGCCCGCATGGTCAAGGAGTACAAGTCCGAGCTGATGCACCCGTACTACGCGGCCGAGCGCGGCCTGGTCGACGACGTCATCGACCCCGCGGAAACCCGCGAGGTGCTGATCAAGTCCCTCGCGATGCTCCAGACCAAGCACGCCGACCTGCCCTCCCGCAAGCACGGCAACCCTCCGCAGTAACCTGGCGGACATCTCTCTCCTGGAGACTGAGACCCATGGACATCCCTGATATCCGCGTCGAGAAGGGCCACGCCGAGCCCGAGGAAGTCGCCGCCATCACGGCGATCCTTCTGGCCCGCGCCGCCGCCCGCCCCACGGACCCGACCCCGACGCACCGCGGCCGCGTGAAGGCGGGCTGGCGCCGCCTGGAACGCGAGCCGGGCTTCCGCGCCCCGCACAGCTGGCGCTGAGCCCAGAACCAGAAAGAAGGCCCCTCATGGAGGGGCCTTCTTTTTTGGGGGCGCGGGGCTGTATCACTGTGCGGCTCCGCCGCGCGGGCGTGACAAGCCACACACGACCCGCACCCGGCAACGCGACAGCCCCCGGCAGCCCAGAGGCCGCCGGGGGCTGTCCCACAGCGAGAGAACTAACGCAGCCGGGCCATCAGAGCGTGCTCCACCAGTGTGATCAGCGCCGACTTCGCGTCCGCCCGGTGCCGGGCGTCGGTCGTGATGATGGGGGTGTCCGGGCCGATCTGGAGGGCTTCCCGGACCTCGTCCGGCGTGTACGGCTGCTGGCCGTCGAAGCCGTTCAGCGCGATGACGAACGGCAGTCCGCTGTTCTCGAAGTAGTCGACAGCGGGGAAGCAGTCGGCGAGACGCCTCGTGTCGACCAGCACGATCGCGCCGATCGCGCCGCGCACCAGGTCGTCCCACATGAACCAGAAGCGGTCCTGGCCCGGCGTACCGAAGAGGTACAGGATCAGGTCCTGGTCCAGGGTGATACGGCCGAAGTCCATGGCGACCGTCGTGGTGGTCTTGTCCCCGGTGTGGGTGAGGTCGTCGATGCCGGCCGAAGCTGACGTCATGACGGCCTCGGTACGCAGCGGGTTGATCTCCGAGACGGCCCCGACGAACGTGGTCTTGCCCACGCCGAAGCCACCCGCCACCACGATCTTCGCCGAGGTGGTGGAGCGGGAAGGACCGCCGCTAGAGCTTGCGAAGTCCACTGAGCACCCTTTCGAGCAGTGTCACGTCTGGCTGGCCGCCGGCGTTCTCGTCGCCGCCGGGCTGATGGATGGCGACCAGTCCCGCCTCCGCCAAGTCGGCGACGAGGATCCTGGCCACGCCGAGAGGGATCGTGAGGAGCGCCGAGATCTCGGCGACCGACTTGATTTCCCGGCAGAGGTTGCAGATCCGCTGATGCTCGGGCAACTGGCCCTGCATCTGGTGCGGCTGCGCAGTGGTGTGCACCAGCGCCTCGATGGCGAGCTGGTAACGCGGGCGGGTCCGGCCACCGGTCATGGCGTACGGACGCACCAGCGGGTTGTTCGACGCCCCCGCGGGCGCCGGCTCAGGGGTGCGGCGCTGCGGCTGCACGGGCTGGATGCGCGGGGCCGGCGGCTGGTCGTACGGCGACGGGCCGGGGCCCTGAGGCGCGTACGGCTGCCGGTGGCTCGGTGCGGAGGGGAAGTTGTAACGGTTCGGGTTCTGCCCACCGTCGCCCTGGCCCTGGGCAGGGCCGTACGACCAATTGCCCGAAGACGAACCGCCTGGGGGTGTTGCCACTTTCTCCTCCTCCGACTGTGCCTGGCACCCATCGCTGTGGAGCCGCGTCCCGAAACCTTACGGCCACGGGACGCCAAAACGCACCGTCCGTCTGTTAGTTGAGCAGGCTCCCCTGGAGCTCCGCGCGAAGATCCGGTGTCAGGACCGTACCGGCTCGGTCCACGAGCAGCGCCATCTCGTATCCGATGAGGCCGATGTCCGCCTCCGGATGTGCGAGAACCGCGAGCGACGAGCCGTCGGAGATGGACATGATGAAGAGGAATCCCCGCTCCATCTCCACAACCGTCTGATTGACGCTTCCGCCCTCGAAGATCCGGGAGGCGCCTGCCGTCAGAGACGTCAGACCGGAGGCGACGGCCGCGAGCTGGTCGGCACGGTCGCGGGGGAAGCCTTCGGACATCGCCAGAAGGAGTCCGTCGGCGGAGACCACCACCGTGTGGGACACCCCCGGGGTGTTGTCCACGAAGTTGGTGATCAACCAGTTCAGGTTCTGTGCCGCCTGGCTCATCGGGCTCACACTAACGCTCCTGGTTGTAGGTGCTGTCAGGACCGAAGCCCTGGCCGTTCGTTTCACTGCCTGCGTTGCGTCCGCGCTGTACGCCGCGACGCAGGTTGCTCAGCCTGCCCCGGACGTCCTCCGGGGCGCGGGAGACCTGTGGGCCTCCCTGGGGAGTGCTCTCGGCGGAACCCTCGATCAGGTTGGCCTTGGGCACCCGCCTCGGCAGGCCGGAGGAGGTGACCCCGCCCGCCTTCGGCTTCCGGAGCTGCGAGGCCTGCTGCCACCGCTCGTCGTTCGCCGAGCGCCAGTCGCTGTCGCCGTTGCTCTCCGGGGTGGAGGCCGGGGGCTCCTGGCTCGCGTGCCGGGCGCCGCCCGCACCGTTCGCACCGTTCGCGGAGGACCCGCGGCGGGGAAGCCCGGCGTCGGTCAGCGAGGGTGCGGCGGAGTGGGCCGGTCCCGGACGGTCGAAGCCTACGCGGTCCTGCTCACTCGCGTCAGCGGCCTGCGCAGATTCCGTTTCCTGGGCCTGAGAAGGGTACTGGTTCGGGTAACCGTTCTGGTAACCGTCCTGCTGCGGCCAGTCGTCCTGGTAACGCCGCTGCTCGAAGGCGGCGAAGCCACCGGGCCCGCCCGCGCCCGGCCCCGAGTGCTCCTCCTGGGCCGGCTCCGCATAGGAGGGGTCCGGGTAGCCGCCGTTCGGCGAGAAGGTGTCGTTCTGCGGCACACCGCCGTTCGGCGCGTAGTACTGCTCGTCGTACGCGGCCCGCTGCGGCTCCTCGTACGCCGTCTGCCGCTGCTCCTCGTACGGCGCCCGCTGCTGCTCCTCGTACGGTGCCTGACGGTCGTACGCGGCGGGCTGCTCCGGGTAGCCGGTCTGGCCCGTGTCGTAGCCCTGGCCGGAGTCGTAGCCCTGCCGGCCGTGGAACTCCTCGGTGTATCCGGATGCCTCGGCCTGCTGCTGGGCGTTCTGGCCGTTCCCACCGGGCAGGGCGGGCTGCTCGTGGGACTGGGCCTCCAGGGCCGCCCGGCGCTCCTCGCGCATCAGTGAGCGGCCGACGGGGTCCAGTTCGCGTATGTCGTCGGGGACGTCGGCGTACCGGCTGTCGTCGAAGCCGAGCTCCGCCGCGGTCCGCATGGGCGGATGGTTGAAGTTCTCGCCGCCGCCGAAGTTCTGCTCCGGGATGATCTGCGAGACGGTGAACTCGTCGCGGTCCACGTGCTGCTCGCCGCCGCCACCGTGGGTGATCGCGTCGGGCAGCATGACCAGCGAGGTGGTGCCGGCCTGCTCGCCCGAGGGGCGCAGCTGGACGCGGATGCCGTGCCGGTCGGACAGCCGGCCGACCACGAACAGGCCCATGCGCTGCGAGATCGCGGCGTCCACGGTCGGCGGGTTGGCCAGCTTGTGGTTGATGTCCGCGAAGTCCTCGGCGGTCAGGCCGATGCCCTTGTCGTGGATCTCGATCATGACGCGGCCGTCGGGGAGACGGGTCGCGGTCACGCGGACCTTCGTCTGCGGGGAGGAGAACGTGGTCGCGTTCTCCAGCAGCTCGGCGAGCAGGTGCACGAGGTCGGTCACGGCCCGGCCGTGGATCTCGGCCTCGGGGACGCCGGACAGCTCGATGCGCTCGTACTGCTCCACCTCGGAGGAGGCGGCGCGCAGCACGTCGACCAGCGGGACCGGCTGGTCCCAGCGGCGGCCGGGCTCCTCGCCGGCGAGGACCAGGAGGTTCTCGCCGTTGCGGCGCATACGGGTCGCGAGGTGGTCCAGGCGGAAGAGGTTCTCCAGCTGGTCCGGGTCGGCCTCGTTGTTCTCCAGGTCGGTGATCAGGGTCAGCTGGCCCTCGATCAGCGACTGGTTGCGGCGCGACAGGTTGGTGAAGATCGCGTTGATGTTGCCCCGCAGCAGGGCCTGCTCGGCGGCGAGCCGGACGGCCTCGCGGTGGACCTGGTCGAAGGCGCGGGCGACCTCGCCGATCTCGTCCGTGGTGGTGATCGGGATGGCCTGCACGCGGGTGTCGACGCGTCCGGGGTCGGTGCGCGAGAGCTGGTCGACGAGCATCGGCAGGCGCTGCTCGGCGATGCCGAAGGCGGCGTTGCGCAGCTGGCGCATCGAGCGGCTCATCTGGCGGGCCACCGCGCCGGCCAGGATGAAGGCCAGGAGCAGGGCGACCACGACGGCGGCACCGGTGATGTAGGCGTCGCGCTGGGCGCCGTCGGCGATATCGGAGGCTTCGCTCACGGCCTTGTCGGCCATGTCCGTCTCGATCTTCTCGTACGCGTTGAACCGGAGCGTGTTGACCGCCCACCAGTTCTCGGCGGTGATGCCCTGCTCGGCGAGGGCGGCGCGGGCGCTCGGGTCCGTGGTCTGGAGCGTGGCGACGGCCGAGACCATCGTCTCCGGCTTGGACGGCGGGGCGACGTAGTCCGGGTTCTTGGCCTTGGCCTCCCGGGCCATCGCGGCACCGTCGGTCTTCATCTTCGCCTCGGCGGCCCTGAGCTTGGCCGCGTCCTGCTCGGTACCGCCGCCGATGTACTCCTGCATGGCGATGCGCTCGAGGTAGGCGTATGAGGACAGGGCGATGCGCTGGCTGGCGAGGTTGCCCTCGTCCGGGCCCGGCTTGGTCAGGATGTGCATGCCGATGGAGCGCTGGAGCGACAGGGCCGCCTTGGTGAGCTCGATGGCGTAGACGGTCCGGCCGTAGCTGGTGATGTTGCCGGTGCCGAGGCCCAGCTCGTTGGCGAACTCCGTCAGCGGGTGGGCGACCTCGACGTAGCCCTCCTCGGTCTGCACGCCCTTGAGCCTGGAGGTGTAGGCGACCTGGCGCAGGGTCTGGAGCTTGGGCTCCGCCTTGCGGAACAGGTCCAGACGGCGTTCCAGGCCGGGCTTGGCCGGCATGCTCTGGGCCGCGGCGTCGAAGGCGTCGGCCGCCTCGTCGGTGGCCTTGCGGACCTGGGCGACGGTCGCCTTGTCCTGGGCGGTCTGGGCGCTGCCCTTCAGCAGGGGCGCCGCGGAGGTGTCGCGCTCGTTGTAGAGGGCATTGGCGTACAGCAGGGAGGCCTGCACCAGACGCGCGGTGTTCTCCGCGTCCTCGGCCTCCTGCCAGGTGTCGATCGAGCTCTTCACCTGGATGCCGCCCATGACGAGGCCGACCAGCACGGGTATGAGCAGGATCGCGTTGAGCCTGGTCGCCACGCGCCAGTTGCGCGGGGAGAGACGGCCACCGCTCTGGGCGGGCGCGGCCGCCGGCTCCGAACCGGGCACGGGGGCGGGCGCCGCTGTGCGCGGCGGCGGGGTGAAGTTGCCCCGGGCCGACGGCTCGGGACTGTTCTTGCTTCGCCTCACTCGACCAACAACCTCTCGGCGGTCGGCACCAACGTTGTGCCGCAGTTTCTCAGAGCCCGGTACGCCATCGACTGACGTGTACGCCATTGACTATTGGGCAGTTCAGGCATTCCAGCACGACGACCTGCGCTCTTCCAAACAGTCCGGGGTGGGGATTCCGAGGGTTGTAAGCCCCAGATAAAACGGTCATAAAGAGCGAGCCCCGCCAAAAGGCGGGGCGATTGTGCGCGCAGCGAGACCGGATGTGCGCGACGCGTGGCCGTACCACCTGATTCCTCTGCCGAAACGTTATGAACACCTTGGCCGACCGTGTCAAAGGACACAGTCGGCTTCGGCACATCTACGACAACTGCCGTATGGCGCTTCTGAATTGGGTGCTACCTCAGCCGTGCCATCAGGGCGTGCTCGACCAGCGTGATCAGCGCGCTCTTCGCGTCGGCCCGGTGCCGGGCGTCCGTCGTGATGATGGGGGTGTCGGGGCCGATCTGGAGCGCTTCCCGCACCTCGTCGGGGGTGTAGGGCTGCTGGCCGTCGAAGCCGTTGAGGGCGATGACGAAGGGCAGGCCGCTGTTCTCGAAGTAGTCGACGGCCGGGAAGCAGTCGGCGAGACGGCGGGTGTCCACCAGCACGACGGCGCCGATGGCGCCGCGCACCAGGTCGTCCCACATGAACCAGAAGCGGTCCTGGCCCGGCGTACCGAAGAGGTACAGGATCAGGTCCTGGTCCAGGGTGATACGGCCGAAGTCCATGGCCACCGTGGTGGTGGTCTTGTCCCCGGTGTGCGTGAGGTCGTCGATGCCCGCGCTGGCAGAGGTCATCACGGCCTCGGTGCGCAGCGGGTTGATCTCCGAGACGGCGCCGACGAAGGTGGTCTTGCCCACGCCGAAGCCGCCCGCCACCACGATCTTCGCGGAGGTGGTGGAACGACCCGCGTCAGAGCTTGCGAAGTCCACTGAGCACCCTTTCGAGCAGTGTCACGTCCGGCGCGCCGGTGGCCTCGTCGCCGCCCGGCTGGTGGATCGCGACGAGACCGGCCTCCGCGAGGTCCGCGACCAGGATCCGGGCCACACCGAGCGGCATGTTGAGCAGCGCCGAGACCTCGGCGACCGACTTCACCTCACGGCACAGGTGGCAGATGCGCTGGTGCTCCGGGAGCAGCCCCATGAGCGCCGCGGGATCGGCGGTCGTGCTGATCAGTGCCTCGATGGCCAGCTGATAACGCGGCCGGGTCCGGCCGCCGGTCATGGCGTACGGCCGGACCAGCGGCTGGTCGCCCTCGTCCTCGTACGGCTCCGCGTACGGATCATGAGAGGCGGGGGGCGGGGTCATGGGTCCTCCGGGCGGGACAGCAAGTCGGTCAGTCGAGCCGTCTGACGAGGCCTGTGTGGGGTGTGTGGCAGCCGGACGGTGATGTGGTGAGACGGGTGGTGCCGGGGCCGATCAATGGAGCAGACTGCCTTGGAGCTCAGCTCGCAGGTCGGGGGTGAGGACCGCGCCCGCGCGGTCGACCAGGAGCGCCATCTCGTAGCCGACGAGGCCGATGTCGCATTCGGGGTGAGCGAGGACGGCGAGCGACGAGCCGTCCGAGACGGACATGAGGAAGACGAATCCCCGCTCCATCTCCACGACCGTCTGTGCCACGTCGCCGCCCTCGAAGATCCGGGAGGCGCCCGCCGTCAGGGACGTCAGACCGGAGGCGACGGCCGCGAGCTGGTCCGCACGGTCGCGCGGGAAGCCCTCCGACATCGCCAGGAGGAGGCCGTCGGCGGACACGACGACGGTGTGGGACACCCCGGGGGTGTTGTCCACGAAGTTGGTGATCAACCAGTTGAGATTCTGTGCCGCCTGGCTCATCGGACTCAACTAACGCTCCTGCTGGTGAGAGGGCCGAGGGAAGCTGCCGGTCTGGGTGGACCCGGCCTGACGACCCTGTGCAATACCGCGGCGGAGATTGGTCAGCCGACCGCGTACGTCATCGGGGGCACGCGAAATCTGCGGACCGCTCTGCTGGGGCTGCTGCTGAGCCGTGCCCGGGACGAGGTTCGCCCGGGGCACCCGGCGCGGCAGGCCGGAGGTGGTGACCCCGCCGGCGGCGGGCTGGCGGACGCGCTCGGCCTGGCGGACGAGGTCGTCGTTCGGCGAGCTGCGCCAGCCGGCGGCGGCCGGCCGCTGCGGACCGCCGGTTTCCTGCGGCTGCTGCGGGGCCGGAGCCGAGCCGTTGCTCTGCGACGGCTGCTGCTGCTCCTGCTGGCCGTGGAACCAGTTGGTCTCGAGGGTGTCGTACAGCGGCGTACGGCCGTCGCCCGGCCCGGTCGCCGGCGGCAGGGCCTCGGGCTCCTGCCGCGCGGGCCGTGCCTGCGGGGCGGGCGGACGCGGGGCGCCGAAGTCGGCAGCGCCCCGGCCGCCGTTGACCTGCGGCCGCTCGAACTGGCCCGTGCCCGCCGGGTCGGCCGGGGTGGCCGGACCGGGCAGGGTGGGCCGACCGGAGCCGTTGTCCTGGCGGGGCGCGGGGTACTGGCCGGTCGAGCCGCTGTCCTGGCGGGGTGCCGGGTACTGACCCGTGGAGCCGTTGTCGTAGGACTGCGGCGCCGGGTACTGCCCGGTCGAGCCGCTGTCCTGCCGCGGCGCCGGGTACTGGCCGGTCGAGCCGTTGTCGTACTGGCCCGTGGAGCCGTTGTCGTAGGACTGCGGCGCGGGGTACTGGCCCGTCGTGGACGACGGGTCGCGGCGGCCGCCCGGGGCGCCGAAGACGTCCGGGCGGACGAACTGGCCCGAACCCTGCGCGTCGTCCGTGCCGGGAAGGCCGAACCGGTCCGCGTGCTGGGGGCCGCGTGCGCCGAAGTCGGCCGGAGAGCCGGGGCCCTGCCGGTCGTCGTCGCGCGGGACGGCGGGGATCTCCGCCGTCGAGCCCGGGCCCTGCCGGTCGTCGATCCGCGGCATCGCTGAGGTCCGGGAGACATCCGGCTCCTCGTGCCCGCGCGGGGTGTCCAGGGAGGCACGCGGCACCGGCGGCTGGGCGTTGTCGTCGCTCCAGCTCGGCACGCGGGGCTGCGCGTCACCGCTGCCGGGCAGCTCGGCCCGCGGACCGCCGCGCGGCGGCAGCTGCGGCCGACGGCCCTGGCCCTGCTCGGCGTTGCCCGGGCGCTGCGAGCCCCGGCCACCGCCGTAGCCGTCCTGGCCCTGCGGCCCGTTCGTCGCCGCGGCCTGCAGACCCTGCGGAGCACCGGGCGCCTGCCCGAACCCGGCACCGGCGGGAGCCGGACGGCCCTGCGGCGGCGCGGGGGGACCACTCTGCTCGAACAGCGACGGGGACTTGTCGGCACCCTGCGGTCCGCGCCCGCCGCCCGGACGGCCACCGTCCGCGTCCCGCCCGGGCAGCGCGGCCCGCGGGCCCTGGCCGGCACCGAGCCGGCCACCGCCGGACGACGCACCGCCGCCGAAGCCACCACCGGACGCGCCGGCCGCGAGGGCGCCGCCGCCCGCCTGGCCGGCACCCGCGGCCCGCCGGGCCGCGGCCGCACCGGCGGCGGCCTGCGCGGCCGCCGGACCGCCACCGCCGAGGGGCGGCTGGCCGGGCTGCTTGGGCTGGGGCTTCTTGCCGCCCTGGGCGACATCGACGGGCAGCATGACCAGCGCGGTCGTACCACCGGAGTCGGACGGGCGCAGCTGGATGCGGATGCCGTGCCGCTGCGACAGCCGGCCGACCACGAACAGACCCATGCGGCGGGAGACGGAGACGTCCACCGTCGGGGGAGAGGCGAGCCGCTCGTTGATCGCGGCGAGGTCCTCCGGCGACAGACCGATACCGGTGTCGTGGATCTCGATCAGCACCCGGCCGTCGGGCAGGGCGTGACCGGTGACCTTGACCTTGGTCTGCGGCGAGGAGAACGAGGTCGCGTTCTCCAGCAGCTCGGCGAGCAGGTGCACGAGGTCGTTGACGACCCGGCCGGCCACCTCGGTGGTCGGCACGGAGGCCAGCTCGATGCGCTCGTACTGCTCCACCTCGGACGCGGCGGCACGCAGCACGTCGACCAGCGGGACCGGGCGGGTCCACCGACGGCCGGGCTCCTCACCGGCGAGAACCAGCAGGTTCTCACCGTTACGGCGCATGCGCGTGGCGAGGTGGTCGAGCTTGAACAGCGAGGACAGCTGGTCCGGGTCGGCCTCGCGGGACTCCAGTTCGGAGATGAGCGAGAGCTGACGCTGGATGAGGCCCTGGGAGCGGCGCGAGAGGTTGGTGAACATCGCGTTGACGTTGCCCCGCAGCAGGGCCTGCTCGGCGGCGAGGCGGACCGCCTCGCGGTGCACGTCGTCGAAGGCCGCGGCCACCCGGCCGATCTCGTCCCGGGAGTGCACACCGACCGACTCCACGGACGTGTCGACGTCCTGCGGGTCGGACTCGGACAGCTGCTTGACCAGCTCGGGCAGCCGGTCGGAGGCGACCTTGGTCGCGGTCTCCTCCAGGCGGCGCAGCGAGCGGATCATGGAGCGGGCCACGACGAAGGCGCCGACCAGCGACACACCGAGCACGATGAGGATCAGCGCACCGGAGATGATCGCGTCGCGCTCGGTGGCGCTGCGCAGCTCGCGGGCCTTCTGTTCCATCTCCTCGAGCAGCGTGTGCTCGATGTTCTTCATCTGCTGGATCTTGGTGGAGCTGTCGTCCAGCCAGTCGCGGTAGGACCGCTTGTCCTGCTGCGCGAGTCCGCTCGCGGAGACCAGGGCCCGACCCGCGTAGGTGTCGGTGGCCTTGATCGTGGAGTTGCCGCCGTCCTCGATGGGCTTGAGCAGCTCGGCGGCGGAGTCCTCGCCGTAGATGCTCTTGAAGCTGCGGATCTCGGACTTCTGGCTCTCCAGGGCCGACTCGGCGTAGAGCCGGTCGTTCGGCGAGAGCTTGCCGGTCGTGGTGTTGCTCGCGGGCAGCGCCGCCGCGAGGGCCGCGCGCTGGATCGACGAGTACTCCTTGGCGGAGCTGAACGCGGCCAGGGCCCGGGTGCGCTGGATCATGTCCGGGTTGCTGGTCGCCTCGGCCATGTCCTGGGAGAGGTCGACCAGGTTCTCGATCAGGCGGTGGTACGCCTCGATCGTCTGCGTGGAGTTGCCGTCGGAGGCGTAGGCGCCCTTGCGGATCTGCTCCAGGTCGCCCAGCTCGCCGGCGAGCTGGATGAGGTACTCGCGGACGCCCTTGAGGTTGCCGTCCTTGCTGGCGCTGTCGATCTGCTCGGAACTGTCGAGGAAGTTCTTCCTCGCCCGGTCGGTCTTCTCGCGCAGACCCCGGACCGTGAAGTCGCTCGCCTTGCCGCCGTGCGCCAGCGGGCCGGCCGACTGGTCGCGCTCCTCCTGGAGGGCGGCGGACAGCTCGGTGGCCTGCTTGGTCATGTCCGTCAGCAGCTTCATGTTGTCGAGCTGCTGGATGTCGTCCATGGACTCGTTGATACGCAGCGCGCCGAGCGAGGTGGCCGCGACCACCGGGAGGGCGAGCAGCGAGACCAGACGGGTCGAGATGCGCCAGTTGCGCAGGGCTATTCGCGGGCCGGGGCCCGCCGGACCCGCCGGCGGCTTCAGGGCCGGAGCCGGGCTCGCGGGCCCCGTGGGGGCCGACGCGCCGTGGCGCCCGGGGCGCTCCCCGCCGTCACCCGCCGGGCCCTGGTTCCGGGCGTGCTGGGCCGAGGGACCTCGGTCGGTCCCGCCGTGCGGCTCCGGCTCCGCCGAAGCGCTGCCATCCCTCTTGAAACGTCCCTGCACTAGCGTCGCAACCTCTGGACCAGGCGCCCCATCGTGTGAACGGCGGGGCACGGTGTCGGCGTTCTGGGGACGCCCTGAGTACGCCCCCGTGGTGGTCTTGAGTGACCGGCGCTGGCTCCCCCTTCTGGCCGCCACTCGGCGCGTCTGTGCGCCCCCTGTGCGCCGGCTCGATCCTGCGGCGGTCCGTGGCATTCCAGCACAGCACAGGATCTCCAACAAGGCTCGTAGGCCAGGCCGTGACATAGGTGACACCACGTGAGTGCCGAATCACCGGATGTGGAAGGTGAGTTCGTCCATTTCGGACGTATGCCCGCGAGTCGCCGAGGTGTGACGGGTGTCCCAGTCGCGATGATCAGCAGCGGAATGAGCGCTTCAGGGGGTCAATGTCCGTTTCGCTGCCGCGAAGGGCGGGCCCGGATTGACCGAATTGCCCCCTGATTCGTGAGGAAACTCACACGCTGATCATGAGATCCCCAGGATTGCGCCGGGAATCCCGTGTTTAGCCTGACGCTTTACAGAGATGGCAGAACCGACAACCCGCGCCGCTGCGAGGGTCCTCCGCGCCCTCCGGCGCCCGTCACAGAACAGGGTCAAGTAAACAGTGAAGACGACGACGATGTTCCACAAGATCGCCAACCCGCGACGCACGACGCTGGCGCACCTGGACGACGCCGACGAACTGCAGACGCCGGAACAGCCGGAGCACCGCGTCGAACTCCCCACCCAGACCGCCAACCCCAAGCGCACCATCCTCACCCAGGTCCCCGTCGCAGCCGCCGCTGCCGCGGAGTGACACCAGGTAATACGCGCACCGGCCGCCGGATGCTCACGGCGGCGGGACACCGGCACCGAAGGGGCGCTCCGGCGACGGCGGCGCCCTTCGGTATTGCGCGCGGCGCGGACCCCTCCCCGCGTTAGCCTGGAGCGTCAGACTCCAGCCGCTTCAGTCAAGGGGCCAAGCATCCCGTGCGCATCGCCAGATTCTCCATCGACGGGAACGTCGCCTTCGGCGCCATCGAGGGCGACAAGCAGGACGAACTCGTCCTGGACATCATCAAGGGCATCCCGTTCGCGGACTTCGAGCTCTCCGGCACGAAGGTGCCGGTCGGCAAGGTCAGGCTGCTGCCGCCGGTGCTCCCCAACAAGGTCGTGGCCTTCGGCCGCAACTACGCCGAGCACGCGCGCGAGCTGGGCAACGAGGTGCCCGACGCCCCCTTCGCCTTCTTCAAGCCGTCCACCTCGGTGATCGGCCCCGGCGACGAGATCCAGTACCCCTCCTTCTCCGCCGAGGTGCACCACGAGGCCGAGCTGGCCGTGGTCATCGGCCGGATGTGCCGCGAGGTCCCGCGCGAGCGCGTCAAGGACGTGATCTTCGGCTACACCTGCGCCAACGACATCACCGCCCGCGACGTCCAGAAGCGCGAGAAGCAGTGGGCCCGGGCCAAGGGCTTCGACACCTCCTGCCCGCTCGGCCCCTGGGTGGAGACGGACCTGGACCCCGGTGACCTGACCATCCAGCTCACGGTCAACGGCCAGCAGCGCCAGCTGGGCCGCACCAGCGAGATGATCCACTCCATCGAGGACCTGATCGTCAACATCTCCGAGGCCATGACGCTGCTCCCCGGCGACGTGATCCTCACGGGCACCCCGGCTGGGGTCGGCCCCCTCACCGTCGGCGACGAGGTCGCCGTCACCATCGAAGGCATCGGCACTCTCACCAACAAGGTTGTCAAGCGTGGATAGCGCACCCGGCACTCCCGTACGCGTCCGTTTCTGCCCGTCGCCCACCGGTAACCCCCACGTGGGCCTGGTGCGCACCGCCCTGTTCAACTGGGCGTTCGCCAAGCACCACCAGGGCACCCTGGTCTTCCGCATCGAGGACACCGACGCGGCCCGCGACTCGGAGGAGTCGTACACCCAGCTGCTGGACTCGATGCGCTGGCTGGGCTTCGACTGGGACGAGGGCCCCGAGGTCGGCGGCCCGCACGCGCCGTACCGCCAGTCGCAGCGCATGGACCTGTACAAGGACGTCGCGGCCAAGCTCCTGGACGCCGGCCACGCCTACCGCTGCTACTGCTCCCAGGAGGAGCTGGACACCCGCCGCGAGGCCGCCCGCGCCGCCGGCAAGCCCTCCGGCTACGACGGCCACTGCCGTGAGCTCACCGACGCCCAGGTCGCCGACTACCAGGCCCAGGGCCGGGAGCCGATCGTCCGTTTCCGGATGCCCGACGAGACGATCACCTTCACGGACCTGGTCCGCGGCGAGCTGACCTTCACCCCGGAGAACGTCCCGGACTACGGCATCGTCCGCGCCAACGGAGCCCCGCTCTACACGCTGGTCAACCCGGTCGACGACGCCCTGATGGAGATCACCCACGTCCTGCGCGGCGAGGACCTGCTCTCCTCCACCCCGCGCCAGATCGCCCTGTACAAGGCGCTGATCGAGCTGGGCGTCGCCCAGCGGATCCCGTCCTTCGGCCACCTGCCGTACGTGATGGGCGAGGGCAACAAGAAGCTCTCCAAGCGCGACCCGCAGTCCTCCCTCAACCTCTACCGGGAGCGCGGCTTCCTCCCCGAGGGCCTGCTCAACTACCTCTCGCTGCTCGGCTGGTCCCTCTCGGCCGACCAGGACGTGTTCACCATCGACGAGATGATCGTGGCGTTCGACATCTCCGACGTGAACCCCAACCCGGCCCGCTTCGACCTGAAGAAGTGCGAGGCCATCAACGGCGACCACATCCGCATGCTGGACGTGAAGGACTTCACCGAGCGCTGCCGCCCGTGGCTCCAGGCGCCGTTCGCCCCCTGGGCACCGGAAGCCTTCGACGAGGCCAAGTGGCAGGCCATCGCCCCGCACGCCCAGACCCGCCTCAAGGTGCTGTCCGAGATCACCGACAACGTCGACTTCCTGTTCCTGCCGGAGCCGGCCGAGGACGAGGCCTCCTGGAACAAGGCCATGAAGGAGGGCTCGGACGCCCTGCTGCGCACCGCCCGCGAGAAGCTGGAGGCGGCCGACTGGACGTCCGCCGAGTCGCTGAAGGAGGCCGTCCTGGCCGCCGGGGAGGCCCACGGCCTCAAGCTCGGCAAGGCCCAGGCCCCGGTCCGCGTCGCCGTCACCGGCCGCACGGTCGGCCTGCCGCTGTTCGAGTCGCTGGAGGTCCTGGGCAAGGACCAGACCCTGAGCCGCATCGACGCGGCGCTGGCGAAGCTGGCCGCGTAACGCGAGGCACCCACACGACGAGGGCGGCGTCCGGTTCGGGCGCCGCCTTCCGCGTACGTCACGGGGGACAGGGCCCGCGGCCCGGCCCCGGGCTGAGAACACCGGGCGGTGGGTACGGTCGGACCATGAGCATCCACGCCGTGGTCTGGGACGTCGACGACACGCTCTTCGACTACACCACCGCCGACCGCCTCGGCATGCGCGCCCACCTGACGGCCGAGGGCCTGCTCGACGACTACGACACCGTCGAGCAGGCCATCACCCGCTGGCGGGAGATCACCGACGTGCAATGGGCGCGCTACGCGGCTGGTGAGGCCACCTTCGAGGACCAGCGGCGCGACCGTGTACGGGTGTTCCTCGGCCGGGACCTCACCGACGCCGAGGCCGACGCCTGGTTCAAGCGGTACCGCGCCCACTACGAGGCGGTCTGGGCTCTCTTCCCGGACGTCCTGCCCGTCCTCGACGCCCTCGCCGCCAGTCACCGGCACGCCGTGCTGTCCAACTCGAGCATCCACGTCCAGGACCGCAAACTGCGCGTCCTCGGCGTCCACGAGCGCTTCGAGAGCATCCTGTGCGCGGCCGAGCTCGGCGTCTCCAAGCCCGAGGCCGGGGCGTTCCTCGCGGCCTGCGAGGCCCTCGACCTGCCGCCGCACCAGGTCGCCTACGTCGGCGACCACCCGGAGATCGACGGACGGGGCGCCGCCGACGCCGGGCTGCTGTCGGTGTGGATCGACCGCGGGGGCGTGTACGCCACGATCGACCCGCCGGTCGGGCCGCACCGCATCGCCTCCCTCGCCGAACTGCCGTCTGTGCTCGGCACGGATAGTCGTTTTGGAGCCCCGTCCACCTTCAGGTAATGTTCTTCCTGCGCCGCGGGGAGCGGGCCGAAAGGCAGGAATCCCCAGGCGCACTACTAGAACAAAATCCCCCTAGGGGGCTTGCGTTCCAGTGGCCTATGGTGTAATTGGCAGCACGACTGATTCTGGTTCAGTTAGTCTTGGTTCGAGTCCAGGTAGGCCAGCTCGCAGAGCTCATCTGCGCCAGCGGATTCCGATCCGCAAGCCCCCGTTGTGTAGCGGCCTAGCACGCTGCCCTCTCAAGGCAGTAGCGCCGGTTCGAATCCGGTCGGGGGTACGGTTCCGAAAGATCGACGATCAACTCGGGACTGCTAGGGCCCCCGTTGTGTAGCGGCCTAGCACGCCGCCCTCTCAAGGCGGTAGCGCCGGTTCGAATCCGGTCGGGGGTACTGACTGGTCTAAACCACATTGGTCTATGGTGTAATTGGCAGCACGACTGATTCTGGTTCAGTTAGTCTTGGTTCGAGTCCAGGTAGACCAGCTCGGACCTGCGGAAACGCAGAGTCCACGCCCCCGTTGTGTAGCGGCCTAGCACGCCGCCCTCTCAAGGCGGTAGCGCCGGTTCGAATCCGGTCGGGGGTACGCATACGAGGAGGCCCTCCACTTCGGTGGAGGGCCTCTTCTGTATGTCGTATGTCCTTTGGCGCCTGGTCGGGGAAAGCCTGCCGCGGCGTTGAGGCCGACCTTCCCCGAAACGCTCTGTCGATCAGCCAGTACGCCGCAACGCCTCGGAGAGGCGCCCCGCCGCATCGATCACAGCCTGCGCGTGCATCCGGCCAGGATGCCGCGTCAGCCGCTCGATCGGCCCGGACACCGACACCGCGGCCACCACCCGGTTGGAAGGCCCCCGCACCGGTGCGGAAACGGACGCCACCCCCGGCTCGCGCTCACCGATCGACTGGGCCCAGCCCCTCCGCCGTACGCCCGACAGGGCCGTCGCCGTGAAGCGCGCGCCCTGGAGGCCGCGGTGCAGCCGCTCCGGCTCCTCCCAGGCCAGCAGGATCTGCGCCGAGGAGCCGGCCTTCATCGTGAGCGTCGAACCGACCGGGACGGTGTCCCGCAGTCCGGACAGCCGCTCCGCCGCCGCGACGCAGATGCGCATGTCGCCCTGGCGGCGGTAGAGCTGCGCGCTCTCGCCCGTGACGTCACGGAGGTGGGTGAGCACCGGGCCCGCGGTGGCGAGGAGGCGGTCCTCACCCGCGGCCGCGGCCAGTTCTGCCAGGCGAGGGCCGAGAATGAAACGGCCCTGCATGTCGCGCGCCACCATGCGGTGGTGTTCCAGCGCCACGGCCAGGCGGTGGGCCGTGGGTCGTGCCAGTCCGGTGGCGCCGACCAGGCCCGCGAGGGTGGCCGGACCGGACTCCAGAGCGCTCAGGACGAGGGCCGCCTTGTCCAGAACGCCGACGCCGCTACTGTTGTCCATGAAACGATACTCGCGTCTCACTCTGTGAAACGCAAGTTCAAATTCTCGTGGAACACGCCACTCTGGAAGACACGAAGTCACAGCGGCCCGTGACGTACGGGCCTGGCGGCGGTCGCCCGGAAACGCAGGGGCGCGGGCCCGCCTCCTCAAGATCTCTAGTTGGGCCGGCGGATCGTCGTCGGCCGGAGGGAACAGCGATGGGTAGGACACTCGCGGAGAAAGTCTGGGACGACCATGTCGTCCGGCGCGCGGAGGGCGAGCCCGACCTTCTCTTCATCGATCTGCACCTGCTGCACGAGGTGACCAGCCCGCAGGCCTTCGACGGCCTGCGCAAGAGCGGCCGCAAGGTCCGGCGCCTCGACCTCACCATCGCGACCGAGGACCACAACACCCCCACCCTCGACATCGACAAGCCGATCGCGGACCCGGTCTCCCGGATCCAGCTGGAGACGCTGCGCAAGAACGCCGCCGACTTCGGCGTGCGGCTGCACCCGCTGGGCGACGTCGAGCAGGGCGTCGTGCACGTCGTCGGCCCGCAGCTGGGCCTGACCCAGCCGGGCACCACCGTCGTCTGCGGCGACTCCCACACCTCCACGCACGGCGCCTTCGGCGCGCTGGCGTTCGGCATCGGCACCTCCCAGGTGGAGCACGTGCTGGCCACCCAGACGCTGCCGATGTCCCGCCCGAAGACCATGGCGATCACGGTCAACGGCGAACTGCCCGAGGGCGTCACCGCCAAGGACCTGATCCTGGCGATCATCGCGAAGATCGGCACCGGCGGCGGCCAGGGCTACGTCCTGGAGTACCGCGGCGAGGCCATCGAGAAGCTCTCGATGGAAGCGCGCATGACCATCTGCAACATGTCGATCGAGGCCGGCGCCCGCGCGGGCATGATCGCCCCGGACGAGACCACCTTCGCCTACCTCGAGGGCCGCCCGCACGCGCCCGAGGGCGCGGACTGGGACGCGGCCGTCGCGTACTGGAAGACGCTCAGGACGGACGAGGACGCCGAGTTCGACGCCGAGGTCGTCATCGACGCCGCCGAACTGTCGCCGTTCGTCACCTGGGGCACCAACCCCGGCCAGGGCGCACCGCTTTCGGCGTCGGTCCCCGATCCTGCTTCGTACGAAGACGCATCGGAGCGCTACGCCGCCGAAAAGGCCCTGGAGTACATGGGGTTGGAGGCCGGGCAGCCGCTGCGCTCCATCAAGGTGGACACCGTCTTCGTAGGCTCCTGCACCAACGGCCGCATCGAGGACCTGCGCGCCGCGGCCGAGCTGCTCAAGGGCCGCAAAGTCGCCGACGGCGTACGGATGCTGGTCGTCCCGGGCTCCGCGCGGGTCGGTCTCCAGGCCGTCTCCGAGGGTCTGGACGTCGTCTTCAAGGAGGCCGGCGCCGAGTGGCGGCACGCGGGCTGCTCGATGTGTCTGGGCATGAACCCCGACCAGTTGGCCCCGGGTGAGCGCTCCGCGTCCACCTCCAACCGCAACTTCGAGGGCCGGCAGGGCAAGGGCGGCCGGACGCACCTGGTGTCGCCGCAGGTCGCGGCCGCCACCGCCGTCCTGGGCCACCTGGCCTCCCCGGCCGACCTGTCCGCCGCCGACACCCGTACGCCCGCTGGAGTCTGAGAACCATGGAAGCCTTCACCACCCACACCGGCCGGGCCGTCCCGCTGCGCCGCAGCAACGTCGACACCGACCAGATCATCCCTGCCCACTGGCTCAAGAAGGTCACGCGGGACGGGTTCGAGGACGGACTGTTCGAGGCCTGGCGCAAGGACGCGTCGTTCGTCCTCAACCAGCCCGAGCGGCAGGGCGCGACCGTCCTGGTCGCCGGCCCCGACTTCGGCACCGGCTCCTCCCGTGAGCACGCCGTCTGGGCACTGCAGAACTTCGGCTTCAAGGCCGTGATCTCCTCCCGCTTCGCCGACATCTTCCGCGGCAACTCGCTCAAGAACGGCCTGCTCACGGTCGTTCTGGAGCAGAAGATCGTGGACGCGCTGTGGGAGCTCACCGAGAAGGACCCGCAGGCCGAGATCACCGTCGACCTGGTCGCCCGCGAGGTCCGCGCCGAGGGCATCACCGCCTCCTTCGAGCTGGACGAGAACGCCCGCTGGCGGCTGCTGAACGGCCTCGACGACATCTCGATCACCCTCCAGAACGAGGCGGACATCGCCGCGTACGAGGCGAAGCGCCCGTCGTTCAAGCCGCAGACGCTCCCGGTCTGACCCGGAGCACGAGCCGCCGCCCTGGAACAAGGCGACTTTCGGCCACCGCAACACCCCCTCTGTACCCCTGATCAGCCCGATCGGGGGTACAGCTGTTTCTGCACCCGAACGGCCCTGCCCCTCCCGGGCCGGCCACTCAACTTCCCACGTTATGCCGGTGGTTGTTGGGGTACGCGAGTCGTACAGCCGTGACGTCCGTGTGCGCCCGGAAGGCCGTTTGAGGCGGTAGTTGTCCCCTGCGCAGGCGACAACTCGCCCCAGATGGCACAATCTGTGCATGGAACACGACGGCCAACTCGAGCTCTATACGGCAGTCGCGGGCCAACTCAAGGAAGCGCACGCAAGAGTGCGCGCACTGCAAGTCCCGGAGGGCGTACGGATGGCGCTGACCCGGAAGCTGCTGGTCATTACGGCCGCGGCCAAGCACGATCTCGCCGACGCGGCAAGGAGGCTGGATCGGTTCACCGCGGACCTCGACGAGGGACGTCTCCCCGGCGAGGAACGCTGAACCGGACGACACCGCCGAGTTCGTTGCGGCACAAGGGTGATAAGCCCGTTTCGTGTTTGATTTGCGGTATATATCTGCCTAACGTGCGAAAAAGCTTGAACACTTTCGTTCTGGCGATGTCTCCGAAGGGGAAGACGTGAACAAGGCGCAGCTCGTAGAAGCGATTGCCGACAAGATGGGCGGCCGACAGCAGGCCGCCGATGCTGTCGACCATGTACTGGACGCCATCGTCCGCGCGGTCGTCGCTGGTGAGAGGGTTTCCGTCACCGGCTTCGGTTCCTTCGAGAAGGTCGACCGTCCGGCCCGCTACGCCCGTAATCCCCAGACGGGCGAGCGGGTTCGGGTCAAGAAGACCTCCGTTCCGCGCTTCCGCGCGGGCCAGGGCTTCAAGGACCTGGTCAGCGGCTCGAAGAAGCTGCCGCGTGGCGGCGAGGTCTCCGTCAAGAAGGCTCCGAAGGGCAGCCTGACCGGCGGCGCCGGCGCGACGGTCAAGAAGGCCGCCGCGAAGAAGGCGACCGCCAAGACGGCGGCCGCGAAGAAGACCACGGCCAAGAAGACGACGGCGAAGAAGGCCACCACCAAGACGGCGGCCGCGAAGAAGACCACGGCGAAGAAGGCCCCGGCCAAGAAGACCACGACGGCCAAGACCACCGCCGCGAAGAAGACCACCGCCAAGAAGGCACCGGCGAAGAAGGCGACCGCCAAGAAGGCGCCCGCCAAGAAGTCGACGGCGCGCAAGACCACCGCGAAGAAGACCACCGCCCGCAAGAAGTAGGGGCGCTGGGGCACTCACGCGCCGGGCCGGACTCCGTACGGAGTCCGGCCCGCGGTGCGTTCAGGGAGTGAGCCGAGGGTTCAGAGGGTCTGGAGGGTCACCAGAGTGATCCGCAGGTCCTCCTTCGCGCCCTCCACCTCGATCCGCACGCGCTGTCCCGGTCGCAGCAGCCTCAGACCCCCGGCGTCGAACGCCGCCGCGTCGAAGGGCACCGGTGTGCCGTCGTCCAGCAGCACCTGCCCGCTGCGGCTTTCGGGGTCGTACGTGTACGCGGTCGCCTGCATGGCCGCAGCCTACTGCCCGGGTATGAGCAACCGCGCGGCGGCCGCGGCCGTATGAGGACCGACCCCCAGGGCGAGCGCGGTGCGCAGGTCGTCGCCGGTGTCCACGTCCTGGCGTACGGAATCCACGGCGGCGAGGGACAGTTCCACGGCACCGGACGCGCGGTGCCGGGCCCGGGAATCGCTACCGAATGCCGGGAACAATTGCCGTCCCGGGGCGGCGGCCAGCAGGGTCGTACCGATTGCGGCCGCGTCCGGGAGAAAAGCCCGCGGGAATTCAGCGGCAGCGTCGAGCACCCGGGCCAATTCCGAAGGACGCAGGGCCGGCAGGTCGGCGTTCAGCGCGGCCACCGGACTTTCCGGACGTGCGGACCGGACGGCACCCGCCGCGTGGGCGAGGGCGGCGTTGAGGCCGCTTCCCGGCTCGTCGGGGATGATCGCCGCGCCCAGTGCTGCCAGCTCGCGGCCCGCCCTGGCGTCGTCCGTGACGACTGCCACATCCCGGACCGCCGGGCAGGCCAGCGCGGCCGCCACCGTGTCCTGGGCGAAGGCCAGCGCCAGGTCCGGCCGCAGCCCGTCGTCCGCGGTGTCCGCGAGCCTGCTCTTGGCCTGGGCCAGGGGCTTCAGGGGTACGACCAAGGTCCACTGCACAGATGTTCCGTCCTTCTCTTGTCGCGGTCATTGTCACCCGGGGCCGCCGGTGCCCGGCGTGTCGGGGCGTACG
The DNA here is from genome assembly GCF_002150735.1 of Streptomyces africanus. Taxonomy (GTDB): domain Bacteria; phylum Actinomycetota; class Actinomycetes; order Streptomycetales; family Streptomycetaceae; genus Streptomyces; species Streptomyces africanus. The sequence continues at coordinate 21,341 of NZ_MUKA01000072.1, forward strand.
GTGTTCTCGACAGACCGGCGGCCTGGGGCGACACTTGTGCGGCCCCCGAGGCCCCCGCTTCAGGCCCTAGAGGAAGGTGTCCGCGTGCCCCGCCGCAGAATCGGCTTCTGGTACCGCTTCGCCGCGGTGATCTGCAAACCGCCGCTGGTGGTTCTGCTCAGGCGGGACTGGCGCGGAATGGAGCACATTCCGGCCGAGGGTGGATTTATCACCGCGGTGAACCACAATTCGCACATCGACCCTTTCGCTTACGCGCACTTTCAGTACAACACCGGGCGCGTCCCGCGATTCCTCGCGAAGAGCGGGCTTTTCAAGAAGGGATTCGTCGGCGCCGCGATGCGCGGCACCGGGCAGATCCCCGTCTACCGCGAGAGCACGGACGCGCTGAGCGCCTTCAGGGCCGCCATCGAAGCCGTGGACCGCGGGGAATGCGTCGCCTTCTATCCCGAGGGCACCCTCACCCGCGACCCGGCGGGCTGGCCCATGACCGGCAAGACCGGGGCCGCTCGCGTCGCCCTCCAGACCAAGTGCCCGGTGATCCCCGTCGCCCAGTGGGGCTGCAACGAGTTGCTGCCGCCGTACGCCAAGAAGCCGCACCTCCTGCCGCGCAAGACGCACCACGTGCTCGCCGGACCGCCGGTGGACCTCACGCGGTTCTACGACCGGGAGATGACCACGGACCTCCTGAAGGAGGCCACCGAGGTCATCATGGCCGCCGTCACCCGCCAGCTGGAGGAGATCCGCGGCGAGAAGGCGCCCGAGACGCCCTACGACCCGCGCCGGGAGCGGATCGAACAGCGGCGCCGCACCCAGGCGCAGACACAGCAGGGCGAGCAGCAGGCGGCGTCGCCGGTGCAGTCGGCGCCATCGGCACAGCCGGCACAGTCGGGACAGGAAGAGGGGCTGGGCAAGTGAGCAAGCCGGTCAAGGCGGCGGTCCTGAGCGCCGGTTCGTGGGGCACGGCCTTCGGCATGGTGCTCGCCGACGCCGGGTGCGAGGTCACCCTGTGGGGGCGCCGCCCGGAGGTCGTGGAAGCGATCAACTCCACCCGCACCAACCCCGACTACTTCCCGGGCGTCGAGCTCCCGGAGAACGTCCGGGCCACCACGGATCCCGCACAAGCCGCCGCGGACGCCGACTTCACGGTCCTCTCGGTCCCCTCGCAGACTCTGCGCGGCAACCTCGCCGACTGGGCTCCGCTGCTCGCCCCCGGCACGGTCCTCGTGTCGCTGATGAAGGGCGTCGAACTCGGCTCCGCGATGCGGATGAGCGAGGTCATCGACGACGTCGCCAAGGTCGGCCCGGAGCGCATCGCGGTGGTGACCGGGCCAAACCTGGCCCGCGAGATCGCCGCGCGGATGCCGGCCGCCGCCGTGGTCGCCTGCACCGACGAGGCCGTCGCCCAGCGGCTCCAGACCGCCTGCCACACGCCGTACTTCCGCCCGTACACCAACACGGACGTGGTGGGTTGCGAACTGGGCGGAGCCGTGAAGAACGTCATCGGCCTGGCCGTCGGCATCGCGGACGGCATGGGCCTCGGCGACAACGCCAAGGGCTCCCTCATCACGCGGGGCCTCGCCGAGACCACCCGGCTCGGCATCGCCCTCGGCGCCGACCCGCTGACCTTCTCCGGACTCGCCGGCCTGGGCGACCTGGTGGCCACGTGCTCCTCGCCGCTGTCCCGCAACCACACCTTCGGCACCAACCTCGGCAAGGGCATGACCCTCCAGGAGACCATCGCGGTCACCAAGCAGACCGCCGAGGGCGTCAAGTCCTGCGAGTCGGTGCTGGATCTGGCCCGCCGGCACGGCGTCGACATGCCCATCACGGAGACGGTCGTCGGCATCGTGCACGAGGGCAAGCCTCCGGTGGTGGCTCTCAAGGAGCTGATGTCGCGCAGCGCGAAGCCGGAACGACGCTGAGCGACGCGGCTTCGCGGGCGCTGTATCCCGGCCTTACCAACGGGTACTCTCAACGCGATATGAGCACCGAGAACCTCCCCCAGAGCCCCGAGCAGCCGCCTCGCAAGCCGCGTGTGGCCGTCGTGTTCGGCGGGCGCAGCTCCGAACACGGGATCTCCGTGGTCACGGCCGGCGCCGTCCTCAAGGCCATCGACCGGACGAAGTACGACGTCCTGCCGATCGGCATCACCCAGGACGGCCGTTGGGCGCTCACGGCGGACGAACCGGAGCGGATGGCGATCGTCGACCGGCGCCAGCCGAGCGTCGACCTGCTCGCCGAGTCCGCCGAGGGCGGAGTGATCCTCCCGGTCGACCCGGCCAGCCGCGAAGTCGTCTACAGCGAGCCGGGATCGGTCCCCAAGGCGCTCGGCGAGGTCGACGTGGTCTTCCCGGTGCTGCACGGCCCCTACGGCGAGGACGGCACCCTCCAGGGCCTCCTGGAGCTGTCCGGCGTCCCGTACGTCGGTTCGGGTGTGCTCGCCTCGGCCGTGGGCCAGGACAAGGAGTACATGAAGCGGGTGTTCACCTCGTTCGGGCTGAGGGTCGGCCCGTACGTGGTGGTCCGGCCGCGTGAGTGGGAGCGCGACGAGGCCGCCGCCCGCAAGAAGATCGTCGACTTCGCCGGCGAGCACGGCTGGCCGCTGTTCGTGAAGCCCGCGCGCGCCGGTTCGTCGATCGGCATCACCAAGGTCGACGATCTCTCCGGCCTCGACGAGGCCATCGCCGAGGCACAGCGGCACGACCCGAAGATCCTCGTGGAGGCCGCGCTGCGGGGCCGCGAGATCGAGTGCGGCGTGCTGGAGTTCGAGGACGGCCCCCGGGCCTCCGTGCCCGCCGAGATCCCCTCTCCCGAGACGCACGCGTACTACGACTTCGAGGCCAAGTACATCGACTCGACGCCGGGGCTCGTGCCGGCGCCCCTGACGCCGGAGGAGACGGCTCGGGTGCAGCGCCTGGCGGTCGACGCCTTCGAGGCGGCGTCCTGCGAGGGCCTGGTCCGCGCGGACTTCTTCCTCACCGAGGACGGCGAGTTCGTGATCAACGAGATCAACACGATGCCCGGCTTCACGCCCATCTCGATGTATCCGCAGATGTGGCAGGCGAGCGGGGTGAGCTACCCGGAGCTGGTGGACCGTCTGGTGCAGGCGGCACTTCGCCGTTCCACGGGCCTTCGCTAGACGACCTGCACAGCAGGGCGCTCAGGAGTGCACAGCGCTCAGGCGATCCCCTCGGGGATCGCCTTTTTCACAGCCGGAGCCAGATCGATGAGAGCCCCCGAGCTGTCCACACCCTCCGGCACCGCCACCTCGACATAGACCTCACGGTTCGCCGAGGTGAACCGGTATCCGCCGTCGTCCTGCTTCTCCATCAGCCAGTCGACCCCGTTCACACCGCCGGCGACCGCATCCGGATCCCCTCCGTCCGCCACCTTCGGATCGACCATCTTGGGCGGTTGCGGCACACCGCAGCGAAGTATGATCGCCGGGCTGCCCCAGCCCGCCGTCAACGCCGACGCGGGCTCGGGATCCTCACGACGCTCTCCGTCCACCTTCGCGGGCAGTACCTTGTCCAGGTTCCGGCACAGTTCCGTGGCCTTCGCGTCCGGACTGGGAACCGCCGCCGACGCGCTGTCGTCTGCCGAGGAGCAGCCCGCGGCAGTGATCAACAGCGCGAGAGCGGGCAGGCGGTAGAAAACTCGGAACACAGAACGGTGCCGGTGACGGAAAGAGTTCACCGGCACAGGGTAGACGGGGGCTACAGATGGACGACCGGGCAGGTCAGAGTGCGGGTGATGCCGTCCACTTGCTGGACCTTGGCGACCACCATGCGTCCGAGGTCGTCGACGGTGTCGGCCTGGGCCCGCACGATCACGTCGTACGGTCCTGTGACGTCCTCGGCCTGGATGACCCCAGGAATCTTGCTGATCGTCTCTGCGACGGTCGACGCCTTGCCGACCTCCGTCTGGATCAGGATGTACGCCTGTACCACGGAACCTCCAGGGCGGCCACGAGGATCATGTGGGGAAAAGGAACGCCACGGTATCGCGTCGCCGCTCGCCGCGGGGAGACCTGCGGGGACCGGGTCTTGCGCGCCGGGGTGCAGGTCCGGCAGAACGTGACGGTCACTTCGACCGTAGCGAGGACCGAGAGGCCTCGCGACCGGGCACGGACAGGGACAGAAGGGGAGAAAGGGCAATGAAGGGCACTGTTGGTGAGCTCGGTGAGTTCGGGCTCATCAGGGAGCTCACCTCCCGTCTGACCACCACCCCGGCGGTCCGGATCGGCCCCGGCGACGACGCCGCCGTGGTCGCCGCGCCCGACCGCCGGGTCGTGGCCAGTACGGACATCCTGGTGGAGGGCCGGCACTTCCGCCGGGACTGGTCGACGGCCTACGACGTGGGCCGCAAGGCGGCGGCGCAGAACCTCGCCGACATCGCCGCCATGGGTGCCGTACCGACCGCACTGCTGCTCGGTCTGGTCGTTCCGGCCGAGCTGCCGGTGACGTGGGCGAGCGAGCTGATGGACGGCGTGCGCGACGAATGCCAGGTGGCCGGTGCCGCCGTGGTCGGCGGTGACGTCGTACGCGGCGACTCGATCATGGTGTCGATCACCGCGCTGGGCGATCTGCGCAACCAGGAGCCGGTGACGCGGGCGGGCGCGCAGCCCGGCGACCTCGTCGCGGTGACCGGCTGGCTGGGCTGGTCGGCGGCCGGGTACGCGGTGCTGTCGCGCGGGTTCCGCTCGCCGCGCGCCTTCGTGGAGGCCCACCGGCGGCCCGAGCCGCCGTACCACGCGGGTCCGGCCGCCGCCGGGCTCGGGGCGACCGCGATGTGCGACGTGAGTGACGGGCTGATCGCCGACCTGGGGCACATCGCCGAGGCCAGCAAGGTGCGGATCGACATCCGCTCCGGGGCGATCGACATTCCCTCCCAGATGAACGACATCGGGCAGGCCGTCGGTGTCGACCCGATGCAGTGGGTGCTGACCGGGGGGGAGGACCACGCGATCGTGGCGACCTTCCCGCCGGACGTGAAGCTCCCCGCCCGCTGGAAGGTCATCGGCGAGGTCCTCAACCCCTCGGCGCTGCCCCAGGTGACGGTCGACGGGGCGCCGTGGACCAGCAAGGGCGGCTGGGACCACTTCGGGGACATGGAGTCATGATTCCCAACGTCCTCACGGTGGCGGGCTCCGACTCGGGCGGCGGCGCCGGCATCCAGGCCGACCTGAAGACGATGCTCGCGCTCGGCGTGCACGGCATGAGCGTCCTCACGGCGGTGACCGCGCAGAACTCCCTCGGCGTGCAGGGGGCTTGGGAACTGCCGGTGGAGGCCGTGCGGGCCCAGTACCGCAGTGTCGTCGACGACATCGGCGTCCAGGCGGTCAAGACCGGGATGCTGGCCTCCGCCGAACTCGTGGAGACGGTCGCCGAGTTGCTCGCGGGCACCGACGCCCCGGCGGTCGTCGACCCGGTGGGCGTCTCCAAGCACGGTGACTCCCTCCTCGCCGCGTCCGCATTGGACTCCGTCCGTACGAAGCTGCTGCCGGTCGCCACGGTCGCCACTCCGAATCTCGACGAGGTGGCCCAGCTGACGGGCGTCCGCGTCGCATCGGAGGAGCAGCTGCGGCGGGCCGCGGCGGCCGTGCTCGGCTACGGGCCGCGGTGGGTGCTGATCAAGGGCGGCCATCTGTCCGGGGACGCCGTGGACCTGCTCACGGACGGCTCCGAGGAGCACTGGCTGAGGGCGCCGCGCCACGACAACCGGCACACCCACGGCACGGGCTGCACGCTGGCCTCGGCGATCGCGGCACAGCTCGCGAAGGGGCACTCCGTGCCGGAGGCGGTGGCGGCGGCCAAGGAGTACGTCACCGGGGCGATCGCGGCCGGGTTCGCGCTCGGCGGGGGGATCGGGCCGGTGGATCATGGCTGGCGGTTCCGGGCCGGGTCCTGAGCGTCCGGGTTCGTTTCCGGGTGTCCGAGCCCGTTCCCGGGCGTCCGGACACGCCAAAGAGCCGGTCCACCAGAGGTGGACCGGCTCTGTAAGCGAACCAGCAGTGGCCGCGCGCTAGCTGAGCGTCAGCGCGAGACCTTGCCGGCCTTGATGCACGAGGTGCAAGCGTTCACGCGCTTCGGCGTCCCGCCCACCACGGTACGCACACGCTGGATGTTCGGGTTCCAGCGGCGGGACGTACGGCGGTGCGAGTGCGAGATGTTGTTGCCGAAGCCCGGCCCCTTGCCGCAGACGTCGCAGTTGGCAGCCACGGGTCACTCCAAAGACTTCAGATGCACTTACGGTTGATCCCGGCATGCCGGGATCCGGATCAGAGGATCTGAGTGGCGCTGCCAGGGGAATGGCCCGATTCGATCGGGCAACCGGAGCAGCATACAACGACTGCGCCCGTGCAGTGAAACTACCATGGTCAGGCCGGGGCCTGGCCCGGCCCACTTCCGGCCGACACCGCCCCGGGGTCTACGCTGCGTGCCACGTCCAGCAGCTCAGGGAGGCGCGGTGGCGCAGGTGCCGCAGACATTCTTCGATGCTCTCGCGGTGCGCACCTGGTGCGGTCTCGCACTCGAGACGCTGGGGCGGGCGCGTGAGGAGATCGACGCGATCAACGTCTATCCCGTGGCGGACGGGGACACCGGTACCAATCTGTATCTGACCGTGGAGTCCGCCGTCGCGGCGGTCGAGGCCGTGTTCGCCGGGCATGCGGCGAGGTCGGGCCCTGAGGGGCCGACGCTGGCCGACGCGGTCCGGGCGATGGCGCACGGGGCACTCATCGGTGCCCGTGGGAACTCCGGGACGATCCTCGCCCAGCTGCTGCGCGGCATGTCCCAGGTGCTGGCCGGCCAGGAGAGCGGACACGCCGACGGCAAGACCGCGCACGCCGACGGCCAGGGCCTGCGGCTGGCCCTGCGGCACGCGGCCGACTCCGCCCGGCAGGCCGTGGCCCACCCTGTCGAGGGCACGGTCCTCACGGTCGCCTCGGCCGCCGCCGACGCGGCCTGCGGTGCCGGGGGCGACTGCGGGACGGTGGCCAGGGCGGCCTACGAAGGAGCGCGCGCGGCCCTGGCCGCGACCCCCGGCCAGCTGCCCGTCCTGGAACGCGCCGGAGTGGTCGACGCCGGCGGCCGGGGGCTGGTGGCGGTGCTCGGGGCGCTGGTGGAGACGTTCACGGGGGAGAGGCCGCGGGACGGGGCGGCGACGGTGACGGCGGGTGCGTCGGGGGTGGGCGAGGACGCAAGCCCGCACGGCGAGTGTGCCGACACCGCCGCCGGGGCCGGCCGGGACGGCCCCGCCTTCGAGGTGATCTACCTGCTGGAGGCGGAGGACACGGCCGTGGCGCGGTTGCGGGAGCGGCTCGACGCGCTCGGGGACTCGCTCGTAGTGGTCGGCGGCGACGGGCTCTGGAACGTCCACGTCCATGCCGACGACGCGGGCGCCGCCGTCGAGGCCGGTATCGAGGCCGGGCGGCCCTACCGGATCCGCATCACGCACTTCGGCGCCGGCGACGTGCACACCACCGGCGCCGAGCGGCCTCCCCGTGAGCGTGCCCAGCGTGCCGTCGTGGCCGTGGTGCCCGGCGAGGGCCTGGCCGGGCTGTACGCCGAGGCCGGCGCGACGACCGTGCTCGCACGCCCCGGGGAGCCGCCCGCGAGCGGCGAGCTCGTGCAGGCCGTACGACGGGCCCACGCGCGCGAGGTCGTGCTGCTGCCCAATGACGCCGAGCTGCGCCACACCGCCGCGGCGGCGGCCGAGCAGGCCCGGACCGAGGGCATCCGGGTGGCCCTCATCCCGACCCGCTCGGCGGTCCAGGGCATCGCGGCGCTGGCCGTGCACGAGCCGGAGCGCCGTTTCGACGAGGACGTGGTGTCGATGACCTCGGCGGCCGGCGCGACCCGCTACGCCGAGGTGACCGTCGCCGAGCGTCAGGCCTGGACGATGGCCGGCATCTGCCAGGCCGGCGACGTCCTCGGCCTGATCGACGGTGATGTCGCCGTGATCGGCTCGGACGTCACGGCCACCGCCCGGTCCGTCCTGGACCGCATGCTCGCGGCCGGGGGCGAGATGGTCACCCTGGTGCTCGGCGACGAGGCTCCCGACACCATCGCGGAGCATCTGGAGGGCCGGGTCCGCGAGGGGTACCTCGCCGTCGACACGGTCGTGTACCGGGGCGGGCGGCAGGGGGCCGTGCTGCTCATCGGCGTGGAGTAGGAGGAGCAGGGCGGGTACCGGGTGATTCAGTCCTGGTCCTCCGCCGCGACGCGGAGCATGTGCTCGGCCTCTGCCCGCCGGGCCCGCACCGCCTCGCCGTCATCCTCCCTGTCGTCGCCCTCCGCCCCGTCGTACGCCGCGAGCACCGCACGCGCGCGTGCCCTCGCGTCGGTGGGACGGCCCAGCTCGATCTCCAGCCAGCCCGCGGTGAGTTCGGCGCCGGTACGGCTGTGCAGGGCGGCGTCCCCGAGGGAGGCGAACACCTCGGCCGACCGCAGCAGTTGGGACAGCGCCTCCTCGAACACGGCCGGGAGCGAGCCCTGCGCGTCGCCCTCGGAGCCGGACCGGGCCAGCAGGTCGCCGAACTGGCGGTGGGTGTGGCCGAGTTCGGCGACGAGCTGCAGCCGGGACTCCGCGTCGGCCGCGGTGTCCCGTGCCGCCTCGCACTCCCGGATCCCGTCCGCCATCAGGGCGCGCGCCTCGTCGGGCCCGTCCTCCGTACGCAACGCCAGCCAGGCGCGGGCGCGCAGGGCCCGGATCAGCCCGTGCACGTTGCCGAGTTCGCGCCACAGGTCGCCCGCGCGTGCGTAGGCCCGGTCCGCCTCGTCGGCCAGTCCGGCCTGCCCGAGGGACTCCCCGGCCAGGTGGGCGAGGGTCGCGTGGTCGTGCTGTTCGGGCCAGTGCCGGGCGATCTCGGCGGCCTGCAGACGCCGTTCGGCGGCAGCGCGGTGCTCGCCGAGTTCACTCAGGCAGTCGCCGAGCCACCACTGCGTCTGCACGACCGCCCCGTCGCCGTGCGTCTCGGCGGTCAGGTCGGGCAGTGCCGACTCCAGGACCTCCGCGGCCTCGGCCCACCGTCCCTGCCGCAGCAGGAACCCGCCGAGCTGCTGCCGGGCCCAGGCGCCCAGCGTCGCGCCCTCGCCCGCCTCGTCGGCCCAGTGCGCGGCCTCCAGGGCGTGCTGGGAGGCCTCGACGACCTCGCCCCGGCCGCCGGTCAACTCGGCCAGCTGGAGGTGCAGCTGGGCCCGTCCGGGCGCCTCCAGCTGGGCTCCGCCGTGCTCCAGGGCCGCCCGCAGTGCCCGTTCCGCCTCCGCCATGTCACCGAGGTGGTGGGCCAGGGAGGCCAGCCGGGCCTCGTACTCCACCGCGAACCACGGCAGCCCCGCCGCGACGAACGCCGCCGCGCCCCGCGCGAACAGTGCCGCGGCCGTCTCCAGGTCCCCGCGAAGTCCGGCCAGCTCGGCGAGCATCGCCTGCGCCTCGGCGCCCCGCGCGGCCAGCCGCACGTCCTCCCCGGCCCGCCCGTCGACGAGCGCGATGACTTCCCGGACAGCGGCTTCGGCCACATCAATGACCGAGCCCGGCCCGGTGCCCACGCCGCCGGCCGTTTCCGGCTTGGCGCCGGCGCCGTCGCCGGGAAGCGTCTCGGGTCTGGGGCCCGCGTCTTGGCCGAGGCTCGTTTCCGGCCTCGGGCTTGTGTCGTCGCCGGCGGCCGTTTCCGGTCTGGCGCCTGCGCCCTCCCCGAGAACCGTCTCGGGCCTGGGGCCCGTGTTTTGGCCGAGGCTCGTTTCCGGCCTCGGGCGTGTGTCGTCGCCGAGGGCCGTTTCCAGGCCGGAGCTCGCGCCTTGGCCGACGGCCGTTTCCGGCCTGGCGCCCGCGCCCTCCCCGAGAACCGTCTCGGGCCTGGGGCCCGTGTTTTGGCCGAGGGCCGTTTCCGGCCTTGGGCTTGTGTCTTGGCCGAGGCTCGTTTCCGGCCTCGGGCGTGTGTCGTCGCCGAGGGCCGTTTCCAGGCCGGAGCTCGCGCCTTCGCCGGCGGTCGTTTCCGGTCTGGCGTTCACGCCGTCGCCGGGAACCGCATTCGGCCCCCGGCTCTCGGTGTGCGCCGGAATCGGCTCCGGGTCGTGGCCCTCGGGGGCACTCTCCTGGGCGCCGCCGGTTCCGGTCTCGTGCGCCCGGCGCGTCAGGATCCTGGCCCGGGCCATCAGGACGGACGCCGTCTGCCGTATCCCGGTGTCGCCGGCGGCGTACAGCGCGAGGATGTCGTCGTAGGGGCCGGACACGGCCGCGAGCGCCCCGGCCACGTCACCCGCGAGAGCGCGTACGTACGCCGCACGCGCGCGTGCCGCCAGGGCTTCCCCGGGGTCGCCCGCCGCCGCGTACAGCCGCGCGGCCCGTTCGAAGAGCGCGGTGCCCTCCGGGCCGAGGCCCATCGCCTCGTGTTCGGCGATCTCGGCGCGGTCGCGCGGGTCCAGCTCCACGCCCTCCGCGGCCTCGGCGGCCTCGGCGACCGCCGCCCACGCCTCCACGGCGCCCGGCCGCAGGTTGTCCGACAGCCGGCGTGCCTCGGCCAGCAGGGCGGGCAGATCCGGCTGCCCGGTCGCGGCGGCCGTGACCACCGGGGGAGCGGGCGCAGGCACCGGCCGTACCGACCGCACCCCCAGCGGCAGCCGTTCCACCAGCGGGCGCCGCTGCATCCGCGCGCGGGCCCGCTCGGAGACGTACGCCGTGCCGTTGCGCTCGTCGAAGCGGGCCGCCAGGGCGAGGGCCTCCGCGCGCGCGTGTGCGGCCAGTTCCCGGGCGGTCCACGCGCGGCCGGCCGGACCGGGCACCTGCCGGTCACCCAGCCCCAGCCCGGTCAGACGGTCCATGAGCAGGGCCACCACGCTCATGAACTCCAGCTTGCTCTGCGGCTGCCCCTCGTCCGTGAAGTACGCCGGCCGCTCCGCGAGCAGCTCAAGACCGCGCGCCTCGTTGCCGGTCAGCGCGCAGAACTCCACGTGCTCCGCGTACGCGCCGCGCATGCTCTCCATGGCCCGTACGAGCCGGAAGCCCCGCAGATGGTTCGCGCGGGCCTCGTCCAGGCGGCCCAGCCGCAGCAGCGGCACCAGGGAGGAGGCGAGGGCCGTGTGCGGCTCGTGGGCGCAGGCGTACTCGCCCTCCAGCACCGGCCGCCACAGCTCCAGCGCCTCGGCGTCCCGGCCCCGCTCCGCCTGCCACCAGCCCTGCCCGTGCAGTTCGCAGGCGTGGCAGTCGGCCATGCTGTCCCGGTCGGCGGCCAGCCACGCGGCATACGCCCGCTCGGCCCGCGCCAGGTCCCCGACATGCGCCGCCACACTGTGCTCGGCGCTGCGTACGGCCCGCTCGGAGTGCCCGGCGAGCCGGTAGCGGTGCTCCATCTCGCCGAGCCACTTCTCGATCGACGCGAGCGGGATGTGCGGCTGGTCGAGCATGCCGGACGACACCCACTTGAAGACCCAGTGCAGCGAGTGGGTCTCGTACTCGTCGAAGTCCTCGGGCCGTTCGTCCCACATGCGCAGCAGACGCGCGAAGGGCACGAACATCTTCCCCTTCTCGGAGCTGTAGTTGTAGACCTTCAGCTGGTGCCCGAGCGCCTCGATCACGGCGAGCGGGACGTTCAGCTTCTCGGCCGCCGCCAGCAGCTCCTCCGCGCGCGCGTTGCGGGCCGGGCCCTCCGGCTGCTCGGCGTTCTCCGCCATCGCCCGGCGCAGGGCGTCGACGTCCGTGATCTCGCTCATGCCTGACCGTCCTCGCTGTGCGTGGCCCACTCCAGGAGACCGATGAACGCGCGGTTGAGCAGCGCCGAGTCGGCGGGTCTGAGCGGCCGCTGCGCCATCAGCAGCGCCTGCCCGTACAGCGACTCCGCGGCCGTACCGATCAGCTCCGGGTCGGGCAGCGAACTGATCCGCCTCACCAGCGGGTTGAGATGGTTGAGCACCAGACGCGCGCGGGGAGCGCTGCCGCGCAGGGAGCCGAGGATGCCCGCCCAGAGATCGTCGGCCTGCGCCTCGGCGTCCGCCCGGGCCTGTTCGTGCCGGGCGTCCCGGTCGTCGAGGTGCAGCGCGGGCACGGAGAGCGGGTGGAAGGCACGTAGCACCACATCGCAGCCCAGCGGGTCGAGGCGGGCCCGCGCGGCCGCCAGGAAGCCGGACAGGGCCAGTTCCTCGGCCGGGTCGACGGCGTCCAGATGCGCGGTCACCGTCTCGGCGTCCAGCTCGGCGACCACGGTCCCGGGCCGCACCGACGGCAGCGCCTCCACCAGCTCGCTGTCGTAGGTGTAGCCGCCGTTGATCACCCCGATGCCCTGCGCGGACGCGATCGGCGCGACCTGCCGGTACTCCTCGACGGTCCGCGTGAAGTGCACCACCGGGTGCCGCTGCGCGAACTCCTCCAGGGACAGCCGCCCGTCGGTCGTCTCGAAGGGCAGCCACGGCAGCATCGTGCGCAGCATCTCCCGGTCGTGCCGGGCCAGGGACTTCACGCCCAGGTGGTGCACCGACAGGAACGCGGCCAGCCGCTCCGGATCACCGGCGGCCAGACCGGTCAGCCAGGCCCGGATCCGCTCGCCCAGCGCCTCCCGTACGGCGGCCAGCGTCTCGTCCTCGTACAGCGCCTCGCGCGACGCCGTCGGCCGCAGGCTGTCCGTGTCGAGCACGCAGCGCACGAAGAACGCCCAGTCGGGCAGCAGCTGTTCGGCCCGCTCGGTCAGCAGCATGCCCTTGAGATGCACGCGGTGCCCCGCGCGCTGGGCCGGGCTGACCGCCGACGGCAGCACGTACGCCACCCCGCGGACGCCGGCCAGCGGCACGGACAGGTCGATCGTGTCCAGCGGGGTGAAGCCGAACAGTTCGTGGCAGTGCCGGGCGAGGGCGACGCGGCGGGCGGCCGGGCCCGGATACGACCGGTCCCAGGGCGCCGGGAGGTCGGTGACCGGCTCGTCGCCGACCCTGACGTCGTACGGCAGCAGCGACCCGAAGTCCCGGGCCAGCGCCTCGACCCGCTCGGGCGTGAGCCACTCGGCCGACCCCGCCCGGGCCACCAGATGCACGGTGGTGCCCGGTTCGGGGCGCTCGGCGTCCGGCAGCGTCCGCACGGTGTACGAACCGTCGTCGGACGCCGTCCACTCCACGGGCGGCGCCCCGGGCGTACGGGCGCTGCGGCTGACCACCCGGATCCGCTCGGCGACGACGAAGCAGGCCAGCAGGCCGATGCCGAACTGCCCGAGAAAGTCGGAACGCGCCTCCTGAAGGCCCTCGGCGCGCTTGGAACTGCGCCCGATCGTGGCGAGCAGGCTGTGCACGTCCGCCTCGGTGAGCCCCACGCCGGTGTCCTCGACGCGCAGGGTGCCGTCCTCGGCGGAGAGCCGCACCCGGGCCGGAGCGTCGGATTCCGCCGCGCGTCTGGCCGTGATGGCGTCCACGGCGTTCTGCAACAGCTCGCGCAGGTACACCTTCGGACTGGAGTAGAGGTGGTGGGAGAGCAGGTCCACCAGACCACGCAGGTCGACCTGGAACGTATGAGGTGACTGGGGCGGATGGGAGGGCTGGGATGCCTGTGAGGTCTGGGAGTCCATCATCACGGCGCCGGTGGGGGGACTCGCGACGGCGCGGGGTCGGGCGGTCCCGGTGAGGCGGTGACCGCGAAAAGGAGGCCGGGAGCGCGTCATCCTAAGGCCCGAACCAGCCGCCTGACCAGGGGTTTCCGGGACGTATACGGCGATGTGCGCCGCGGCCTCTACGGCATTGTCAGTGGTGTGGTGTGCAATGGATCTCGTGCCCGCACTTCACGAACCGCTGCAACAACCACTGAAGTCGGTGCTCGGCCCCGCCACCGCGAAGGTGATGGCCGAGCACCTCGGCCTGCGCACCGTCGGCGACCTGCTCCACCACTACCCGCGCAGATACGAGGAGCGCGGCCAGCTCACGCACCTCGCCGACCTCCCCATGGACGAGCACGTCACGGTGGTCGCCCAGGTCGCCGACGCCCGCCTGCACACCTTCGCCTCCGCCAGGGCCCCGCGCGGCAAGGGCCAGCGCCTGGAGGTCACGATCACGGACGGCAGCGGCCGCCTGCAACTGGTCTTCTTCGGCAACGGCGTTCACAAGCCCCACAAGGAGCTCCTGCCGGGCACACGCGCGATGTTCGCGGGCAAGGTCTCCGTCTTCAACCGCCGCCTCCAACTCGCCCACCCTGCCTACGAGTTGCTGCGGGGCGACCCGGAGGAGTCCGTCGAGACATGGGCCGGCGCCCTGATCCCGATCTACCCGGCCACCGCCAAACTGGAGTCCTGGAAGATCGGCAAGGCGCTCCAGACGGTCCTGCCCACGGCCCAGGAGGCCGTCGACCCACTGCCGGAATCCCTGCGCCGGGGCCGCGGCCTGGTCCCGCTCCCCGAGGCCCTCCTGAAGATCCACCGCCCGCACACCAAGGCGGACATCGAGGACG
>NZ_MUKA01000525.1 GCF_002150735.1 Streptomyces africanus
CCCGATCCCCCGCAGCCGCAAGCCGCCCCCAGAGCAGATCGGCCAGACTCCGCACCAACTCCGCACGAGAACAAGGCCGTTCCCCGAGCCACCAGTCCCCTGCCGCATGCATCATGCCGACGATCCCATGCCCCCACACCCGCGCCAGCTGCTGCCCGCCCGGCCCGAGATCCAGCCGCTCCTCGATGACCTGGGCCAGCTCCTCACCCATCCGCCGCAGCAGCGGAGCGCTGTGCTTGCCGACGTCGAACCCCTGGTCCCCCGGCTGGCTCCCCTCCGCCGGATGCATCAGGAACCGGTACACCTGCGGCCGCGCCTCGATCGCCGTGAGATACGTGTCCAGCGTCGCCTCGACCCGCTCCCGTCTCTCCGCGGGCGCGTCCAGCGCCGCCCGGAGCGAGTCCAGCAGCGCGTCCGTGTGCCGCTTGGCGAGGGCGGCGTATAGTCCGCCCTTGTCACCGAAGTGCCGGTAGAGGATCGGCTTGGTGATGCCGGCCTCCGCCGCGATCGCGTTCATCGAGGCCTGCGGACCGTCGCGCAGCACCACTCGGTCGGCGGCCTCCAGCAGCTCACGCCGTCGGCGGTCGGCGGACCGTTGCTGGTCGGTCCGCTGCGTGGTGTCCATGTGCTCTCCCCACCCGTGCTGATTCGATGACGCCTGCGCAAACTAACACTCAAACATGCCCTGGACATCGAACGGGTGCCGACCGGTCGGTAGGAGTTGACTTCGCCTACCCGTCGGTAACAGACTGGTGTTACCGCAAGTAACATGTGCCGCTGGAGGGGACGACATGGCCGAGTTCACCATGGATCTCAACGACGAACAGAAGGAGGTCCGGGACTGGCTGCACGGCTTCGCGGCCGATGTGATCCGCCCCGCGGCCGCCGAATGGGACGAGCGTGAGGAGACTCCCTGGCCGGTCATCCAGGAGGCCGCCAAGGTCGGCATCTACTCCCTGGACTTCTACGCCCAGCAGTACTTCGACCCCACCGGCCTCGGCATCCCCATGGCGATGGAGGAGCTGTTCTGGGGCGACGCGGGCATAGCCCTGTCCATCGTCGGCACCGGTCTCGCCGCCGTCGGCGTCCTCGCCAACGGCACCGAGGAGCAGATCGGCACCTGGATCCCGCAGATGTACGGCGACGCCAATGATGTCAAGGTCGCCGCGTTCTGCTCCTCCGAGCCCGACGCCGGCTCCGACGTGGCCTCCATGCGCACCCGGGCGGTGTACGACGAGGCCAAGGACGAGTGGGTGATCAACGGCACCAAGACCTGGGCGACCAACGGCGGCATCGCCAACGTCCATGTCGTGGTCGCGGTCGTCGACCCGGAGCTCGGCTCCAAGGGACATGCCTCCTTCATCATCCCGCCGGGCACCGAAGGCCTGTCCCAGGGGCAGAAGTTCAAGAAGCACGGCATCCGCGCCTCGCACACCGCCGAGGTCATCCTGGACAACGTGCGCGTTCCCGGCTCCTGTCTGCTCGGCGGCAAGGAGAAGCTGGACGAGCGGCTCGCCCGGGCGCGGGAGAAGGCCAGGCAGGGCGGGGAGCGGGTGAAGAACGCGGCGATGGCCACGTTCGAGGCGTCGCGCCCGGCCGTCGGGGCCATGGCGGTCGGTACGGCCCGGGCCGCGTACGAGGTCGCCCTCGACTACGCCAAGACCCGGGAGCAGTTCGGTCGGCCGATCATCGACAACCAGGGCGTGGCCTTCCAGCTCGCGGACATGCGCACGTCCATCGACGCGGCCCGGCTCCTCGTCTGGCGCGCCTCCTGGATGGCCGTCAACGGCAAGCCGTTCACGGCGGCCGAGGGCTCGATGTCCAAGCTGTTCGCGAGCGAGACGGCCAAGAAGGTCACGGCCCAGGCGATCCAGATCCTCGGCGGCAACGGCTACACGCGGGAGTACCCGGTGGAGCGGATGCACCGGGACGCGGCGATCTACACGATCTTCGAAGGCACCAGCGAGATCCAGCGCCTGGTGATCGCACGGACGCTGTCGGGCACGCCGATCCGGTAAGCGGCGGCATCGAGCCGCGGGCCGCGAAGAAGCCCGCCGCGAACCGGCTCACCACGTCACGGGCAGGGGCAGCACGCCCTCCTCGGACGCCACCTCCTCGGCGGGGACGGCGAGTCGCAGTCCGGGCACGCCGTCGAGGAGCGCGTCGACCAGGAGCTCCGACTCCAGCCCGGCCAGCGTGCCGCCGGGGCGGTGGTGCGGGCCGAACCCCGGGTCGGGGGCGCTGTCCGGGTCGCGGTGCGAGAGCCGGCGCAGCAGTTCGTCGATGGTCCGCGGGCGGATCTCCGGCTCGGCGCGCAGCCGCTCGGCGAGTCCGGGGCGGGTCAGCAGGACGTGGAACATCCGGCTGCTGATGTCGGTGACCGCCTCGCCGCCGATCTGGAGGAGCACCGCGAGGCCCACCGCCTCCTCCGGTGTGCTGTCGCCGCGGCCCACGGCGGCGCTGAGCAGGGACGTGATGTCCTCGCCGGTGCTGCCCTCGCGCAGACCGATCAGTTCGGAGAAATAGGCGCTCATCTCCTTCTTCGCCTTCTCGCTGACCTCGGCGCCGGGCGAGGCGGACAGGATCAGCCGGGTCCAGGTGTGCACGCCCTGCCGGTCGGCGGGCGGGACACCCATCAGCTCGCAGGTCACCGCGATGCTGAACGGGCTGAGCACGGCCTCGGTCAGGTCGGCCGGCGGGCCGTCCTGGAGCATCTCGTCGACCAGTTCCGCCAGCATGCGGCGGGACCGCTCGCGCACCCGCTCCACCCCGCGCGCCGTGAACGCCACGGCGACGCTGCGGCGCAGCCGGCCGTGCTCCGGCGAATCCGGGAAACCGACCGCGCCACGGACCGGGGGCGGCGTTTCGCCGATCGTCTCTTCGCTCATCCTTGCCCCCGGTCAGAAGGTGGTTCACCTCAGAGGGGTGGTCCCCTCACGATCACCCGGCGGAGCGCCGAACTCGCGCCGGACTACGCCGTATGTGCCAGGCTCGTCCCGACACCTCGACGACGGAGGACGCGATGACGCACCCGGCCCGGGACCTGCTGCAGACCACCACCGCTGCTCTCGCCCCGGACCCGCGGTCCAACCCCTTGGTCCCCCGGATCGCCGACGGCACGGCGCCCCCTTCCGTCTTCGCCGTACTCGCCCTGGAACAGACCTGGGTGATCCCCGCGGACCGCCGCGCCTTCGAGTATCTGGCGGAGCGCTCCCTCGTGAGGGACCCGGAGGCCGCGGCCTTCTTCGCGACACTCGCGGAGGGCGAGGCGCTGGCGGAGGAGCGACTGTCATCGTTCGCCCGGGCGTGCGGTGTGAACGAGACACGGACGGCAGCGTACGAGCCGCTCCCGGGATGCCAGGCGTACCCCGCGTACGTGGCCTGGCTGGCTCTCAACGCCGCCCCGGCGGACGTCGTCCTGGCACTGTCCGCCAACTTCTCCGCGTGGGGAGGCTATTGCGCGACCATCGCCCGGGCCCTGCGCACCCATTACGGCTTCACGGACGAGGCGTGTGCCTTCTTCGACTTCTTCGCGGAGCCGTCCCCGGAGCTGGAGAGCCGGGCGACGGCGGCGGTGTAGACCGCCCTGGACGCGGGGCGACTCGACGAGACGAGCGCGCAGCGCTACGGACGTCTCCTGCAAACGTACGAGGCCATGTTCTGGAACGCGTTGACCGCGGCCCCCTAGGCTACGTGGCACCTCCACTGCTGTGCGCAATACAAGCCACGTCGATACGGTCGGCCAACTTCGCCAGCTCGATCGTCAACGCGGCGACCGTGTCCTCGTCGAGCCCCGACTCCCCGGCCTCGACGAGCCGCACCCACCGGCCCCCCACCGTCCGCAACAGCTTGCTGACATCGGCCGCAGCCACCTGCAAGGTCCCGCGGTCGTCGACGATCAGAGGCAGAGTCACTTCGCGGTTCACAGACGGGATCGTAGCCCCGCAACACTCACGCACCGTGCCAAACGGTCGTGATGTTGCAGAACTCCCGGATTCCGTGCCCGGACAGCTCACGCCCGTATCCCGACCGCTTCACTCCGCCGAACGGAAACGCCGGATGGGAGGCCGTCATGCCGTTGACGTACACACTGCCCGCCTCCAGGTCCCGGACGAACCGGTCCACCTCGGCGTCGTCCCGCGTCCACACGTTGGAACTCAGTCCGAACGGCGAGTCGTTCGCGATCAGTACGGCCTCGTCCAGGTCGGCCGCCCGGTACAGCGTGGCGACCGGACCGAACGCCTCCTCCTGGTGGATGCGCATCTCCCGGGTGATGCCGGCGAGGACGGTCGGCGTGTAGTACCAGCCCGGCCCGTCCGGCCGTTCGCCACCGCACAGTACCTCCGCACCGCCGCGCACCGCGTCGTCGACCAGCTCCTGAAGATCGCGCAGTCCCTGCTCGCTGGAGAGCGGCCCGACCTCGGTGTCGTCGGACAGGGGGTCGCCGACCCTCAGCGCCTTCATGCCCTCGGCGAACCGCTCGGCGAAGGCGTCGTAGACGTCCGTGTGCACGATGAACCGCTTCGCGGCGATGCAGGACTGCCCGGTGTTCTGCACGCGGGCGGTCACCGCGACCTTCGCGGCCCGGTCGAGGTCGGCGGAGGGCATGACGACGAACGGGTCGCTGCCGCCCAGCTCCAGCACCGTCTTCTTGACCATCTCCCCGGCGGTGGAGGCGACGGCGCGGCCCGCGGGTTCGCTGCCGGTGAGGGTGGCCGCCTTGACCCGCTCGTCGCGCAGGATGTCGTCGACCGCGGCGGAGCCGATCAGCAGGGTCTGGAAGCAGCCCTCGGTGAAGCCCGCCCGGTGGAAGAGGTCCTCCAGGTAGAGGGCGGTCTGGGGGACGTTCGAGGCGTGCTTGAGCAGGCCCACGTTCCCCGCCATCAGGGCGGGCGCGGCGAAGCGGACCACCTGCCACAGCGGGAAGTTCCACGGCATGACCGCCAGCACCGGACCCAGCGGCCGGTAGCGCACCCGCACGCGCGAGGCACCGGAGTCCTTCACGTCGGTATCGGAGGGCTCCTCGTCGGCGAGCAGTTCCTCGGCGTGGTCGGCGTACCAGCGCATCGCCTTGGCGCACTTCGCGGCCTCGGCGCGGGCCTGCTGGATCGGCTTGCCCATCTCCGTGGTCAGCACGCGGGCGATGTCCTGCTGGTCCTCTTCGAGGAGGTCGGCGGCCTTCCTCAGCAGCCGGGCGCGCTCGTCGAACGTCGTCGTCCGGTACGTGCGGAACGTGGCCTCCGCGAGCTGGAGCCGGCGCTCGATCTCCTCCTCGCCCATGGCCTCGTACGTCTTGAGCGTCTCGCCGTTCGCCGGGTTCACCGTTGCGATGGGCATGGCTGACCTCCCTCGGAGCGGGCTTAGTCCGACCTTCCCGCGCGGCGGAGCGGACCGCAACGCGGGAGCGTCTCCTCAGGGCGAGTGCTCCGCCAGGCGGTCGAGAAACGCCGCCTGCGCCCTGACGATCACCTCGCGGGCCCGGTCGAGCCCGAACCACGCCACACGGTCCAGCTCGGGGAACTCCTGGAGCTGCCCCGACCTCGGGGGCCACTCCATCCGGAAGGTGCCGGGCGCGATCGTCGCCGGGTCGAGGTCCGCCTCGATCGCCCAGACCGTGACGATCTTGCCGCCTGTCTGCCGGACCTCGCCCAGGGCGAGGGCCTCCCCGTCGGGCGGAGGCAGCCCCAGTTCCTCCTGGAACTCGCGGCGGGCGGCCGCCCAGGCGGACTCGTCGGGCTCGTACTCGCCCTTGGGAATGGTCCACGCCCCGGCGTCGCGCCGGGCGAAGAACGGGCCGCCCATGTGGCCGAGCAGCACGTCGAGGCCGTCGTCGGTGTGGTGGAAGAGCAGCAGGCCGGCACTGCGCTTCACGGCCTCACCTCCGGGTGCGCGGCCAGCAGCGTCTCCACCGTGTCGGCGTCCTCGGGGCGTTTGTCCTCCCGGTAGCGGACCACGCGGGCGAAGCGCAGGGTGACGCCGGCCGGGTAGCGGGTGGAGCGCTGGAGGCCGTCGTAGGCGATCTCGACGACGAGTTCCGGGCGTACGGTCACGACATGGCCGTTGTCGTCGACGGCGAGCTGCCGGAGCCGTTCGGTCTGCCAGGTCAGCATCGCGTCGGTCATGCCCTTGAAGGTCTTGCCGAGCATGGCGAGGCCGCCGTCGGCGGTGCGGGCGCCCAGGTGGAGGTTGGAGAGCTTGCCGGTGCGGCGGCCGTGTCCCCACTCGGCGGCCAGGACGACCAGGTCGAGGGTGTGGACGGGCTTGACCTTCAGCCAGGACGCGCCGCGCCGGCCCGCGCTGTAGGAGGCGTCCAGCGCCTTGGCGACGACGCCCTCGTGGCCGCGCCTGAGCGTCTCGGCGAGAAACTCCTCCGCCGTGCGCAGGTCGTCCGGGCCGGACACCGTCGTGCGGCGCACCCGCATCGGCCCGGGGACCAGCCGGGCCAGCTCCGCGTGCCGCTCGGCGAACGGCAGGTCGAGCAGGTCACGGCCGTCGACGGACAGTGCGTCGAAGAAGACGGGGGAGACCGGCACCGCGCGTGCCGCCGTCGCCACGTCCGTGCGCGAGCCGACGCGGCCGGCGGTCTCCTGGAACGAGCGGGGGCGGCCGCCCTCGTCGAAGGAAATCACCTCGCCGTCGAGGACGAACCGCTCGCCCCGCAACTCCAGCGCGGCGGCGGTCACTTCCGGCAGGCGGTCGGTGATGTCGTCGAGGGTGCGGGTGTAGAGCCGTACCGTGTCGCCGTCCCGGTGCACCTGGACGCGGATGCCGTCCAGTTTCTCCTCGACCGCGCAGGCGCCGAGCTTGTCCACCGCCTCGGCGACCGAGGAGGCACTGTGCGCCAGCATCGGCCAGACCGGGCGGCCGACGGTGAGGCGGAAGCGGTCCAGGGCGGCGGGGCCGTCCGCGAGCAGCGCCTCGGCCACCGTCTGGAGGGAGCCCGCGAGCATCACGGCCCGCCGTACGTCCGCCGGGGGCGCCCCGGTCGCCTGGGCCAGTCCCTCGACCGCGACGGCGTCCAGCGCCCCCTGCCGCACCTCCCCGGTGAGCAGCCCGACCAGGAACCGCTGTTCGTCCTCGGTGGCCGCGCCCATCAACTCCCCGACCAGCCGGGCCCGTTCCGCCTGGGAGCCGGGCCCCGAGACCTTGGCGAGCTCCGACAGCCGGGCGTCCACCTCCCGCACGGTCAAGCCCGGCTCGGCGGCGGGGGCGACCGGGCGGCTCAGCACCTTCCAGCCCACGCCGATCCGGCCCTGCGGCAGCCGGCCCGCCAGGTACGGGATGACGATCGGCACGTCGTCCGCCTCCGCGTCCCGGAACAGCTCCGCGAGCAGGGCCGTCTTCCGGGACCGCGCCGAGGTGGCGGCGACCTCCTGGGACACTCGGGCCAGCCGGTGCAACAGCATGCAGCCATGGTGCACCGAGGGAGCCGCCTCTACACCCGGGCGGCCCCTCTAGTCCTGGGCGGCCGCGTCGAGGTCGGTCATCAGCAGATCCCCGACGATCGCCGACGCCGCCCGGTAGCCGCCGCTCGCCGCGTGCACGACCTGCTCGGCGAAGCCGATCGCGTTGCCCGCGGCCCACACGCCCGGGACGGTCGTCAGCCCGGTCGGGTCGACCACCGGGTACGCGCCGAAGGGCGTCTCGTGCAGCTCGGCGCCGAGCCGCTCCAGCAGGCCGGTCCGCGGGACGGGGCGCGGGGCGACGAACAGCACGGAGCGGGCGTGCGTCGTACCGTCGCCGAGCCGGACGCCCGTGAGCCGGTCGTCCTCGACCACCAGCTCCGCGACCTCGCCGGGCACCACGTCCACCCCGGCCGCGGCGAGCCGGCGCAGGTCCTGGTCGGACAGCTCCTCCTCGGCGACCGTGTGCAGGAAGAACCGCACGTCCTTCGACCACTGGGACACGATCAGCGCCTGGTGCACGCTCGCCGGGCTCGACGCCAGCACCCCGAACGGCTGGTCGCGCACCTCCCAGCCGTGGCAGAACGGGCAGTGCAACACGTCCCGGCCGAATCGCTCGGCGACCCCGGGGACCGCCGGCAGCTCGTCCTTCAGCCCGGTCGCGATCACCAGCCGCCGGGCCCGCACGGTCCGCCCGCCGGCCAGCACCACTGCGAAGTCCTCGCCCTTGTCCACCTCCACCACCAGGTCCCGCACGAGTTCCACGCCGTACCGCGCGATCTCCTCCCGGCCGACGGCGAGGAAGTCGGCGGGCGGCATCCCGTCCCGCGACAGATAGCCCTGCATGTGCGCGGCGGGCGCGTTGCGCGGCTCGCCCGCGTCGACGACCAGCGTGCGGTGCCGGGCCCGGCCCAGTACCAGCGCCGCGGACAGGCCCGCCGTACCACCGCCGACGACCACGGCTGCGTACCTCTCGGTCATGGTGACCACCTCCGCCGCCGAGCGTCGCCCCACTGCCACGGGATTGACAAACGCGTTTGCCGAACCTGCAATACGAGCATGACGACGGACGAGGTACTCGCGGGCGTAGGCCCCCGGCTGCGACTGATGCGCAAGGAGCGGGAGGTGACCCTGGCGGCGCTCTCCGAGACCACCGGGATCTCCGTCAGCACCCTGTCGCGCCTGGAGTCCGGCCTGCGCAAACCCAGCCTGGAGCTGCTGCTGCCGATCGCCCGGGCGCACCAGGTGGCCCTGGACGAGCTGGTCGGAGCCCCGTCGGCCGGTGACCCGCGGGTGCGGTCGAAGCCGATCGAGATGTTCGGCCGCACCCACTGGCCGCTCACCCGCCAGCCCGGCGGCCTCCAGGCCTACAAGGTGCTGGAACCCCAGCGCAGACAGGAGCCGGACCCGCGCACCCACGAGGGCTACGAGTGGCTGTACGTGCTGTCCGGCAAGCTGCGCCTGGTGCTGGGCGAGCACGACGTGGTGCTCACGGCGGGGGAAGCCGCGGAGTTCGACACCCGGGTGCCGCACTGGTTCGGGTCGACGGGGGAGGGGCCCGTGGAGTTCCTCAGCCTGTTCGGGCCGCAGGGGGAGCGGATGCACGTGCGGGCACGGCCGAAGCGGTCGTGACGCAACCGACTGTTCCCTGATCGGCAAGCGACCGCTTAGTATGCGAACCGACCCCGGTCAGACGAAGCAGTCCCCCGTGGAGGCCCCGCATGCAGGCATGGCAAGTGCACGAGAACGGCGAGCCGGGCGAGGTGATGCGCCTGGCGGACGTGGCGCCGCCGGTCCCCGGCGACGGCCAGGTCCTGCTGAAGGTGCGCGCCGCGAACATCAACTTTCCCGACGCCCTGCTGTGCCGGGGGCAGTACCAGGTCAGGCCGCCGCTGCCGTTCACCCCGGGCGTGGAGATCTGCGGCGAGACCGAGGACGGCCGCCGGGTGATCGCCAACCCGGTCCTGCCGTACGGCGGCTTCGCCGAGTACGCCGTCGCGGACTCCGCCGCCCTCCTGCCCGCGCCGGACGCCCTGGACGACGCGGAGGCCGCGGCCCTGCACATCGGCTACCAGACCGGCTGGTTCGGTCTGCACCGCCGGGCCGGTCTGGAGGCCGGCGAGACCCTGCTCGTCCACGCTGCCGCTGGAGGGGTCGGCAGCGCGGCCGTGCAGCTCGGGAAGGCCGCCGGCGCCACCGTCATCGGTGTCGTCGGCGGCTCCGGGAAGGCGGCGGTCGCCCGTGAGCTGGGCTGCGACGTCGTGATCGACCGGCGCTCCGAGGACGTCGTCGCCGCCGTCAAGGAGGCCACCGGCGGCCGGGGCGCCGACGTGATCTACGACCCGGTCGGCGGCGAGGCCTACACGCAGTCCACCAAGGTCGTCGCCTTCGAAGGGCGCATCGTGGTCGTCGGCTTCGCCGGCGGCACGATCCCCAGCCCGGGGCTGAACCATGCCCTGGTGAAGAACTACTCGATCCTGGGCCTGCACTGGGGCCTGTACAACACCAAGAACCCGAAGCTGGTCCAGCGCTGCCACGAGCAGCTCACCGAGCTGGCCGGCCGGGGCGCGATCAAGCCGCTGGTGAGCGAACGCGTGCCGCTCGGCGAGGCGGCCGCCGCCGTGCAGCGGGTCGCGGACGGCCTCACCACCGGCCGGATCGCCGTCGTCCTGGAGGAGGCAGCATGAGCAGCGCCGATGAACTGCGCCGTCGCACACAGGAGTTGCTGGCCGCGCATCCGCCTGTCTCGACCGACCGCCTGGACTTCCTCCGGGCCCGCTTCGACGCCGGACTGGCCTGGGTGCACTACCCGGAGGGCCTCGGCGGACTCGGCGCTCCCCGGTCCCTCCAGGCCGTCGTGGACGCCGAGCTGGAGGCGGCCGGGGCGCCCGACAACGACCCGCGGCGCATCGGCATCGGCCTCGGGATGGCCGCGCCGACCATCCTGGGCTACGGCACCGAGGAGCAGAAGCGGCGGTACCTGAGGCCCCTGTGGACGGGGGAGGAGGTCTGGTGCCAGCTGTTCAGCGAGCCGGGCGCCGGGTCCGACCTCGCCGCCCTGCGCACCCGGGCCGTCCGGGAAGGTGACAACTGGGTGGTCAACGGGCAGAAGGTCTGGACGTCCAGCGCCCACGTGGCGCGCTGGGCGATCCTCATCGCCCGCACCGACCCGGACGTGCCCAAGCACCGGGGCATCACGTACTTCGTCTGCGACATGACCGACCCGGGCGTCGAGGTGCGGCCGCTGCGGCAGATCACCGGCGAGGCCGAGTTCAACGAGGTGTTCCTCACCGACGTCCGCATCCCGGACTCCCGCCGCCTCGGCGAGGTCGGTGACGGCTGGCGGGTCGCGCAGACGACCCTGAACAACGAGCGCGTCGCCATCGGCGGCATGCGGCTGCCCCGAGAGGGCGGCATGATCGGCCCGATCTCGGAGACCTGGCGGGAACGCCCCGAGCTGCGCACCCACGACCTGCACCAGCGGCTGCTGAAGCTCTGGGTCGAGGCCGAGGTCGCCCGGCTCACCAGTGAGCGGCTGCGCCAGCAGCTCGTGGCCGGCCAGCCCGGCCCCGAGGGTGCCGGTATGAAGCTCGCCTTCGCCCGCCTCAACCAGGAGATCAGCGGCCTGGAGGTGGAACTCCTCGGTGCGGAGGGCCTGTTGTACGACGACTGGACCATGCGCCGCCCGGAGCTGGTCGACTTCACCGGCCGCGACGCCGGCTACCGCTACCTGCGCTCCAAGGGCAACAGCATCGAGGGCGGGACCAGCGAGGTCCTGCTGAACATCGTCGCCGAGCGCGTCCTCGGCCTGCCCGCCGAACCGCGTACCGACAAGGACGTCGCCTGGAAGGACCTGGCCCGATGAGCACACAGCCCGACCTGTTGTACTCGGAGGAGGAAGAGGCGCTGCGCGCCGCCGTCCGCGACCTGCTCGCCGACCACTGCGACGCCCCGGGCGTCATCGCCCGCGTCGAGTCGGACGCCCCGCACCACCTGGCGCTGTGGAAGGCCCTCACCGACGGCATGGGCCTCGCGGGCCTGCTGGTGCCCGAGGAGCAGGACGGCCAGGGAGCCACACACCGGGAAGCCGCCGTGGTGCTGGAGGAACTGGGGCGTGCGGTCGCGCCCGTCCCGTACCTCACGAGCGCGGTCGTCGCCACCGAGGCGCTGCTGGCCTGCGGGACCGACGACCTGCTCACCGAGCTCGCCTCCGGGACGTCGATCGGAGCCCTCGCGGTCGCCCTCGACGTCGCACCGGGCGCCGCCTACAAGGTCGTCCGGCACGAGGACGGCCTGCTGCGCGGCGAACTGACCGGCATCGCCGACGCGGCCGTCGCCGACGTGCTGCTCGTACCCGCCGACGACGGCGGCCTCTACGCGGTCGACGCCACCGCAGTGACCGTCACACCCCAGATCTCCCTGGATCTGACCCGGCCGCTGGCGACCGTCACCCTCGACGGGGCGCCGGGCCGCCTGCTGGGCGACGCCGAACCCGCCGTACGCCGGGCCCTGCGCGCCGGAGCCGGACTGCTCGCCTCCGAACAGCTCGGCCTGGCCGACTGGACGCTGACGGAGACCGTCCGCTACCTCAAGGACCGCAAGCAGTTCAACCGGCCCGTCGGCGGCTTCCAGGCGCTCAAGCACCGGCTGGCCCAGCTGTGGCTGGAGGTGGCCAATCTCCGCGCGGCCGCACGCAATGCCGCCGACGCGCTGTCCACCGGCGAGGACACCGACGTGGCCGTCACCGTCGCCCAGGCCTACGCGGCACCCGTGGCCGTCCATGCCGCCGAGGAGGCCCTGCAACTGCACGGCGGCATCGGCATGACGTGGGAGCACCCGGTGCACCTGTACCTGAAGCGCGCGAAGGCCGACTCGATCGCCTACGGCACGGCCGGCGCCCACCGGGAGGCCCTGGCCGGACTGGTCGACCTCCAGGCTCCCTGAGTCACACCCGGCCGACGCCGGTGAAAAGCCCGCCCCACCAGGGGCGGGCTTTTTCCGTGTGCCCCGCCCCGGTGAAGTGAACGCACGACGGCACTCCGGCCAACTCCCCGCCATGCCCTGCTCCTTGGCCCTGCCCTAACCCCATACTCACAGGGTTCCCGTACGGCACTCCCAGGGAGGCAGAGCATGGAACTCAGCACCCGTCGCAGAGTCCTCAGCACCCTCGGCGCCGCCCTCGCTGGCTCGGTCGCCCTCCCCGCCACCGACGCCCTCGCCGGCGAACGGCGGCACGGGCCCCGCCCGTTGTGGCGGGCCCACGCCCACAACGACTACGAGCACCCGCGCCCCCTGTTCGACGCCCTCGCCCACCGCTTCGGCAGCGTCGAGGCCGACATCTATCTCGTGGGCGACCAGCTCCTCGTCGCCCACGACCCGGAGGACCTCGATCCGGCCCGCACGCTTGAGTCCCTCTACCTCGACCCGCTCGCCGCGCGCGTGCGAGCCAACCGCGGCCGCGTGTACCGGGGGTACCGCGGGTCGCTGCAGCTGCTCGTCGACATCAAGACCGAGGGCTCGTCGACGTACCTCGCACTCGACCGCCACCTCAGGCGCTACCGGCACCTGTTCACGACCTACGCCCACGGCCGGGTCCTTCCCGGCCCGGTCACCGCCGTCGTCTCCGGCGACCGCGCGGCCCGTGCCCCGATGGAGGCGCAGACCGTCCGGCGCGCCTTCTACGACGGCCGGCTCGCCGACCTCGGCGGCCCGGCACCGGCCTCCTTCATCCCGCTGGTCAGCGACAACTGGACGCTCAACTTCACCTGGCAGGGCGTGGGCGCGTTCCCGGACGCCGAGCGGGAGAAGCTGCGGGGTATCGTCCGGGCCGCGCACCGCCGGGGGCAGAAGGTGCGGTTCTGGGCCACCCCGGACCTGGCCGGGCCGGCCCGGGAGGCGCTGTGGGCCGAACTGCTCGCCGCGGACGTCGACCACCTCAACACCGACGACCTCGCCGGACTGGAGGCGTTCCTGGACGCCCGGCGGGCGGTGTAGGACGGTCGGGCCCGTAGGGGACACCACACGTTCGGCGGACAGGTCAGCAGCCCGGACGAGCCCTCCGCTACGCCACACTTACGGCCGAACGCCGTGAACCGGACATGGCGGCGTGGCGGAGGAGTTGACGATGGCCATTTCCATCTCTGTGGTGCTGCTGCTCGCGGTGCTGGCGGTGATCTTCTTGCGCAACGGCGGGCTGAAGCTCTCCCATGCCCTGGTCTGCCTGTTTCTCGGCTTCTACCTGGCCAGCACCAGCGTCGCCCCCACCATCCACAGCGGCCTCACGGCGACGGCGGACATCGTCAGCAGTCTGCGGCCCTGACGTCACGGCCCCGAGAACACGCCGATGCCGTTCGCCACAGCCCGTTCGGCGCCGCCGCTGGGGTGGTTGCGCACCGAGACGGTGCTCGCGCCCGGCTTCCGGGCGACCAGTGTCGACGACCCGCCGCCGTCCAGGCTGAAGGCGTCGTCCGAGCCCAGCTCCCGCATGGTGCCGGCCACTTCGGCGATCGTCAGGCCGCTGCGGTAGGCGGCGGCGCCGTCCAGCGCGAGCAGCAGCAGACGCCGCCCGCCGTCGGCGATCCCCACGGCCGTACGAACGGCCGAGGTCGTGTCGTCCAGGCCCGGCAGCGGCCGGCCGCCCGTGAGAACCGGGTAGCCGCCGAGGGCGAGGCGGTAGGCGGCGCCGTCCGTGGCCGCCACGAGACGGTGCTCGACCTCGACCGCTTCGCCGACGGACAGCTTCCGCAACTGCTGCGCGCCCGCCTCCCGGCCGACCAGTACCGTGGTGCCCGCGGCGATGGGGCCGCTGCCCGGTGTGTCGGCGGTTGAGACGACCTCGCCGTCGCGGACCGTCACCTCGTACGTGTCCGTACTGCATGGCGCGGCCCGGTCCGTGTCCGTGCCGCACGTGGCGCGTACGCGGGAGACGCTGCCCCATTCCGAGGTGAACGCGCCGACGGAACCCCCCGGCAGCGCGTACTGGTTGAGCCCGCCCAGCGCCAGCCGCGCCTCGTCCGTACGGACCGAGCCGTCCAGGGCCAGCCGGTCCAGCCGCGCCACTTTGTCGGTACCGACACCGAACACGTCCTCGGTGGTCGTGCCGGGCGGCAGCGCCGGGCCGAAACGCTGGCCGTCCGGCACGGCCGCCTTGAGCGTCCGCCCGGCCGCGATCGCGGGACCCACGCTCGCGCCGGTGGCCTCGACGCCCGGGTGCTGCGTCTCGGTGATGTTGAAGAAGTCGCCGTTGACACCGGCGACCGCCCCCTGGTCGTCGGCCATGCGCGAGACCTGCGCGCGCGAGGCCACGGCCCCGGGATACAGCAGATCGACCCGTACCCGCGGATGACCCAGGTCGACCTTCAGCACATGCGCATGTGTCACCCCCCTGGCGGCCTCGATGTCGAACTCCTCGTACGTGACACCCGGCGCGACCCGTACGCCCTTGTGGACGGCGCCGGCCGGAGCCGCCCCCGCCAGGGCCCCACCGGTCAGCGCGCCGAACGCCGTGAGAAACGCCAGTACCGCTCTGCCTGTTCCCCGCCGCCCGCGACGACCTGCCACCGTGCCCCCTGATGCCTCGTCAACCGACTGGATCCTCAGGGGCAGTGCACCAGACCACGAGGGCCCGCGGGGTGGCCGGGCGCCGACTCCACGGGAACGGCTGAAAAAACGCACCCCTCCGGGTGCTTCAACCGTCGCCCGTTCCGGTGCCGTACGGCGTGAAGTGAGCGGGCGCGTGGTCGATCGGCAGACCCGGCCGCCATGCGGTGAGGGCCTGCGCGCTGCACACGAACAGCTCCTCCGGCAGCCGGTCCAGGGCGAACCAGCGCCAGCGGCCCACCCTCTCCCCGGGCTGGTCCGACGGCTCTCCCCGCCAGGCGGTGACCCGGGCGGCCACCGTCACCCGTACGACACCGCCGGCGTCGTCGAGGAGCGTCCCCAGCAACCGGACGTCCTCCGGCCGGGCGTCAAGGCCCGTCTCCTCGCCCAGTTCGCGCACGACGGTCTCCCGCAGCGACTCCCCGGGCTCCACCGTCCCGCCGGGCAGCTCCCAGGTCCCGTGCCGGTGGCGGCCCAGGAGCAGTCCGCGGGGCCCGTGCACGATGGCGCCGACCCCGAGCGCGGCGTGGGCCGCCGGGGGCTTGGCGGTGCGCGGCCGGGAGGAGACACGGACGGGCCGGGTCACCCGGAAGAGGCGGTACGACGCGTGGTTGCCGGCCTGCGGCATGTCGAGCACGTCGACCTGCTCCACGCGCAGCCCGTGCTCGGCGAGCAGCGCCGTCCAGAGCTCCGGGTCGAGGACCCACATCCGGACGGTGACGTCCCCGCCGCCGGCCAGCCGCAGGATCTCCGGCCGGGCGATGACCTCGTCCGACGGTCCGTCACCACGTGAGTTGGTGTGCAGCACGGTGAAGCAGAGCCTGCCGCCCGGCTTGAGCGCCGCAGCCAGGGCGGGCAGCAGCCGGTGCGGGTCGATGTACGGCACGGCGTTCACCGAGTAGACGACGTCGTACGGCTCCGCCGAGTGCAGATGCTCCACCGCGTCGCCCAGGACCAGGCGCAGCCCGGGCAGGGAGCCGTAACGGGCGCGCGCCCGTTCGACCTGCCCGGCCGAGGAGTCGACGGCGTCCACCAGCGCGCCGTGAGCACGGACCAGATGGGCGGCGTGCCGCGCCGGACCGCAGCCGAGGTCCAGCACACGCCGGCCCGTCAGCTCCCCGAGCACCTCGATCCCCGGCCCCGCGCCCTCGAATCCCCAGTCGATCCGCGTCACCTCGGGCAGCACCGTGCCCCGCCTCAGATGGTGAGCTCCGTAGATGCGCCAGGCCTCCGCGTTGACGGCCTCCGGTCGGCTCGCCACGGCTCAGCCGCCCGCCGCGGCGTCGCGCGGAAGGACCGTGACCCGGTGGAAGTTGCACCCGGCGAGCTCCTGCTGTTCCCTGGCGGGCCGGGTCTGGTGGGCCTTGAGGGCGAT
>NZ_MUKA01000526.1 GCF_002150735.1 Streptomyces africanus
ACGCCCGCAGGTCCACGTCCGCGGGCAGACCCTCCATGGCGGTCATCGCAGCGTCAGCTCCCGCTCCGCCGCCGCGACGTCCGCATGGTGCAGGTCGAACGCCGGGGACTCGCTGCGGATCCGGGGGAGGGCGACGAAGTTGTGCCGGGGCGGGGGGCAGGAGGTCGCCCACTCCAGGGAGCGGCCGTAGCCCCACGGGTCGTCGACGCCGACCGGCTTGCCGTACTTGGCCGTCTTCCACACGTTGTAGAAGAACGGCAGCATCGACATGCCGAGCAGGAACGAACTGATCGTCGACACCGTGTTGAGCGTCGTCAGGCCCTCCACCGCCAGATAGTCGGGGATCCGCCGCTGCATGCCCTGCGCGCCCAGCCAGTGCTGGACGAGGAACGTGCCGTGGAAGCCGGTGAACAGCGTCCAGAAGGTGATCTTGCCGAGGCGCTCGTCCAGCATCTTGCCGGTGAACTTCGGCCACCAGAAGTGGAAGCCGGAGAACATCGCGAACACGACCGTCCCGAAGATGACGTAGTGGAAGTGCGCGACCACGAAGTACGAGTCGGAGACGTGGAAGTCGATCGGCGGCGAGGCCAGCAGTACGCCCGTGAGCCCGCCGAACACGAACGTGATCAGGAAGCCGGTCGCCCACAGCATGGGCGTCTCGAACGAGAGACTTCCGCGCCACATGGTGCCGATCCAGTTGAAGAACTTCACACCGGTCGGCACCGCGATCAGGAAGGTCATGAAGGAGAAGAACGGCAGCAGCACACCGCCGGTGACGTACATGTGGTGCGCCCACACCGTCACGGACAGACCCGCGATCGCGATGGTCGCGCCGATCAGGCCCGTGTAACCGAACATCGGCTTGCGGGAGAAGACCGGAATGACCTCGGAGATGATCCCGAAGAACGGCAGCGCGATGATGTACACCTCTGGATGGCCGAAGAACCAGAAGAGGTGTTGCCACAGCAACGCCCCGCCGTTGGCGGAGTCGAAGACGTGCGCACCGAACTTGCGGTCCGCCTCCAGGGCGAACAGGGCCGCGGCCAGCACCGGGAAGGCGAGCAGGACCAGCACACCGGTCAGCAGCACGTTCCAGGTGAAGATCGGCATGCGGAACATGGTCATGCCCGG
>NZ_MUKA01000527.1 GCF_002150735.1 Streptomyces africanus
AACGGCGGCGGGATCCGGGCCGGATCCCGCCGCCGTTCGCCGGTCGTGCCGGGGCTGTCTGTCAGCCTCGCCTGACGCGGCGCAGGACGACGAAGCCCGCGATGACCAGGACGGCGCCCGCCGCAGCCGGCCAGAGCTGGGCGCCGGTGTCGGCGAGGCCGCCACTGCCGACCGCCTGGGGCTCGGTCCGGGACGGGAGCGACGGGGTGGGAGCGGCGCTGGTCGCCGTTCCGACGGCCTGGGACCGGCCGAGGCCGTCCTCCGTGTCCTCGCCGGCCTCGTCCTTCGAGTCGCCCTGCTCACCGGCCTTCGCGGTGCCGCCGTCGGGGGTGGGCGTCGCGAACACCTCCGGTGCGTCGGTGCGCGGCGCGGCCGTGGGCGAGCCGCCCTGCTCCGGCTGCTGCGTCTGCTCCGGCTCGGGGGCGGGTTTGTTCGTCGCCGGCGGCTCGGCGGCCTCGCCCTTCCCGCCGCCGCCGTCGCCCTTCCCGCCGTCGGCCTTCCCGCCGTCGCCCGTGTCGCCGGGCTTTCCGCCGGCGTTGCCGTCCTGCGGGGCGTCCGGGGTACGGGTGGGCTGCTCCTGCGGGGCCTCGGGGGTCTTCGTCGGCTGCTCCTGCGGCTCCTCTTCCGGGGTGTCGCCCGGCTCGGCTTCCGCTCCGGCACCGCATGTGCGGCCGTCGTTGATGCAGTCGGCCATCTCCCGCATCAGATCCTCGTCGAAGACGTTGATGAAGTCGCCGTGGTCCGTGACCGGCTTGTGCAGCTGCTCCGGGAAGGAGTCCACCGCGAACAGCGGCGTCGTACGGCCGCCGTCCTCGAGGCTCGGCGCGTCGACGTCGTAGACGATGCGCTGGACCAGCTGCGGGATGGCCCGGAAGCCGGACGGGCAGGTGCCGGCGGCGTCCGTGAACGCCACGTGTGTGCGGTGGTTGGCGCTGTCGATGTTGCGGCCGTCCCAGCAGCTCTGGAACTTGAAGGTGCGCACCACGTCGCTGCCCCGCGGGCACAGCGGGTACTTGTCCTTCAGCTGCCGGTCCTCGAAGCCCGTGCAGCTCCAGGAGGCGTTGGCGTTGGCCGGGCCGTTGACGAACGACTTGGCGTCACCGGTGATGATGCGCAGCAGCCGCGGCATGGCGGTGACCTTGCCGCGCGGGTTCCCCACGAAGGTCAGCGTGACCTGCTTCGGCGTGACGATCTCGCCGGCGTTGCCCTCGATGCCGCCGCCGGGCGACTTGGCGTCCTGCTCCTGGGCGCCGTTCTGCAGACGCAACACAGGCCAGTAGTAGGAGGACTTGTCGCCCTGGTCGGCGCAACTGGTCTTGGCGTCCGCGAGGTCCTGGTCGCTGGCGAAGGCGTTGTTGGCCTGGTTTCCGACGTAGTCGTGGAAGTGGTGGGCGCCGTTGGTGACGCCCGGGGCGGCGATGATGTTGTCGGAGTTGAACAGGCCGTTCTCGTTCACGCCGCAGTCGGTGGCGAAGGAGCCCCGGGAGGCTTTCGTCCCCTGGCGGGGGCTGCCGACGCCCGGCTGGACGCTGGTGATGGGCGCGAAGTCGGCGGCAACGGGGCCGTTGCCCGCCTGTCCGCCGTTGCCGCCCTGAGCCCCCTCGTCCTGCCCGTCGCCCTGCTCCTGACCGTCCTGTCCCTGCTCCTGGCCGGGCTGTGGGCCGCCGTCGCCGTCCTGGCCCTCGCCCTGCGCGGGGGCCTGGTTGCCGGAGTCCCGTACGGTGCAGGCGGCGAGGGCGTCGAGCCCTTCGGGGCGGTCCCCCACCCGGTCGATGGCGATCGCGATGCGCTCAAGGGCCGCTGCCCGCTTGTCCTTCAGCGGGTTCATGATCGCGCTGTCGGCGAAGCCGGAGTCCTGCCGCACCTGCTGCGCGGAATCGCTCAGCCGCTGGTAGGCCTTGGCGATCTGCTCGTCCAGGAGGGCGAGTTCCTTGTCGACCTCCCCCCGCGCCTGTTCGGGGACCGAGGTCAGCTTGGTGCCGACGTCCGGGCAGTCGATCGTGGAGCCCGCGGTCGGGACCCCCGTACCGGACCGGGTCTGGGCGGAGTCGGCGCCCGAACCGCCGTCCGTGGCCGAGGCGTAGACGTTCGCCGCCATCAGGCCACCTCCGCCGAGGATCAGTGCGAATGCGGCGAAGGTCGCGCGTCGCGGGCCGGTAGGGCGTCTTCGCGTGTTGCGTCCCAAGGGTGCTCTCCTGCGCTTGTGGCGTACCGGGCATGAAAATCCCCTCGCCCCATACGTACGGGAGCACCGGCGCGTTCACGTCTCTCGAAAATTTTCGGAGAACTCTCATGAAGCCGCGAAACACCAGAACCCCGCCGGCCTCATGGGGCCGGCGGGGAACCGCAGGTCAGCGGAAGTTCACATCACTGCACAGGAAGTAGGTCTGGTCCATGTGCGACGCCTGCCAGACCGTGTAGACGACGTGCCGGCCGCTCAGGCCCGACGTGCTCACGGGGATTTCGTAGTTCTGGCTCGGCGCGTACTTGCCGGTGCGGGCGACGAGCCGGAGGTCGTTCCAGGTCAGCGGCTGGGTGGTGGGGTCGAAGCCCTGCCGTGTGACGTACACCAGGAAGTAGTCGGCGCCGTGGCTGGCCTGGTCGTAGAGCTTCACGGTGAAGTCGGCGCCGATGTCGGTCGTCTTCCAGGCGCCGACCGTGTCGAGGGAGTTGTACCGGCCGCCCTCGGTGCGTCCGCCGCTGCACAGCTGGCCGTCGGGGACCACGGCCTGGAAGTTGCCGGCCGAGCCGTTGCGGTACAGGCCGTTCCAGTTCCACATGGCGTTGGGGTTGTCCTGCCACGCCTGCCAGCACATGGGGTCCTGCTGTGCCATCGCGGGGTTCTGGAAGTCGCTGCCCCAGCGCAGCCAGCAGCCGTAGTTGCGGGAGGCCGGGTCGACGACCGAGCCGTGGGCGACGGCGGTGCCGCTCCAGGGGATGAGGCTGAGCAGCGCGGCGACCAGGACACTCAGGGCGAGCGTCAGGCGGGAACGAAACCTACGATCATGACCATGACAATTCATGATCTCCTTCTTTCGGATGTGGGGGTGTGATGCTCTCCATGTCGTTCGTGGGGGTGCGGGAGCGCGTGCGTGGGAGCGCTCCCGCAAGCACAGATTGCGCCCGATGCCCGGGGTCGGCAATGTGTGATTGCGCCACTTCCGTGTCTCCTGGCGCGTTCGATGCGTTCGACGCGTCCGACGGAGGGTTCTTTCAGAGCCGGTCGAGTTCCTTCGTGGTGCGGCCCAGGTAGGTGGCCGAGCCGAGCTCGGGGACATCGAGTTCGTGGAAGCCCATGCGGTCGTAGAAGGCCCTGGCCCGGGTGTTGGCGGTCGCCATGGCCAGGTGGACGGCCGGCACTCCCCTGTCCTGGAGGGTCGCCAGGAACGTCCGCATCAGGCGGCGGCCGTGGCCGCGCCCCTGCCACTCGGGCAGCAGGTCGATGTGCAGGTGGGCCGGGTAGGCGGCCAGTTCGGGGACCACCATCCGTTCGGGGTGGTGCAGCAGGCGGGCGATCGTCTCGTCCGGGGTGCGCGGCGGATGGGGCGGTTCCGGGTAGCGGCCGGCGACCAGTGGCAGCCATGTGGTGCGGAAGGCCTCGGCGAAGCGCGCGGTGTCCGCCGTGCCGAGGATGTAGCCGACCGCCTGCCCGTGCCCGTCGTCCAGCACGAAGGCCAGGTCCGGTTCCAGATGGACGTACGGAGCCGCGAAGGTGACCGGAAAGATGCCGGGGTCCGTGTAGTGGGGGCGGCTGTCCTGGCCGTGGTGCGCGGTGCGGACGCAGATGTCGGTCAGGGCCGGACGGTCCTCGGGGCGGTACGGGCGGATGGCGGGGAGCGTGGTCATGGCGGCATCGTGCCCGCTCTGGGAGCGCTCCCTCAATCCGAAATCGGAGGCCGGGGCGCCCTGGTGCGGCTTAACCGCACGGCTCGGGGTTACCCGGCCCCCATGGTGAAGCTGCATATTCCGGGACGAAAAGAACATCACGCGAGCCAGGCTCCGCCTCAGGACTCCGCTCCCGGCCGGGCTCACGCTCCGGCCGCGGAAAGGCCCGCTCCACGGCCGGAGCAGGAGCCCGGGCCCGGGCCCGAAGTGGAGCGGGCCGCGCCGGACAGCCCGAGTGAGCTTCCTCGGAAGTCGTGGGGTGCGGTGCTGAAGGGGAGCCTGCGGGAGTTCAAGGACGACGAGCTGACCGACCGGGCGGCCGCCCTGACGTACTACGGCGTGCTGGCGCTGTTCCCGGCGCTGCTGGTGCTGGTGTCGCTGCTCGGCATCACCGGCAAGTCGACCACGGACGCGGTGCTCGACAACGTCAAGCAGTTCGCCCCCGGCTCGGCGCGCGACATCATCACCCGGGCCGTCGAGCAGTTGCAGGGCAATGCCGGTATCGGCTCGCTGGTGGCGGTCGTCGGTCTCGTCGTCGCGGTGTGGTCGGCGTCCGGCTACGTGGCGGCGTTCATCCGCTCCGCCAACGCCGTCTACGACATGCCCGAGGGCCGGCCGGTGTGGAAGCTGCTGCCGGTGCGGGTGGCCGTGACGGTCGTGCTGATGGTGCTGGCCGTGATCAGCGCGCTGATCGTGGTGTTCACGGGCGCGCTGGCCCGGCAGGCCGGAACCGCGCTCGGGATCGGGGACACGGCGCTGACGGTGTGGTCGATCGCCAAGTGGCCCGCTCTGGTGGTGCTGGTCACGATCATGATCGCGATCCTGTACTGGGCGACCCCGAACGCCAAGGTGAAGGGGTTCCGCTGGATCACGCCGGGCAGTCTGCTGGCTCTGCTGATCTGGATGATCGCGTCGGCCGGCTTCGCGGTCTACGTGGCCAACTTCGCCTCGTACAACAAGACCTACGGCACGATGGCCGGCGTCATCGTCTTCCTGGTGTGGCTGTGGATCACCAACCTGGCGATCCTGCTGGGCCTGGAGTTCGACGCCGAGACGGTCCGGCAGCGGGCCATCGCCGGTGGTCTTCCGCCCGAGGAGGAGCCGTACACGCAGCCGCGTGACACCCGGGCGTGGGACGAACAGGACCGGCGCCGCATGGAAGAGACCTGATCCGTTCAGCCCATGAGTCCGGCGGCGACCGTGGCGCCAAGTTCCCAGCACTTCTCGATGTCGTCCTTGCCGGGCACGCCGGTCACGGTCACGGCCTCGGCGGCGCGGCGCCAGCCGAGGCCCGTCGTGATCGACTCGATGCCCCGCACGGCTCCGGTGACGTCGTTGCCGCCGTGCACGTAGTACCCGAAGGGCCGGCCGCGGGTCGCGTCGAGGCAGGGGTAGTACACCTGGTCGAAGAAGTGCTTGAGGGCGCCGGACATGTAGCCGAGGTTCGCGGGGGTGCCGAGGAGGTAGCCGTCTGCGGCGAGGACGTCGGAGGCGGTGGCGGCCAGGGCCGGCACGCGGACGGCCCGGACGCCCTCGATCTCGGGGTCGCTCGCCCCGGAGACGACGGCTTCGAACATCGCCTGGCAGTTCGGCGAGGGCGTGTGATGGACGATCAGCAAAGTGGCCACGTCACCCGACCTTACAAGTCGTGACGACCATGAGTGTCCGGCGCGAGATCTGGTACCCGTCCGTCGTTCTCCGTACGAGAAAGAGAGGTATCGCCTTGTCACAGGTAGAGGAATCCATCGAGGTCCGCGTCCCGGTGCACACCGCGTACAACCAGTGGACGCAGTTCGAGGACTTCCCCCAGTTCATGGACGGCGTGGAGCGCATCGAGCAGCGCACCGACACCCTGACGCACTGGGTGACCAAGGTCGGCGGCCAGGAGCGGGAGTTCGACGCGGAGATCACCGAGCAGATCCCCGACGAGCGCGTCGCCTGGACCACCGTGAACGGCGAGGCCCGGCAGGCCGGTGTGGTCACCTTCCACCGGATCCAGGACGACACGACCAAGGTCATGCTCCAGATGGAGTTCGACCCCAGCGGCGTGACCGAGACCGTGGGCGACAAGCTCGGGTTCGTGAAGCGGCAGGTCTCCGGTGATCTGCGGCGGTTCAAGCAGTTCATGGAGGCCCGGGGGACGGAGACCGGGGCCTGGCGCGGCGAGGTGTGATCAGCGAGAACGGCGGCCGCCACCACGGAACGTGGTGGCGGCCGCCTTCTGTCTTCGCCCGCTACGCAGCCGCCGGCCGGGCCACCCCGCTCTGGAGCCGTTCCCGGGCCTGCCGGGTGAGGTCGTTGAGGCGCAGGGCGAGTCGTGCCGCGGCCTCGTAGAGGGTGTGGACCGCCTGGAGGTGTTCCAGGCGCGGGGCCAGGGCCGAGAGGGCGATGGCCAGGGCCACGCCGGCCCAGCCGACGGGGCCCAGCGGGGTGCAGCCGAAGAAGCGGCTGACCCCGGGCGTCTGGACGAGGGCGGCGAGTACGGCGGCGGAGCCGAGGGCCGTGACCCACACCAGGGGGCTGTGGCGCCGACCGGAGAGGGTCTGCACGAGCTGGGCGCCGACCACACCGCACAGGGCCATGGTGGTGGACCGTCGTTCGGTGCCGGGGGTGAGGCGGCCGATGAGATACGCCGTGACCGCGCCGAGGCAGGTGGTGATGCCCCGGCGCCGGATGGAGCGCAGCAGCGGCGCGCCGAGGACGTCGAGACTCATCGGGCCGGTCGCGGCGTGCTCGGCCGTCGAGGGGTCGTCGCTCGGCGTGACCGCCACAGCCATGGCCGGGAACATGTCGGTGAGCAGGTTGACCAGCAGCAGCTGACGCGTCGACAGGGGCGAGGCGCCGGCCAGCAGGGTGCCGAGGACGCTGAAGCCGACCTCGCCGGCGTTGCCGCCGATGAGGATGCTCACCGCGTCGGCGACGCTGCGCCACAGGGCACGGCCCTCGGCGACCGCGTCCACCAGGACGGACAGGTCGCCGGAGGTGAGCACCAGGTCGGCGGCGTTGCGGGCGGCGGCGGAGCCGCGGGCCTCGACGCCGACCCCGACGTCGGCGGCGCGGATGGCGGCGGCGTCGTTGGCGCCGTCGCCGGCCATCGCCACGACCCGCCCGGCCTGCTGAAGGGCCTCCACGACGTGCAGCTTCTGCTCGGGTGCGACCCGGGCGATGACGCCGGCGCCGCGCAGCACCCGCACGCGTTCGCGGCGCTCCATGGCGACCAGTTCGTCGCCGGTCACGACCTCGGTCTCCTCCGGCCAGCCCAGTTGCAGGGCGATGGCGCGGGCGGTCTCCGGGTGGTCGCCGGTGAGCATGACGGGCAGGATTCCGGAGCGGCGCAGTGACGCGAGCAGGGCGTGCGAGGTCTCGCGGGGGACGTCGGCGAGGGCGACGAACCCGCTGAACTCCAGGTCCGCGAGCGGTGCGTCGAGTTCGGCGTCGGCGTCGCCGGCCCGGCAGGGGCGCCGGGCGACGGCGAGGACGCGCAGTCCCTTTCCCGCCAGTTCGTGGGCGGTGTCGGTCGTGCCGTCGGGGAGGTCCCGGCAGGCGGGCAGGATCGTCTCCGGGGCACCCTTGACGACGAGGAGTTCGCCGAAGTCCGGGTCGCCGTCGCGGCCGACCGCCGCGGCGTAGCCCCGCCGTGTCTCGAAGGGCAGCTCGCCGGTCGGTGTCCAGCCCTCGTCGGGCGGGGCGACGTCGAGGACGGCCTCGTCGGTGGCGTGCGCGACCCGGCGGCCCTCGCCCGTCTCCTCCTGCGGGCAGGCGCGGGCGGCCAGGCGCAGGAGCGGTTCGGCCTGTTCGGACTCCACGGGCAGGACGGTGCCGTCGGCGGTGGCGACGCGGACCAGGCGCAGTGTGTTCTCGGTGAGGGTGCCGGTCTTGTCGAAGCAGACGGTGTCGACCCGGCCGAGCGCCTCCAGGGTGCGCGGGGTGCGGACCAGGACGCCCCGCCGGGACAGCCGGCGGGCGGCGGCCATCTGCGCGACCGTCGCGACGAGCGGGAGTCCCTCCGGTACGGCGGCGACCGCGACCGCGACACCGCCGCTGACGGCGCGGCGTACGGGGCTGCCGCGCAGCAGGGACAGCCCGGTCACGGCCGCGCCGCCGGTGAAGGTCACCGGCAGTGCCTTGCGGGTCAGTTCCTGCAGCCGGGCCTGTACGCCGGCGGGCGGCGGGGTGCGGGCGGCGAGCGTGACGGCGCGGCCCGCCTCGGTCTGGTCGCCGGTGTCGACGACGAGGGCGGTGGCGCGCCCGGCGACGACGGTGGTGCCCTCGAACACCATGCAGGTGCGCTGGGCCACCGGCAGACCGGGGGTGGCGTCGACGGCCTTGGTGACCGGCAGGGACTCGCCGGTGAGCGCCGACTCGTCGACCTCGAGACCGTCGACGTCGAGCAGCCGGGCGTCGGCGGGCACGACGTCGCCGGCGCCGAGGGTGATCTCGTCGCCGGGCCGCAGCCGGGCCGCGTCGACGGTGACCGTGCGCCTGCGGCCGTCCCGCTTGCGGGCCTTGGGCTGCTGCCGGGCGGCCAGCCGGGCCAGTGCC
>NZ_MUKA01000528.1 GCF_002150735.1 Streptomyces africanus
ACCGCCCCGGCCCCTGCGCCCCACACCGCGCCCAGCAGCAGGGCCATGCCGAGGTGCCCGTGCAGGTCGATGCCCGCGCCGAACGCGTCGAAGCCGAGGACGGACAGCGAGGCGGTCACGGACACGTCCGTCAGCCAGGCGAGCAGTGGCAGGGTCAGCGCGGTCACGACCGCCAGTCGCAGCGCACACCGCCCCGCGAAACCGAGCGCACCCGAACCCCGTACGTTCCCAGGACCGGGCACGGGCACCGGTGTCCGCACCGCTG
Source organism: Streptomyces africanus (assembly GCF_002150735.1). GTDB lineage: Bacteria > Actinomycetota > Actinomycetes > Streptomycetales > Streptomycetaceae > Streptomyces > Streptomyces africanus. The sequence goes on from NZ_MUKA01000528.1 coordinate 266, forward strand.
TCAACACCCCCGCCAGCAGCATCATCAGCGCCGCCGCCACCCCCAGCAGCCACACCCGCCCGTCCAGCTCGGCCAGCCGCCCCAGCGTCACGGGCTGGTCGGAGCGGACCGCGAGCAGGTCGTCCAGGGGGTCCGGCAGCAGGCGGGTCAGTTCACCCGTGGCCCGGCCGTCCCACGGCACGAGCAGGCCGATCGGGACGCCCAGCCACACTCCGTTAGGCGCCCCGAGCAGCGCCGCGCCGGCGATGCGCCGGGGATGGTCGTCGCCGGTCGCCGCGTACGCCGCCGCCGCGAGCCCCGCCGCAACCGCGACCAGCAGCACGGTCACCACGGCGGAAACGGCGGGCCGCACGACCCGGTGCACGGCCTCCCAGCCCCGGGGCAGCGGCGTGCGGCGCGAGGCGAGCAGGGCGATGAGGAGGATCCCGGCCGACCAGCCGGCCCCGCCGAGCAGCGTGGGCGCGGTGTCGACCGTGAAACCGACCGCCGCCCGCGCGTCGACCAGGTCGCCGATCCGGTCCGGCAGCAACCCCCCGATGTCCCCCAGCCCGGGAATCTCCAGGCCGTCTCCACCGTCCCCGCCCGCCAGGTCGTCCAGGCCCAGCGCGCCGCCGTCGATCGTGATGACGTCGTGCCCCGCCCACGCCAGCCCGCCCAGCATCGCCACGAACAGCGCGACCACCGCGCCCGCACGCGCGAGGAGTTCGGCCGGCGCTGTCACAACTCCCGCCGCCCGCAAGGACCGTAGGAAGAAGTACGACAGCAGCAACGCTCCGACCAGGCTCACCCCCAGTGGCGTGATCTCGATGGCCGTGTCCGCCTGCGCGCCCGTGAGGCCGAACGCGGACACATCACCGGACGGTGTGACCGAACCACCCGCCCCAAGGGCCACCACCGCCGCGGTCATCGGCCCCAACGAGCCCGCCGTGTCCGCCTCCAGCAGCCGCAGACCCAGCGCAGCCGTACCCGCCATCCCGACCAACGCCCAGCTCACGGCGGCGACGGCGGACATCAGCACGTCCCCCCACGGCACGCGCGTGCCGTCCCTCGCCGTCCCGACACCTGTACCGGCACCCATGGCAGACCCCCCGATCCGCTGCGCGGCGGGAACACCGCGCATGTCCCCCTCGCGTCGAAATACCACTCTCCGGCCCGTTTTCAACCCCGTCAACGGAATCGGCAGATGCCTCCGTACACGCTCTTCACGAGGCCCGACTTTCGGTCAGGCGGCCGCTACTGAAATAGTTCCCCCCGATGTTCGACATCCCTAGACTCCCCATGTCGGGGGTAACTCGGGGGACAACTCAGTGGGGCATGGAGTGCCGGAACTCGTACTGGAATCAAACGGACGTACCTGGACGCTCGATCCGTCCAGGGCCTACACCCTCGGACGTGATCCGCAGGGGGACGTCGTCTTCGACGACGCCAGGGTCTCCTGGCGTCACGCCACGGTCAGCTTCAACGGCCGCAGTTGGGTCATCGAGGACCATGGCAGCACCAACGGCACCTTCGTGCAGGGGCAGCGGATCCATCAGCTGGAACTCGGCCCGGGCTCTGCGGTCAACCTGGGCAACGCGACCGACGGCCCGCGCCTGGACTTCTCCGGTGCCGCCGCCTCCGTCGCCACGCCGCAGGCCCAGCCGCAGCAGCAGCCGTACGCCGCTCAGGGCGCGAACCCCGGCTGGGCCCAGCAGGCCCCTGCCCAGCAGGCACCCGCCCAGCAGGCGCCCTACCAGCAGCAGCCCCAGGCCCCGCAGCAGCAGGCCCAGGCCGGCTGGCAGCAGCCGCAGCAGCACGCGGCGCACATCCCGCAGCAGCAGGGCCCCGGCGGCGTCGCGGGGGCGCCGCCGGTCTACGGCGACCGCAGCCCGACCACGTTCCACCAGTTCTCCCTGGGCCGCGTGATGCGCATCGGCCGTGCCCTGGAGAACGAGCTGGTCGTCTCCGACCTCCAGGTCTCCCGGAACCACGCCGAGTTCCACTCGACGCCCGACGGGCGCATGGAGATCCGCGACCTGGGCTCGCACAACGGCACGTACGTCAACGGCCAGCCGATCCCCAAGGGCGGCACGCAGCTGCTCGGCCCGACCGACGTCGTCGGCGTCGGCCACTCGACGTTCCGGATCGTCGGCGACCGGCTCGAGGAGTTCGTCGACACCGGTGAGGTGTCCTTCTCCGCGCGCCACCTGACCGTCACGGTCGACGGCGGCAAGCAGATCCTCAAGGACGTCTCCTTCGGCGTCCCGGAGAAGTCGCTGATCGCGGTCATCGGCCCGTCCGGATCCGGCAAGTCGACGCTGCTCAAGGCGCTCACCGGCTACCGCCCGGCCGACCAGGGCGAGGTCCTCTACGACAACCGCAACCTCTACAAGCAGTTCGCCGAGCTGCGCCAGCGCATCGGTCTGGTCCCGCAGGACGACATCCTGCACAAGGAGCTGACCGTCAAGAAGGCCCTCAAGTACGCGGCCAAGCTCCGTTTCCCGGCCGACACCACGGCCGCCGAGCGCGACGCCCGTATCGACGAGGTGCTGCGCGAGCTGAAGCTGGACATCCACAAGGACAAGAAGGTCACGTCCCTGTCCGGCGGCCAGCGCAAGCGCGTCTCCGTGGCCCTGGAGCTGCTCACCAAGCCGTCGCTGATCTTCCTGGACGAGCCGACCTCCGGCCTCGACCCGGGCATGGACCGCGATGTCATGCAGCTGCTGCGCGGCCTGGCGGACGACGGCCGTACGGTCCTCGTCGTCACCCACTCCGTGGCGGAGCTGGCGCTGTGCGACAAGCTGCTCGTGATGGCGCCCGGCGGTTCGGTGGCCTACTTCGGGCCGCCGGAGGAGGCGCTGAACTTCTTCGGCTACGACACCTGGGCCGATGTCTTCTCCGCCTTCGAGAACTACCGCGACTACGACTGGGCGGGCCGCTGGAAGGGCTCGCAGCACTACCAGATGTACGCCGCGGACATCGACGCCGTAGCGCCGCAGTCCGTACAGGTTCCGCCGATGCAGGCGATGAAGCCGCCGAAGCCGCAGGGCTGGATGTCCCAGTTCGTCACGCTCGTGCGGCGCTACGTCTCGGTGATCGCGTCCGACAAGGGCTTCCTCGCCCTGATGGTGATCCTGCCGGCCGTGCTCGGCGCGGTGAGCCTGCTCATCGACGCGGACCGGGGCCTGCTGCCCAACCCGGCCAACCCGCAGACCGGCCGGATCATCCCGAACGGCACGGCCACCACGGTCCTGCTGATCCTCGCGGTCGGCGCCTGCTTCGCGGGCGCGGCGAACTCGGTCCGCGAGCTGATCAAGGAACGGGTCATCTACGAGCGGGAGCGCGCGACCGGCCTGTCGCGCTCGGCGTACCTGATGTCGAAGGTGTTCGTGCTCGGCATGATCACCGTCCTGCAGGGCCTGCTGGTCGGCGTCATCGGCTTCTCCAGCCGGGAGATCCCTGACGAGGGCCTGGTCTTCGGCAGTGCCACGCTGCTGGAGCTGTCCGTGCCGATCATGGCGCTGGGCTTCACCTCGATGATGTTCGGCCTGATCATCTCGTCGCTGGTCAAGACCGCCGAGAAGACCATGCCGCTGCTGGTGATGTTCGCGATCATCCAGGTCGTCTTCACGGGCTGTCTGTTCACGCTGCACGGCTCGATCGGCGTCAACCAGTTCTCGTTCCTCATGCCGTCGCGCTGGGCGGTCGCCGCCTCCGGCGCCACACTGGACTTCAACAAGATCAGCCCGCCCGAGACGGCCGGCGACACCGACCCGCTGTGGGAGCACACGGTCGGGGCCTGGGCCATGGACATGGGCGCGCTCCTCGCGCTCGGCGTGATCTGCGGCTTCTTCGTGGCCCGCTTCCTGCGCCGCCACGAGCCCGAGGTCATGCGCAAGTAGTCACCAGCGAGTAGTCACCGCTCCACCGCGCCCGAAGGGCGGCACCCCGTCAGGAGGGTGCCGCCCTTCGGCGTTCGTTCAGCGATGCAGAGAGGTCCGCGCCGGCCTCAGTACGCGCTGTTGACGTTGTCCATCGAGCCGTACTTGTCAGCCGCGTAGTTGCAGGCGGCGGTGATGTTGGCGACCGGGTTGTAGATGTCCCAGGAGGTGCCGGGGACGTGGTACGCCTTGAAGGTCGGCGGGATGACCTGGAGCAGGCCCTTCGACGGGATGCCGTTGATGGCGTTGATGTCCCAGTTGTTGATCGCCCGCGGGTTGCCCGAGGACTCCCGGATGATGTTGCGGTGGATGCCGTCGTAGGACGCCGGGATCTTGTGCTTCTTCAGGATGTCGAGCGACTCGCGGATCCAGCCGTCGAGGTTGTTCGGGTAGCTCTTGGCGGCGGCCTTCTTGACCTGGGCGCGCTTGGCGGCCCGGCTCGCGGCCTCCTTGGCCTGGCGCGCGGCCTCGGCCTTCTTCTTCGCGGCCGCGGCGGCGGCCTGCTTCTTGGCGGCGGCCGCGGCGTCGGCCTTCTTCTTCGCCGCTATCTGCTCCGCCTTCAGGCTGGCAGTGGCCATCTGGTCCGTGACGCTCGCCTTGACGTCCTTGATCTGCTCGGTGCTGAACGCCACCGCAGCCGGCTGAGCGGCCTCGGTCGTGGTCTTGGTCGAGGCGCCGCTCGGCACCGCGGAGAAACCGATGGCGGCGGCGCCGAGGGTGGCGACACCCGCCATGGCGATCTTGTGGTGACGGGTCAGGCTACGACTCTGAACACGGCTGAAGATGTTCTTGGGCATGCTGCTGTGGACCTCTTCGAATAGCGCGGGAGTCGCTCGGCGTCCGGCGTTGGACTCGGTGTGTTTCCGACACGAACGCCGCGGAGGTGAACCCACGGCGCTGAGCGACGGCAGCAATTCTTAGCGGCCGCAAAATGGCGTGGCAAAGGTGTGACGTACGATGCCCGATAGTGGATCAGGGAGGGGCAAATCGGGGCAGACTGGACCGTCTGAGCCGCTCAATAGGTGGGGCTTTGTCTCCTATGCACTTTCGTACGTGACGTGGGTCCTATGCGCGGGCTCACACCGGGTGGAGTGCGGTCTCACCGCTGGTTGCACAAGCGATGCTGTGTGTGAGGGATTTGCCACGCCGTCACTACGGCAGGACGAGGTGCACGTCCCCGAACTCGTGCCACAGATAGCGGCCCTGGAGCGCGGCCTCGTAGCCACGCTCGATCGCCTCCCGCCCGGCGACCGCCTCCAGCATCAGCAGATGCGAGGCCTCCGGCTCGTGCAGCCCGGTCAGCAGCCCGTCCACCACACGCACCCCGCGCTCCGGTGTGACGACGAGATCCGTCCACCCCGCACGCGCGCGTGCGCCCCCGTCGGCGCCCACCGTCGACTCCACGGCCCGCACCGCCGTCGTCCCCACCGCCAGCACCCGGCCGCCACCGGCCTTCGCGGCGTTGATCAGCCGCGCCGACGCCCCGGGCACCGCGAAGCGCTCCGGATACGGCGGCTCGTGCGCCTCCGCCGACGCCACCCCCGTGTGCAGGGTGACCGGCGCGAACTGCACGCCCCGGCTCACCAGCTCCGCCACCAGCCGCGCCGTGAAGGGCCGCGCCGCGCTCGGCATCTCCGCACTGCCCGCCCCGTCCGCGGACGGCAGCGCGAACACCGTCTGGTAGACGGACAACGGCTGGTCGCGCTCCGTGTACGCGTAGCGAATGGGCCGCCCGTGCTCCCGCAGCAGGCCCGGCACCCCCGGCCCCGCGACCCGCGCCCACCACAGCCGCCCGCTCCGCCCGCTCCGCCCGCTCAGCGGCTCCTGCAGAACCAGCCACCCGCCTCCCGGCAGGCGCACCCGCGTACCCGCGGGCCCACCCGCACGCGGACGCGTGGTGCCCCGCCCATCGGGCTCCCGCAGCTCCACCGCCCAGCGGTCGTCGTCCCCGCGCGTGGAGAAATGCACCACCACGCGCGCGTGCCCGATCCGCCCGTCCACGGCCGCCGCCAGCGTGGCCGAGGTGTTGACCACGAGGAGATCGCCGGCCCGCAGCAGCCGCGGCAGCTCCGTGAACGTGTGATGCGCCACCTCGACACCCCGGGACACCAGCAGCCGCACGGCATCCCGGTCCAGCCCGGGGCCCCGCTGCTCGACCGGCACCCGGGCCGACAGCTCCTCCGGCACCCGCACGGCCGGCGTCACCGCACTCCGTCCACGAGAGCCGGAGCCCCGTACCTCCCGCTCGCGGGCCGCTCGTCCAGCAGCCGCAGGAACCCCGGCACCACAGCCGCCGGCTCAGGCCGCGGCTCGTGATCCTCCGGTACGGCCGCCGCATACAGGTCCGTGGCCATGTCCCCGGGATCCACCGCCCAGACCCGCAGCCCCGGCTCCTCCACGGCGAGCACCGCCATCAGCTGGTCCAGTGCCGCCTTGGACGCCCCGTAGCCGCCCCAGGTCTCGTACGCCTCGAAGGCCGCGTCCGAACTGACGGCCACGACGGTCCCGGCCTGCGAGGCGCGCAGCAGCGGCAGCGCCTCCTGGACCAGGCCGAGCCCCGCCACCAGGTTCACCTCCAGCGCCCGCCGCAGCCCCTCCAGGGGCAGCTCCTCCAGCCGCACCAGCGGCTCGGCACCCAGCGCGCTCGCGTTGTGCACCAGCAGGTCGGCGCCGCCGAGCCGCCCCGCCGCCGACACCAGTGCCGCCCGGTGCGCGGCGTCCGTGACGTCTCCCGGCAGGGCGGTCACGCGCGTGCCGTGCCCGGAGACGGCCTCTGCGGCTTCCCTCAGTGCCTCCGCGCCCCTGGCATCGAGCACCAGATTCCAGCCCCGCCCGGCCAGCGCCTCCGCGAGCGCCCGGCCCAGCCCCTTCGAGGCCCCGGTGATGATCGCAACCGGCATGATCCGCTCCCTCGCCGTGATCGTGTGCCCTCACCGTAGGAACCGGGACACCCGGACCGCCTCGGACGCGGGCCGCAGTCCACCGGGTCCCTTCGCCCTACGCCACCGGCCCGGTGCCCCGGCCTAGGCCGTGTCCGCAAAGTCAGGGCA
>NZ_MUKA01000073.1 GCF_002150735.1 Streptomyces africanus
TTGGTGGCCAGCACGATCCGGTCGCGGCGGCCGGGCAGCAGTTCCCCGAGCAGCCGCTCGCTGTCGCCTCCGGCGTAGCCGTTGGCGGTGTCCACTCCGGTGAGTCCGGCGTCGAGCGCGGCGTCCAGCATGGCCGCCGCTCCCCCGCGGTCGACGGTGTCGCCGAAGGTCATGGTGCCGAGCACCAGCCGCGAGAGCGGGACGGTGGTGGTCGGCAGGGTGATGCCGGTCGTCACGAGGGGCTTCCTTCCGGTACGCGGCGCGGTTTCACGCCCTGGATGGCGGTCGGGTCGAGCGCGGCCCGGCGCAGGGCCCGGGTGTAGGGGTCGGCCGGGGCGGCGAGGACGGTCTCGGTCCGCCCGGCCTCGACGACGCGCCCGGCCCGCATGACCACGACGTCCGTGCTCATCTCGCGCACCACGCCCAGGTTGTGCGCGATGACGAGGTAGGCGATGCCGGTCTCCTCCTGCAACTCCCTGAGCAGCGCGAGCACTTGGGCCTGTACGGAGACGTCGAGCGCGGAGGTCGCCTCGTCGCAGACCAGCAGGTCGGGGCGGGAGGCGAGCGCGCGGGCGATGCCGATGCGCTGCCGCTGGCCGCCGGAGAAGTCGGCCGGGCGGCGCTGGAGCGCGGACGGGGGCAGGCCGACCTGGTCGAGCAGTTCGGCGGCGCGGCGGGCCCGTTCGGCACGGTCGGACACGCCCGCGAGGCGCAGCGGCTCGGCGACGATCTGCTGGGCGGTGAGATGCGGGTCGAGGGAGCCGTAGGGGTCCTGGAAGACCATCTGCACGCGGCGCCGCAGCGGTCGCAGTCTCCGTTCGGGCAGGCCGGCGATGTCCGTGCCGTCGAGGACGATACGGCCGGACCGTGGGGTGAGCAGCCGGACGAGGGCGCGGGCGAGGGTGGACTTGCCGCAGCCGGACTCGCCGACGACGGCGAGCGAGCCGCCCTTGTGGAGCTGGAAGCCGACCTGGTCGACGGCCCGGAAGGGGCCGCTCGGTGTCGGGTATTCGACGACCAGGTCCTCTACGGACAGCAGCGTCATGTGGCGGCTCCCGGTACGGCGGTCTCGTCCTCGTCCCAGGCGCCCAGCCGGGGCACCGCGGCGAGGAGGGCGCGGGTGTAGGGCTCGGCGGGCTTGTCGACGATCCGTTCGGCCGGGCCCGACTCGACGAAACGGCCGTCCTTCATGACGTGGATGCGGTCGGAGACCAGCCGGGCCACGCCCAGGTCGTGGGTGATCATCAGCATCCCGATGCCGGTGCGTTCCTGCAGTTCCATCAGCAGGTCGAGGACGCTCGCCTGCACGGTGGCGTCCAGGGCCGAGGTGGGCTCGTCGGCGACGAGCAGTTCCGGGTCGCCGGCCAGGGCGATGGCGATGAGGATGCGTTGCAGCATGCCGCCGGAGAACTGGTGCGGGTAGGCTTTCCAGCGGGTCTCCGGCCGGGTGATGCGCACCTGTCCGAGCAGGTCGATGCCCTTGTCCCGGGCTTGTGCCCGGGACAGTCCGGGGTGGCGCAGGCGGATGGCGTCGCCGAGTTGCCGGCCGACGGTGTGGACGGGGCTGAGGGCGGTCATCGGGTCCTGCGGGATCAGGGAGACGGTCCGGCCGCGTACCGCGCGGGCCGCGCCGGGGTCGGCGACGACGTCCCGGCCGCCGATGCGGACGCTGCCCGACAGCACGGCCAGTCCCTCCGGCAGCAGGCCCAGGACGCCCATCGCGGTGGTCGACTTGCCGGATCCGGACTCGCCGATGAGGGTCACGGTCTCACCGCGGCCGACGGTGAAACTCACCCCGTCGACGGCCCGGACGACGCCGTGGGCGGTGACGAGTTCGATCTGGAGGTCACGGACATCGAGCAGCGGTGTCATGCTCGCGCTCCCTTCCGGGGACGTCATGCTCGCGCTCCCTTCCTGCGGTGTCATGCGCCCGCTCCCTTCCGGCGGCGGGTGCGGTCCCGCAGCCCGTCGCCCAGCAGGTTGACGCCGACCACGAGGACGGCGATGACCAGGCCGGGCAGGGTGACCAGCCACCACGAGGTGGTGAGGTAGGCCTGGCCGTCGGAGATGATCCGGCCCCAGGTGGCGAAGGGCCGCTGCGGTCCGGCGCCGAGGAAGCTCAGCGCGCTCTCCAGCAGGACGGCCTGGGCGAGCAGGAGCAGCACGACGAGGCTCACGGGCCGTACGACGTTGGGGACGACGTGCCGAGTGAGGACCGACCAGCCGCGCAGGCCCAGCACGCGCGCGGCGGCGACGTACGGTTTCTCGCGCTCGACGAGGACGAGGGAGCGGGTCAGCCGTGCCACCTCGGGCCACTGTGCGACGGCGATCACGCAGGTGATGACGGTGACCGACGGCCCGAAGAGGGCGACCACGAGCAGCAGCATCATCAGCAGCGGCAGGGCGAGCTGGGCCTCCAGGAAGCGGGAGACGAGCGCGTCGACCCAGCCGCCGAAGAACCCGGCCGCCGATCCGGCGACGATGCCGATCAGCCCGGACACCAGGACCGCGAGGACACCGACCGACAGGGAGACCTGGCCGCCGTGCAGGATGCGCGACAGCAGGTCGCGGCCGAGCTGGTCGGTGCCGAGCAGGTGCCCGTCGCTGAGCGGCGGCAGTCTGCGCTCCGACAGGTCCTGGGCGTTGGCGTCCGGCAGCGGCAGCAGACCCGCCAGGGCGACGGGCAGGACGACGAGGGCCGTGCAGACGGATCCGGCCCAGATCTTGAAGCGGGAGCCGCGCCGCTGCCGGGTCGCGGTGGCCCGGGCCAGGTCGCGGGCGGTGACGGCGCTGGGCCGCTCGGTTCCGGCGGCCGGGGTGGACGTGACACTGGCCATGGGTCAGGCCGCCTTTCCGAGTCGTACGCGCGGATCGAACAGCGGGTAGGCGAGGTCGACGAGGAGCTGGACGAGGATCGCGAGGGTGGCCGTGACGAGGACGGTGGCCTGGATGAGGGGGTAGTCGCGGGTCTCCAGGGCGCGGACGACGAGCGAGCCGACGCCCGGCCAGCCGAAGACGACCTCGACGACCACGACACCGTTGAGCAGCGCCGCGAACCGGGTGCCGAGGGCGGTGACGAGCGGCACGGCGGAGTTGCGCAGTCCGTACTGCCAGGTCAGCGCGCGCTCGGAGACGCCTCGGGAGCGGGCGACCGTGGTGTAGGGGGCGGCGAGCGCGGTGGTCATCTCGCGGCGCACCAGGCGTGAGATCAGCGCGAGTTGGAGGACGGCGACGGTCACGGTGGGCAGGACCAGGCCGTTCCAGGAGGTGAATCCGGAGGCGGGCAGCACCGGGAGCAGCACGGAGAAGACGGTCAGCAGCATCACGCCGGTCCAGAAGTCCGGCATCGACTGCCCGGCGATGGTGAGCACGTTCGCGCCCAGCTCCCGCTTGGTGTCGGCGCGCCGGGCCATCCACACGCCGAGCGGCACGGCGACGACGGTGGTGACCGCGATGGCGGAGACCGCGAGGGTGATGGTGTACGGCAGCCGGTCCATGACCACGTCGAACGCGGAGGCGTGGAAGGAGTAGCTGGTGCCGAGGTTCCCGGTGCACAGGTCGCGCAGGAAGATCCCGTACTGGGCGATCAGCGGTTCGTCGAGGCCGAACTGGGCGCGGATGCGGGCGAGATCGGCGGCCGTGGCGCTGGGCGCGGCGTAGGCGGCGGCCGGGTCGCCGGGGGCGAGACGCAGCAGCAGGAAGACCGTGGTCAGGGTGAGGAAGACGGCCAGCAGGCTCTGGCCGATGCGGCGGACGAGGTAGGTGGCCACGGCTCAGCCCTCCAGCCGCACGGCGGACAGGTCGTAGGAGTTGAGCTGGAGCAGGCCCAGGTCGTGCACGCGGTCGCGGCGGGCGAGCATCGTCTTGGGGGCGAACGCCCACAGGCTGGGCCAGGTGTTCCAGATGGCGTGCTGCACGGCGGCCAGCTTGCGGTCCCGGGCGGCGGCGTCCGTCTCGGTGGCGGCGTCCTCCAGGCGGCGCTGGATGTCGGGGACGACGTAGCCCATGTAGGTGTCGCGGGTGCGTTCCCGTTCGGGGGTGCCGCCGTACATGCCCTGGAGGGAGGTGAGGGCCTGGCCGGTGGTGCCGGGGAAGCCGTTGCCGATGACGTCCCAGTCGCCGCCCCGGCCCTGGCGCCACTTCAGGATGTCGCCGCCCGGTTCGAACTGGAGCAGGGAGGCGCGTACGCCGATGTCGCGGAACATGTCGGCGACGGCTTCCATGACGGAGTTGTCGGCGGCGAACTCGCCCGACTCCCAGATGACGCGGATCCGCAGGCCTTCGGCGCCCAGTTGCCTCAGCTGCGCCCTGGCCTTGCGCGGGTCGTAGGTGTAGGCGCCGGTGCGCACGGCGCCTTCGAGGGCGAGGGGGACGACCCCTTCGGCGGCTTCGGCGGAGCCGGTGAGGACGTCCCGGATCAGTGCCTCGCCGTCGATGGCGTAGGTGAGGGCGCGGCGGACGCGGGCGTCGGCCAGGGGGTGGTCGTCGGGTTTGCGGAAGTTGTAGAAGAGCTGGGAGATGCGGACGCCGGAGGTCTCCTGGACGGTGACGCCCGGCAGCCCGGTGAGCTGCTCGGCCGAGTCCGGGGTGAGGGTGTCGACGACGTCGAGTTCGCCGCTGCGCAGGGCGATGACCCGGCTGGACTCCTCGGGCACGAAGCGCACCCGGACGGTGTCGACGTGGGCCGGGCGGCCCCAGTAGCGGGGGTTGCGGGCGAGGGTGTACTCGCCGGCGCCGCTGTTGGCCTCGATCACCTTGTACGGGCCGGAGCCGACGCCGCTCTGGAGTTCCTCGGGGCGGTTGGCGGCGGCCGGGGTGATGTGGATGTTGGCCATCAGCCGGTCGAGGACGGGCACGGGGCGCTCGGTGTGCAGCGTGAACGTGCGCTCGCCGGTCTTCTCGACGGTGGGCAGTTCCGGGAAGAGGCCGAGCAGGAAGGAGCCGTTGACCTTGCCGTACATCTTCAGGGCGGTCGCGACGTCCTCGACGGTGACGGGGCTGCCGTCGGAGTAGCGCACGCCTTGGCGCAGCCGCACGCTCCAGGCCGTCGGCCCGGTCATCTCGAACCGGTCGGCGAGGACGCGCTGGACCCTCATGCCGGGGCCGATGCGGGTGAGGGCCTCGCGGACCGCGCGCTGCACGGTGACGGCCGCGTCGAACTGGTTGAGCTTGTTGTCGAGGCTCACCAGGGAGCGGTTCAGGCCGAGGGTGAGGGTGCCGGGGCCGGGGGCTCCGGTGGGTCCGGCGCAGGCGGACAGGGGACCGAGGGCGAGGCCCGTGCCGCCGAGGGCGCCCAGGCGGAGCAGGGTGCGGCGGCGCAGGGGCTCTCGCGGAGAGGGACGGTCCGGGGGTGCGTGGTGAGGGCTTGGGGTCATCGTCGACCTTCTCGCGTTCCGGGGGCGACCGGCTCGTGGTGTTCGCGCGGCTCTCGCCTCGGGCCGGTTGGGGGGTCCGGCCGGCGGGATACGAACAGGTGTCGCGCCGGAAAAGGTGGCACGACTGCGCGAAGTGCGCAAGGGGTCTCGCGCATTTCGCGCAAGCCGTGTCATCATCGGTTCCCGAGGCAGCCCGACCGGGCCGCCCGAGGAGGTGCTCGTGTCCCTCTCCGCAGCCGGCCTTGCCCGGCCTGTGCTCGCGCTGGCCGACGATCTGTCCGGTGCGGCCGAGACCGCGGTGGCGCTGCGCTCGCCCGCCCGGATCCTGCTGGGGCCGGTCCCCGGACCGGTGGCGTCGGCGCCCGGCGAGTCGCTCGTCCTCGACCTCGACTCCCGGCAGTTGCCCGGCGACCGGGCGGCGGGCGCGGTACGGGACGCCACGCGGTCGGTCCCCGCCGGAACGGTGCTGTTCAAGAAGGTCGACTCGCTGCTGCGGGGCAACCTCGCCGCCGAGGCCGCCGCCTATGCGCGAGGCAGCGCGGGCGTGGTGATCGCGACCGCGCTGCCGCCGGCCCGGCGCACGGTCCGGGACGGGGTCGTCCACCTCGACGGGACCCCGCTGCACGAGACGAGTGCCTGGCGTGCCGAGACCCGGCCCGCGCCGCGGTCGGTCGCCGCCGCGCTCGGCGATCTGCCGTCGGCGCCGGTGCCGCTCACGGTCGTGCGCGGCGCGCCCGGCACACTGCGTGATGAGCTTCGTGCGCGTTTCGCGCAGGGCCGGCACCCGGTGTGCGACGCCGAGACCGAGGCCGACCTCGACGCGATCGCCGCGGCGGCCCTCGAACTGGGCCCCGGGATACGGCTGTTGGGCACGGGCGGACTCGCCGGCGCACTGGGACGGCTCCTGGGCACGTCCGGGGAGAACGCCCTCGCGCCCGGCGAAGTCGTCCGGCCGCTGCTGCTCGTCGTCGGCACCGCCGAGCCGTCGGCGCGCAGACAGGTCGCGCACGTCCTCGCGGACGGCGCCCACCAGGTCTCCCTCAGCACCAGCGAACTCCTGCGCTCCCCGCGACGGCTGCCCCCTCCCGTCGCCGCCGTCACGGTCGTCCGCATCACCGGAGAGACCGGCCCCGCCATGGCGCGCCGCCTCGTCGCCGCGCTCGCCGACACCGTCGCCGACGCGGCGCACGGCTGCGACCTGGTCCTCACCGGCGGCGAGACGGCCCGCCGTGTCCTGGACGTCCTGCGCGTCACCGACCTGCGCCCCGTGGGCCAGATCCACCACGGTGCGGTCCTCTCCCGCACACCCGACGGCCGCTCGGTCGTCACCCGGCCCGGCAGCTACGGCGAGGCCGACTCCCTGCGACGCATCGTCCGGGCGCTGCGCCCCGCCCCCGTACGCCCCGTTCCGACCGACCCCACAGGAGTAGCCCCGTGAACGCAGCCCCCTCCGCCGCCACCGCCGGCCAGAACGCGGCCTCCGCACGGCCGCTCCCGGTCATCGCGGTCACCATGGGCGACGGCGCAGGCATCGGGCCCGAGGTCATCGTGCCGGCGCTGCTGCACCCCGACACCCTGCGCGACTGCCGACCGGTGGTCGTGGGGGACGCCGAGCGCCTGCGGCAGGCGGCCGGCATCCTCGGTGTCAGCTGCGAGATCGTGGCCGTCGAGCACCCCGCACAGGCGGAGTTCACGCCCGGCCGCGTCAACGTCATCGACCTCGGACTGCTCCCCGCCGACCTGCCCTGGGGCGAGCTGTCCGCCGTCGCGGGCGACGCCGCATACCACTACGTACGCGTCGCCGCCGAGCTGGCGCTGCGCGGCGAGGTGGACGGCATCTGCACCGCCCCCCTCAACAAGGAGGCCCTGCACGCCGCCGGCCATCTCTACCCCGGCCACACCGAACTCCTCGCCCACCTCACAGGCGTCGAGGAGGTGTCGATGATGCTGTCCACGCCCAGGGTGAAGGTCATTCACGTCACCACCCACATCGGGCTCATCGACGCGGTGAACCGCATCGAGCCCGGACTGGTGGAACGCACGGTGCGCCGCGGTCACGAGGCGATGGTGCGGGCCGGGACCGCCGAGCCGGTGATCGGCGTGTGCGGCATCAATCCGCACGCGGGCGAGAACGGCCTGTTCGGCTACGGCGAGGAGGAGACGAAGATCGTGCCGGCGCTGGAGGCGGTCCGCGCCGACGGCATCGACGCGCGGGGCCCGCTGCCCGCGGACACGGCGTTCTACCTGGCCTCGCGGGGCGACTACGACCTCATCGTCGCGATGTACCACGACCAGGGACACGGGCCCGTCAAGGTCCTCGGCATCGAGGCCGGGGTCAACCTCACCGTCGGGCTGCCGGTCATCCGCACCTCCGTCGACCACGGCACGGCCTTCGACATCGCCGGTACCGGCCGGGCCGAGGCCGGTAGCATGGTCGAGGCTCTGCGCCAGGCCGCCGAGATGTCGACCGCTCCGGCCGCCCAGGACATTTAAGGACACCAAGAACCGATGTCTGTGATCGGATCCAAGGCGCGGCGCGACCGCATCGTCCACCTCGCCACCACCACGGGTCTGGCGAGCGTGGAGGAGCTCTCCCAGCTGTTCGGGGTGACGGCCTCGACCATCCGCCGCGACCTGGCCAAGCTCACCACGGACGGCCGGCTGGCCCGTACGTACGGCGGTGCCATGGCACTGGCCGCGCATCCCGAGGCGTCGCTGCGGCAGCGGGTCGGCGAGGCCTTCGAGGCCAAGCAGGCGATCGCGCGCTGGGCGGCGGCGCAGGTACGGCCCGGCGAGACGCTGCTGCTCGACGCCGGGTCCACGGTCGGCGCGCTCGCCCACGAGCTGCGCACGGCCGAGGACATCACCGTGGCGACCACCGGACTCACCGCCCTCCAGGCCCTGTCCGACGTCGAGACGGTGCACGTCGAGTGCCTCGGCGGCACGCTGCGCCCGCTCAGCCAGGGCTTCGTCGGCCCGCTCACGGAAGCCGCACTGGAACGCATGACGTTCGACCGGGTCTTCCTCGGCACGGACGGCATCTCCCCCGAACTCGGCATCTGCGAGGCCGACCTGCGCCAGACCCGCCTCAAGGAACTGATGGCCCGCCGCGCCGACCACGTCTACGTCCTCGCCCACGCGGCCAAACTGGGCCGCCGCCCGTTCCACGCCTGGACGGCCCTGCGCGAGGGCTGGACCCTGATCACCGACGACACGGCCGACCCGACCGTGCTCGGCGAGCTGCGGACCCGGGGCGTGACGACGGTGACGACGACACCGGACCCGACACCGGCCGGACCGAGGAGGAACGGCGACGGGTAGGGCTTGCGCGGGGCCGGGGCCTCGCGCCGCGTGCGGGACGTCAGGGGTGGACCGTGCCCGTCGCCGCCGTGCTCGGGGCCTGTGAGCCGCTGGTTCCGAAGTGGATGCCCTTGGCCTCCTTGCCGATCGCGCTGAGCAGGATCACCACGACCAGGGTGGGCACGACGGTCCACGCCATCGCCGACGGATACCCGTGGCGCTCGGCGATCGCCTCCTGGATCGGCAGGTTCAGCGCGGCGATCAGGTTGCCGAGCTGGTAGGTGACGCCCGGGTAGAAGCCCCGGACGGCGTCCGGGCTCATCTCGGTCAGATGGGCCGGGATGACGCCCCAGGCTCCCTGCACGCACACCTGCATCAGGAAGGACGACAGCATCAGCCAGCCGACGGTCGTGGACAGCACGAAGAACGGCACCACGACCAGGCCCCCGGCCGCCGCGATCATGATCGTCCGACGGCGGCCCAGCCGTTCGGAGTACGCGCCGAGCAGCACACCACCGATCATGGCGCCGATGTTGTACACCACGGCGATCGCGATCGAGGTGTTCGCGGACAGCTCCAGGCCCTTCTTCACGAAGGTCGGGTAGATGTCCTGCGTGCCGTGCGACATCCAGTTGAAGGCGGTCATCAGCGCGACCAGGTAGACGAAACGCCGCAGCACCGCGGGGTTCTTGAACACCTGGTGCGCGGGGGTGCGGTTGAGCCGGACGGTCTTCTCCCACACCTCGCTCTCCTCCACCCGGCTGCGCACCCACAGCGCGACCAGCGCGGGCAGCAGGCTGAAGGCGAACAGTCCCCGCCAGCCGAAGGCGGGCTCGATGACGAAGAACGCCACGGCGGCCAGCAGGTACCCCAGCGAGTAGCCGCTCTGCAACAGCCCCGACCAGAAGCCACGCCTCGCCGCCGGGATCTTCTCCATGGCCAGGGCCGCTCCCAGGCCCCACTCGCCGCCCATGCCGATGCCGTAGAGCAGGCGCAGCACCAGCAGCACGGTGTAGTTGGGCGCGAAGGCGCAGGCGAAACCGACGATCGAGTAGAAGACGACGTCCACCATGAGCGGGACGCGACGGCCGCGCCGGTCGGCCCAGACGCCGAACAGCAACGCGCCGACGGGCCGCATCACCAGCGTCGCGGTGGTGAGGAAGGCCATGTCGGTCAGGGAGACATGGAAATCGTCGGCTATCTCGCTGTAGACGAGCACGACCAGGAAATAGTCGAACGCGTCCATCGCCCAGCCGAGATAGGCGGCCACGAACGCGTTGCGCTGGTCTTTCGTCAGACCCGCTGCCTGCCCTTTCACGGTGTTCAGCACTGCGGCCTCCCGAAGTTCGCCGTCGAGGCTAGGCACGGCCCACGGGGAATCGGGCAAAGCGCGAACCACGATTGAACCAAGAGCACCGACGGCCCTGGCTAGTGCCCCGGCAGGCAACGTTTGCCCGTCAAGGAGCGGCGTCCGGTGCGTCCTCTCGGCGGGCCGGCCGGACGTCCTCGTACTGGATCTTGGGCTTTCGGCCGGTGCGGCGAGAGGGCGTGCCGGGCGTCGCGACGGGGCGAACGTTGCCTGTCGGGGCACTAGCGGAGCGGAACCCGCCTTCCCGGCGCCGCGACACCGCCGGAGGCCGCCGCGTCGAGGAGGCGGCGGAAGGTCGGGCACTCCAGGTGGCTCGGCGCGGGGCACGCGGCGGCATGCCGCAGGGAGTCGCGCAGCACGCCCAGTTCGCGGATCCGGTGGTCGAGTTCGTCCGCCTTGGCCGCCAGCTTCCGCCGGTCGATCCGCGGCCGCCCGTCCGGCGCGAACATCTGCGCGATCTCGTCGAGCGAGAACCCGGCGGTCCGCCCCAGCGCGATCAGCGCCAGCCGCTCCAGTACGCCCGGGTCGTACTGCCGGCGCAGGCCGCGCCGGCCCGTCGAGGAGATCAGCCCCTTCTCCTCGTAATAGCGCAGGGTCGATGCCGGGACCCCGGCGCGGTGCGACACTTCCGCGATGTCCAGCTCTGTCATTCTGCATTGACCTCAAGTCGACTTGAAGTAGAACGCTGTCACCCCGGGACGACGAAGGCAACCAGAAAGAGAGACAGTCATGGACGCTGCGCGCAGGGCCGAGGACGAGCAGGCAGCCCGCTGGAAGGGGCGCGCCGGTCATGCCTGGGGCGATCTGAAGGGCGTGCTGGACGACATGTTCAGGCCCTTCGAGGAGCTCCTCGTCGACGCCGTCGCCGCCGAACAGGCGCGGGACGTGCTGGAGGTCGGCTGCGGTACGGGCGGCGTCACACTGGCCGTCGCGCGACGGCTCGGCCCGGCCGGCCGCTGTGTCGGCGTCGACATCTCCGAGGCGATGATCTCCACCGCCCGGGAGTACGCCGGGCAGGAGGACGTCCCGGCGTCCTTCCTCTGCGCCGACGCCCAGGACCACCCCTTCGAATCCGGCACCTTCGACGCCGTCATCTCTCGGTTCGGTGTCATGTTCTTCAGCGATCCCGTCCGGGCCTTCGCCAACCTCCGGCGCGCGGCCCGGGACGAGGCCGCGCTGCGGTGCGTCGTCTGGCGCGATCCGGCCGAGAACCCGTTCATGACGACGGCCCAGCGCGCCGCCGCGCCGCTGCTCCCGGACCTGCCCGTCCGGGGGCCGGACGAGCCGGGACAGTTCGCCTTCGCGGACCCGGACAAGGTCCGGCGGATCCTGACCGGGAGCGGGTGGGCCGGGATCGACATCCGGCCGGTCGACGTGGTCTGCACCCTGCCCGAGAAGGAACTGGTCCGCTACTTCACCCGGCTCGGTGCGGTCGGCATGCACCTGCCCGAGGTGGACGAGCAGACCCGCGACCGGGTCGTCGAGACGGTCCGGGCCGCCTTCGACCCCTTCGTGCACGGCTCGGAAGTCCGCTTCACCGCGGCCTGTTGGACGGTCGGCGCCCGGGCCTCGGCAGCGAAATTTTCGTGAGGCCCGGCCCCCTTTCGTGAGCGCGGACGCCCCCGCATAGTGAGATCACGATGACGCAGAAGAGAGCACTGGTGGTCCGCGGCGGCTGGGAGGGGCACCAGCCGGTCGAGGCGACGGAACTGTTCCTGCCCTTCCTGCGGAGCAACGGATACGCCGTCCGGGTCGAGGAGTCGACCGACGTCTACGCCGACACCGCCGAGTTGGCCGGCACCGACCTGATCGTGCAGTGCGTCACGATGTCGGAGATCACGCGGGAGCAGCTCGCGGGGCTGAGCTCGGCGATCGTGGCCGGCACCGGGTTCACCGGCTGGCACGGCGGCATCGCCGACTCGTTCCGCGCCTCCTCCGACTATCTCCACCTGGTGGGAGGGCAGTTCGCCACGCACCCGGGCAAGGAACCGTGCGAGCGCCAGGGCGGGGCGGAGGACAACTTCCTGCCGCACACGATCGCCCTCACCGAGGCCGGCCGCGAGCATCCCGTCACCGCGGGCATCGAGGACTTCGAGCTGCACACCGAGCAGTACTGGGTGCTGCACGACGACCTCATCGACGTCCTGGCCACCACCACGCACCCCACCAGGGCGTGGGAGCCCTGGCACCGGCCGGTCACCTCGCCGGCGGTCTGGACCCGCCGGTGGGGCGCCGGGCGGATCGTGGTGACGACACCGGGGCACAGCGTCGACGTGCTCGAGAATCCGAGCGTCCGCACCATCATCGAGAGGGGCATGCTGTGGGCGACGCGCACCGCATCGGCGTCGTAGGGCTCGGCGTCATCTCCCGCGCGTACCTGGACACGCTCGCCGGCCGTTCCGCCGTGCGGGTGACCGCGGTCGCCGACCTCGACGCCTCCCGGTCGGCCGCGGTCGCCGCCGAGCTGCCCGGCGTACGGGCGCTGACCGTCGAGGAGCTGCTGAGCAGCCCGGACGTGGACACGGTGCTGAACCTCACCACTCCCGGGGCGCACGCCGCGATCGCCCTCGGGGCCATCGGCCACGGCAAGAACGTCTACGGGGAGAAGCCGCTCACCGCCACGCTCGCCGAGGCCCACACCGTCATGGCGGCCGCCGCGCGGGCGGGCGTCGGGGTGGGGTGCGCGCCGGACACCGTGCTGGGCACCGGGGTCCAGACGGCGCGGGCGGCCGTGGCGGCGGGACGCATCGGACGCCCCCTGTTCGCCTCGGCCGTGATGGTCACGCCGGGCCACGAACGCTGGCATCCGCATCCCGACTTCTACTACACCGAGGGCGGCGGCCCCCTGCTGGACATGGGGCCGTACTACCTCGCGTCCCTGATTCACCTGCTGGGCCCGGTGCGGGCCGTGACGGGGGCGTCCAGCCGGCTGCGCGCCGAGCGGGTCATCGGTTCCGGTCCGCGTACGGGCGAGCGGATACCGGTGGAGGTGGACAGCCATGTCTCCGGTGTGCTGGAGCACGTGGGCGGGACGCTGACGACGATCACGACGAGCTTCGACGGGGTGGCCACCACGGCGTCCCCGATCGAGGTCCACGGCGAGGCGGGAACCCTCGCCGTCCCGGATCCCAACCGCTTCGACGGCGACGTACGGCTCTTCGGTCTCGGCGACACCCAGTGGCGCACGCTCCCGCCGTCCGCGGGCTACATCGACGGTGCGCGGGGCGTCGGGCTGCTGGACTTCGTCGCCGCCGACGGGCGGCGGGCACCGCGCGCGAACGGCGAACTCGCCCTGCACGTACTGGAGACCATGACCGCGCTCCTGCGTTCGTCGGCCGAGGGGCGGCGGATCGAGCTGACGACGTCGGCTGAGCCGCCCGCTCCCGTCCCGCTGACCGCCGCCGAGGAGTGGGGAGGCCAGGCCGCCCCGAGCCCGGCGTGACCCGGTGACGTCCCTGCGGTCAGTCCACGGGCCAGGTGTGCGCGGGCGCGTTCATGTGCATGTAGTCCATGTACGTGGCGGTCATCTGCCGCAGCGCCTCCCGCCGGTCGGAGACGCCGGCCTTCTCCAGATGGTGGACCGTCTCCGCCTGCCACAGGGCGCCGTTGCGCGCGGTGACACAGCGCTGCTCCACGATGCCGAGCAGGGGTTCGCGCCAGGCCGCGTCCATGCCGGCCAGCTCCAGACCCCGGTGGGCCAGCGGCAGCAGACGCCGCAACACCAGTTCCGTGACCGGTACTTCGCCCACGCCGGGCCAGTACAGGCGGGCGTCGATGCCGTCGCGGGCCGCCGTGTGCAGGTTCTCCTCGGCGACCGCGAAGGACATCCGCGTCCACACCGGCCGGTCCTCGTCGACGAGGGCGCGGGTGAGGCCGTAGTAGAAGGCGCCGTTGGCGATGATGTCGGCCACGGTGGGGCCGGCGGGCAGCACCCGGTTCTCGATGCGCAGATGCGGGCCGCTGTCGGTGACGGCGTAGACGGGGCGGTTCCAGCGGTAGATGGTGCCGTTGTGCAGGGTCAGTTCGCCCAGTTGCGGAACGCCGCCGCGGTCGAGCTCCTGTTGCGGGTCCTCGTCCTCGCACAGCGGCAGCAGGGCCGGGAAGTAGCGCACGTTCTCCTCGAAGAGGTCGAAGACGCTGGTGATCCACCGCTCCCCGAACCACACCCGGGGCCGTACGCCCTGGGCCTTGATCTCCTCCGGGCGGGTGTCGGTGGCCTGCTCGAACAGGGGGATACGGGTCTCGCGCCACAGCTCCTTGCCGAACAGGAAGGGCGAGTTCGCCGCGAGGGCGATCTGCACGCCCGCGATGGCCTGGGCCGCGTTCCAGTAGTCCGCGAACTGTTTGGGGGCGACCTGGAGATGGAACTGGGTGCTGGTGCAGGCGGCCTCGGGGGTGATGGTGTCGGCGTACGTCGACAGGCGCTCCGCGCCGTCGATCCTGATGCGCAGGTCCTCCCCGCGCGCCGCGAAGATCTGCTCGTTGAGCAGCCGGTAGCGCGGGTCGCCGGAGAGGGCGGACTCGCTGACGTCCGCCTCGTCCAGGGTGGGCAGGATGCCGACCATGATCAGGTGGGCGCCCACGGCCGCGGCGCGGTCCTCGGCGTGGTTCAGGGCGTCCCGGATCGTCTGCTCCCAGGCGCCGGGGCCGCCGGTCGTCAGTTCCCGCGGCGGGATGTCGATCTCCAGGTTGAAGCGGCCCAGCTCGCTGGACCAGGCGGGGTCGGCGATCGCCTGGAGGACGTCGGTGTTGCGCATCGCGGGCAGCCCCTGGTCGTCCACCAGGTTGAGTTCGATCTCCAGCCCGACCCGGGGGCGCTCGCTCTCGAAGCTGGACTCGCGCAGCATCCGGGCCAGCACTTCGAGGCCGGTCTGCATCTTGGCCCGGTACCGACGGCGGTCCTCCCGTGTGAACACCAGGGCCGGCACGTCACGTCCCATGTACGCTCCCGAGGTCCCTCGGCGGATGGCTCTCGTCCCAGCGTCGCACCTTGTCGGGGTGCCCGCACCCACCTAACCTGAGTTTGTGCCGCAAATAAACAAACCCCGAACGCACAGTGCCGTGCCGGGCGACGGCAACTCCCTCACCACACTCCGCACAGTGATCACCGTCTTCTTCGCCCTCGACGGCTTCGTCTTCGCCGGCTGGGTCGTGCGCATCCCCGCCATCAAGGAGCAGACCGACGCCTCCGCCAGCGCCCTCGGCCTCGCCCTCCTGGGCGTCTCCGCCGGAGCCGTCGTCACGATGATCCTCACCGGCCGCCTGTGCCGCCGTTTCGGCAACCACCGGGTCACCGTCGCCTGCGCGGTGCTGCTCTCCCTCAGCGTGGCCCTGCCCCCGCTGACCCACTCGGCCCTCGCGCTCGGCCTCGTCCTGCTGGTCTTCGGCGCCGCGTACGGCGGGATCAACGTCGCCTTCAACAGCGCCGCCGTGGATCTCGTGGGCGCGATGCGGCGGCCGATCATGCCGAGCTTCCACGCCGCGTTCAGCCTGGGCGGCATGGTCGGCGCCGGGCTGGGCGCCCTGGTCGCGGGGTCCCTCTCCCCCACCCGGCACCTGCTGCTGCTCACCGTCACCGGACTGCTCGTGACCGCCGTGGCGGGCCCGGTTCTGCTCCGGCACGAGCCGCCGACGCCGCCGGAGCAGCAACGGCCGACGGAGGACGCCCCGCGCCGCCTGGACGGCCGTACCCGAGGACTCGTGCTCGTCTTCGGCCTGATCGCGGGCTGTACCGCGTACGGCGAGGGGGCGCTGGCCGACTGGGGTGCCCTGCACCTGGAAGAGGACCTGGCCGCCTCGCCGGGGGCCGCGGCCATCGGCTACTCCTGCTTCGCGCTCGCCATGACGGTGGGCCGCCTGACCGGCACCACGCTCCTGGAGCGCCTGGGGCGGACCCGGACCGTCGTGGCGGGCGGTGCCACCGCGGCGGCCGGGATGCTGCTCGGCTCGCTCGCCCCCGCCCTGTGGGCGGCCCTGCTCGGGTACGCGATCACGGGCATCGGCCTCGCGAACCTCTTCCCCGTGGCCGTGGAACGCGCGGGCGCGCTCGCCGGTCCCGGCGGAGTCGCCACGGCCTCCACGCTGGGCTACGGCGGCATGCTGCTGGGGCCGCCCGCCATCGGGTTCATGGCGGACTGGTTCTCCCTCCCGGCCGCGCTCACCAGCGTGGCGATCCTGGCCGCCGTGGCCGCGCTCATCGGTTTCGCGACACGGCGCGCCGCGGCGGGCTGATCCGGCAGGCCGGCCTGCCGGACGTCCGGCGAACAACCAGCCGGACAACCAGGTGATCGGCGCCCCGGCATCGGGGTACCCGGGGCCTCGTCCGTTGTGATCACCGGTTGCGATCACCGGGCCGTACGCCATGGACAAGGAGGCAGACCCGTGACCGATCAACAGCACCCCGGCGACCAGCACCCCACCCCGGAGTTTCCCTCCCAGGACCAGCCGCACCCGGGCTGGACCGGCCCCATGGACCCGCCCCCGGACCACGGCGAGCAGTCCTACCGGGGCAGCGGCCGGCTGGACGGCCGCAAGGCCGTGATCACCGGCGGGGACTCCGGGATCGGCCGCGCGGTCGCCCTGGCGTTCGCCCGGGAGGGGGCCGATGTGCTCTTCACTCACCTGGACGACGAGAAGGACGACGCCGCCGAGACCGCGCGGCTGGTCGAGGATGCCGGGCGGCGTGCCGTGCCCGTCTCGTGCGACGTACGGGAGGAGGAGAACTGCCGCGCGCTGATCGACCGTGCCGTCAAGGAGTTCGGCCGGATCGACGTCCTGGTGAACAACGCGGCGTACCAGATGTCGCAGCCCGACGGCATCGAGGCGATCTCCACCGAGCAGTTCGACCGGGTGCTGCGCACCAACCTGTACGGCATGTTCTGGCTGTGCAAGATGGCCCTGCCGCACATCCCGGAGGGCGGCAGCATCATCAACTCCACGTCGGTGCAGGCCTACAAGCCCAGTCCGCATCTGCTGGACTACGCGACGACCAAGGGCGCGATCGTCACGTTCACGCAGGGGCTGGCGCAGATGGTGATCGACAAGGGCGTCCGCGTCAACGCCGTGGCGCCCGGCCCGGTGTGGACGCCGCTGATCCCGGCGACGATGCCGGACACCCGGAAGTTCGGCAAGCAGGCGCCCATCGGGCGGCCCGCGCAGCCGGCCGAGATGGCACCGGCGTACGTCTTCCTCGCCTCCCAGGAGGCGTCGTACATCACCGCCGAGATCGTCAACGCCACGGGCGGCACACCGCTGCCGTAGCGCCCCGCGGAAATTCCGGCGCCTGAACGCGCCCCGTACGGCAGACTCGCGCCATGGAGACCGCCGAGTTCCTTCAAGCGCTGGAGACAGAGGGCCGGTTGCTGGCCGCGGCCGCCGAGGAGGCCGGGACCGACGCAAAGGTGCCGACGTGCCCCGACTGGCACGTACGCGATCTGCTGCGGCACACGGGCGCCGTGCACCGCTGGGCCGCGTCGTACGTCGCCGAGGGGTACGGCGAGCGCCGTCCGCTGGGTGACGCCCCGGACCTCGACGGCGCGGAGCTCGTGGCCTGGTACCGCGACGGCCACCGCCGTCTCGTCGACACGCTGGCCGCCGCCGCACCGGACGTGGAGTGCTGGTTCTTCCTGCCCGCCCCGTCCCCGCTGGCCTTCTGGACCCGGCGGCAGGCACACGAGACGGCCGTGCACCGGGTCGACGCGGAGTCCGCGCGCGGAGCCGGCATCACGGCCGTCACTCCGGAGTTCGCGACCGACGGCATCGACGAACTGCTGCGCGGCTTCCACGCCCGCTCCAGGAGCCGGGTCCGCACGCCCGAGCCGCGCGTCCTGCGCGTGCGCACGGACGACACCGGCGCGGTGTGGACCGTACGGCTGTCGTCCGAGCCGCCCGTGACCACGCCGGGCGGCTCCGGGGACGCCGAGTGCGAACTGTCCGGCCCGGCCGAGCGGTTGTACCTGGCGTTGTGGAACCGGGCTCCCCTGCCGTCGGTCACGGGCGACCAGGAGCTCGCCGCACTGTGGCGGGAGACCTCGGGAATCTGACCCGCCTCAGGGCATCCGACCGGGCTCAGCCGTCCGCCAGCATCCGCGCCAGCACCGCACGCTGCACGGGCAGTACCTCACCGTGCAGCGCGCGCCCCTTCGCCGTGAGCGCGACGCGCACGCCCCGCCGGTCCTCCGGACACATGCAGCGCTCGACGAGTCCGTCCTTCTCCAGCCGGGCGATCAGCCGCGACAGCGCGCTCTGGCTCAGGTGGACCCGCTCGGAGATCTCCTGGACGCGGTAGGAGGGCGTGCCGTTCGCCGTCCGGCACCCGGCGAGAACGTCGAGCACCTCGAAGTCGCTGGCGCACAGGCCGTGTTCGTGCAGAACCCGGTCGAGTTCACACTGTGTTCGCGCATGCAGCGCCAGAATGTCGCGCCACTGTTCCACGAGCGCCTGCTCGGCCTGCTTCGCCGCCATGCGCCGCACCGTAACAGAGAACCCTGATTGTTGCACCTGAATTAAATGCGCTTGCATTACATGCATGTGCATGTAATCTCTCGGCATGACCTCTCCGCTCACCACTCCCACGTCCGACGGGCGTTGGACTCCCCGGCTCTGGGGCACCCTGCTTGCTCTGCGCCGCGATGTTCCTGGACGCCCTGGACGTGTCCATGGTCGGCGTCGCGCTGCCCTCCATCGGCGCCGACCTCGGCCTGTCGACCTCGGCGCTGCAATGGATCGTCAGCGGCTACATCCTCGGCTACGGCGGGCTGCTGCTGCTCGGCGGACGCGCCGCCGACCTGCTGGGCCGGCGCCAGGTCTTCCTGGTGGCGCTGGGCGTCTTCGCGCTGGCCTCGCTGCTCGGCGGCCTTGTCGACTCGGGTCCGCTGCTCATCGCCAGCCGCTTCATCAAGGGCCTGAGCGCGGCCTTCACGGCCCCCGCCGGCCTGTCGATCATCACCACGACGTTCCCCGAAGGCCCGTTGCGCAACCGGGCCCTCGCCATCTACACCACCTGTGGCGCCACCGGCTACTCGATGGGCCTGGTCTTCTCCGGCCTGCTCACGGAGGCCAGCTGGCGGCTCACGATGCTCCTGCCCGCCCCCATCGCACTGATCGCCCTGCTCGTGGGCCTGAAGCTGCTGCCGCGCACCGAGCGCGAGCGCGGCCAGGGCGGCTACGACGTCCCCGGCGCCGTCCTCGGCACCGCCTCGATGCTGCTGCTCGTCTTCACCGTCGTCGAGGCGCCCGAGGTGGGCTGGGGGTCGGCCCGGACCGTCCTGTCCTTCGCCGCCGTCGCCGTCCTGCTGGCGGCCTTCGTCGCCGTCGAGCGGCGCAGCCCCAGCCCGCTGATCCGGCTCGGTGTACTGCGCTCGGGGCCGCAAGTGCGGGCGCAGCTGGGCGCGTTGACGTTCGTCGGCAGCTACATCGGCTTCCAGTTCCTGGTGACCCTCTATATGCAGCAGCTGCTCGGCTGGTCGGCGCTGCACACGGCCCTGGCCTTCCTGCCGGCGGGCGCGCTGGTGGCACTGTCCGCGACGAAGGTGGGCGCCGTCATCGACCGGTTCGGCACGGCCCGGCTGATGGTGCTGGGCTTCGCCCTGATGGTGACCGGCTACGTGCTGTTCCTGCGCATCGACCTCGACCCGGTCTACGCGGCGGTGATCCTGCCGACGATGCTGCTGGTCGGCTCGGGCTTCGCGCTCACCTTCCCGTCCCTCAACGTCCAGGCGACCAACGGTGTCGACGAGCACGAGCAGGGCATGGTCTCCGGACTGCTCAACACCTCGGTCCAGGTGGGCGGCGCGATCTTCCTCGCGGTGGTGACGGCGGTGGTGACCGCGAACGCCCCCGAGCGGGGCGACGCCTCCCCGCAGGCCGTCCTCGACAGCTACCGGCCCGGCCTGCTGGTCGTGACGCTCATCGCCCTCGCCGGCCTGCTGATCACCCTCACGGGCCTGCGGACCCGGCCGGAGCGGCCGTCCGTCGTGGTCGCCAAGTCCACCCCGAAGGAGACGGAGCGCGTCGCCGTACGCGACTAGGGGGACCGTCTCCGAGCGTGTGCCCGGCGGGCTGCCTTGCCCGCCGGGCACACCGCTGTTTGACTCGCCGTATGACCAGTCACGGGGGACGGCGTACGCAGGCCGAGCGGGATGCGATCACCGTCGAGATCGGGTACGCGCTGTGCAGTGCTGCCTTCGCCGCGGCGGTCGTCTTCGGGGCCGTGGCCGGTCCCGCGCTGCTCTTCGACCTCCCGGACACGCCGGAGCGTCTGCTGCTGCGCGCCGGGCTGGTGCTCACGCCCGTCCTCTTCGTCGCCCGGGTCGTCAGTGTGCTGGTCCGGTTCCGCTCGGCGGCTCAGCCCAGCCAGCCCGGCCGCACCAGCCCGGACTCGTAGGCGAGCACGACCAGTTGGGCCCGATCGCGGGCGCCCAGCTTCACCATCGTGCGGCTGACGTGGGTCTTCGCGGTGAGCGGGCTGACGACCAGGCGGCGGGCGATCTCCTCGTTGGACAGTCCGATGCCGACCAGGGCCATCACCTCCCGCTCCCGCTCGGTGAGCCCCGCCAGCGCGCCGGCCGCCGCGGGTTCCTTGGAGCGGGCCGCGAACTCGGCGATCAGGCGGCGCGTCACCCCCGGCGAGAGCAGCGCGTCACCCGCGACCACCGCCCGTACGGCGCGCAGGAGTTCCTCCGGCTCGGTGTCCTTGACCAGGAAGCCGGAGGCGCCCGAGCGGATCGCCTCGAAGACGTACTCGTCGAGCTCGAAGGTGGTGAGCATGACCACCTTGACCTCCTTCAGGTCCGGGTCCCCGGTGACCCGCCGGGTCGCGGCCAGGCCGTCGAGCACGGGCATGCGGATGTCCATCAGGACGACGTCGGGCCGCAGTTCGCGGATCCCGCGCACGGCCTCCTCCCCGTCGGCGGCCTCCGCGGCCACCTCGATGTCGGGCTGCGCGTCGAGCAGCGCCCGGAACCCGGCCCGGACCAGTGACTGGTCGTCGGCGAGCAGTACGCGGATCACCGTCGTCCTCCTGACGTGGTTCTGGGATACGGCTCAACGGCCGACGGAAGCCCTCAACGGAAGTACGGCGAGCACCCGGAAACCGCCGTCCGGCCGGGGCCCCGCCTCGATGGTGCCACCCAGCGCGGCGGCCCGCTCCCGCATACCGGCCAGCCCGTTGCCGCTGCCGCCGGCGTCGGCGCCGGTGGCGGGCCCGTCGTCGTCGACGCGCAGCCGCAGCACGTCCGCGTCGTGCGCGAGGTGCACGCGCGCGTGCCGCGAACCCGAGTGCCGCACGACGTTGGTGAGGGCTTCCTGGACGATCCGGAAGGCGGCGAGGTCCGTGCCGGGAGCGAGCCGGGGCGGCTCCCCCTCGACCTCCACCGTGAGGCCCGCGCTCGCCGCCTGCTCCACCAGCTCGGGCAGCCGGTCCAGCCCGGGCGCGGGCGCGCGCGGCGCGGCACCGGGCGCGCGCAGCGTGTCGAGCACCTGGCGCACCTCGCCAAGCGCCTCCTTGCTCTGTTCCTTGATCGTGGTGAGCGCGGTACGGGCCTGCTCGGGATCGGAGTCGAGGAGCGCGAGGCCGACACCCGCCTGCACGTTGATCACGGAAATGCTGTGGGCGAGCACGTCGTGCAGCTCCCGCGCGATCCGCAGCCGCTCCTCGTCGGCCCGCCGCCGCGCGGCCTCGGCGCGCTCGGCCCGCTCCCTGGCCCACTGCTCGCGCCGGACCCGGAACAGCTCCGACACCGCCGCGATCGCCACCACCCAGGTGGCGACCACCAGCTCCTCGCCCCAGGAGGCGGCGGAGTCCCCCGACGGCGGCAGCCACTGGTAGAGCCAGTGCGCCACCAGGACGTGCCCGGCCCAGAGCGTTCCCATCGCCGCCCATGCCGCCCGGCGATGCCCGGCGACGATCGCGCTGAAGCACGCCAGCGCGACGGTGAGGAACACCGGCCCGTACGGATACCCGGCCCCCAGGTAGACCATGACGGCACCAGCGGTGCCGAAGACCACGGCCACCGGGTACCGCTTGCGCCACAGCAGCAGCGCCCCGGCCACCAGCAGCAGCACCCGCGCGAAGACGTCCAGTGCCGCCCGCTCGCCCGCCTGGCCGTGAGCGGCGAAGTTCGAGCCGACCAGCACGAAGACCGTGACGACGACGGTGGACCGCCAGGGCCACCGGGGCACGCGCTCCCCCTCGCCCCACCGGTCCCACCAGGGAGGTCCGTGCCGCCACCACTGCGGCGGACCGCCCCGCACCCGCTGCTCATCCATACCGGCCACGCTAGACGCCGCCGGCCCGCGGGGGCGTCAGCCAGACGCGGTGATCACACGTACTCCCGGGGAAGTACGTCGTCCGCCGGGACCCCCTCACCCTCCCTGACCCGCAGCCGGCGCAGCCGCCGCGGCGCCCACCAGTTCGCCCGCCCGGCCAGCCGCATGGTCACCGGCAGCAGCACGACCCGGATCAGGGTGGCGTCGACGAGGATCGTCAGGGCCGTGCCGAGGCCGAGTTCCTTGAGGAAGACGACCCCTCCGGTGGCGTACGACAGGAACGACAGCGCCAGGATCCCGGCGGCGGCCGTGATCAGCGGGGCGCTGCGCCGGATGCCCTCCCCGACCGCGCGCCGGGTGTCGCCGGTGCGGTCGTGCTCCTCCTTGATCCGGGCCACCAGGAACACCTCGTAGTCCATCGACAGCCCGTAGGCCACGCAGAACATCAGGACCGGGATGCTCGGCTCGATCGACCCGGTGGGAGTGAAGCCGAGCGCTCCGGACAGGTGCCCGTCCTGGAAGACCCACACCAGGCAGCCGAACATGACCGACAGGCTGAGCAGGTTCAGCACGGTCGCCTTCGCCGGCAGCAGCACGCTGTTCGTCATCAGGAAGAGGATCACGTACGTCGCCACCAGCACGAGCCCCACGGCGTACGGGAGCCGGTCCAGGAGCGTGGACCGGAAGTCGGTGGTCTCGCCGGGGTAGCCGCCCACCAGGACGGGCGCCGGGGCCGGGGCCTGCCGGACGCGTTCGACGAACGCCGGCACATCGCCGGACAAGGCCTCCTGTGTGGGCACGACGGCCAGGCGCACCCGTCCGTCGGACGCCGTCAGCCGGTCCTGGCCGGACGGGCCGGTACGCCGGCCGTCCTGAAAGGCCCCTTCGGGCGCGTCGACCTGGAACACACCGGGCAGGCGGGAGAGTTCGGCGGCGTACGCGCGCGTGCCGGCCGGTTGGGCAGGGGGTGCGGTGAGGACGGCCTGGACGGTGTCCGTGGGTTCGGCGGCGAACTCCCGGTGCACGATCTCCGCGGTGGTGCGCGAGGAGGTGCCCTCGGGCAGCGTGCGTTCGTCGGGCAGGCCGAAGCGCAGTCCGAGCAGGGGCGAGGCGGCGACGAGG
This sequence comes from Streptomyces africanus, assembly GCF_002150735.1. Lineage (GTDB taxonomy): Bacteria > Actinomycetota > Actinomycetes > Streptomycetales > Streptomycetaceae > Streptomyces > Streptomyces africanus. The sequence goes on from NZ_MUKA01000073.1 coordinate 23,434, forward strand.
AGGACGGTCAGCACCCCGGCGCCGGCCAGGAACGGGCGGCGCATGGCGATGAGCGCGGACCGGTGCCAGAAACCGGAGGCGGGCACGGCGGCACGCTCCACCCGGTGCCCCCAGCGGGCGAGGGCGGCGGGCAGGAACAGCACCGCGCCGGCGACCGCCGTCACCACCACGAGCACGCCCGCGTAGGCGAACGAACTGAGGAAGAAGAACGGGAACACCAGCAGCGCGCACAGCGACACCGCGACGGTGACGCCGCTGAAGAGGACCGTGCGTCCCGCCGCGGCGGTGGCGCGGGGCACGGCGGCCCGCTGGTCGTGTCCGGCGGCCCGCTCCTCGCGGTACCGGTTGATCACGAAAAGGCTGTAGTCGACGCCCAGTCCCAGTCCGAGGACCAGCGCGAGGTTGGCGGCGAACGTCGACACCTGGGTGAACTGCGCGATCACCCGCAGCCCGGCGAGCGTGCCGACGACGGAGAACAGCCCGACCGCCAGGGTCAGCAGGGCGGCGACGGTGCGCCGGTAGACGAGGATCAGCAGGAGCAGGACGACGGGGAGCGCGAACGCCTCCGCGCGCAGGAAGTCGGCGCGGGCCTGCTCGCCGACCTGCCGGGAGATCTCCTCCTGGCCACCCACGCGGACCTCGATGTCGGCGGTGGTGCGGGTCAACAGGGGTGACAGGGAGGCGAGTTCCTCGCGGGTGTCGGTGGCCGTGCCCTCCAGGCGGACGAGGATCAGGGCCCGGCGGCCGTCCTTGCCGCGCAGGGCGGGGCTGTCGGCGTTCCAGTAGGCGGTGACGTCCGTGACGAGGGGCAACCGCTCGATCTCGTCGGTGAGTTGCCTCGCCGCCCGCTCTGTGCGCGGGCTGTCCACGTCGCCGTCGCGCGCCGTGACCAGGAGGGCGAGGTTGGGGTTGCCGGTGCGGAAGCCGTCGCGCAGGGCGTCGGCGGCACGCACCGACTCCGTGCCGGGGGAGCTCCAGCGGGACAGGTCGAGGGCGTCCTGGGCGCCGGCGCCGTAGCCGGCGAGCCCGAGGAAGAGCAGGAGGAAGCCGAGCAGCACGGCACGGCTGTGCCGCGCGGACCGACGGCCGAGCCGGGTCAGCATGAGGTGGCCTTTCGCAGCGAGTCCGAAGGAAGTCGCGATGACTTCGGCGGGTGCGAACAGCGTCGGCCCGGCCGCTGGAAGGCCCGCTGGAAGATCCACTGGAACGCGGGGCTCGGGATACGCTCGACGCATGGCCGAGCAGACATCCGGGACCTCGCACGCCGTGCGCATCGAACTGCTCGGCCCGCTGCGCGCGTTGCGCGACGGCGCGGAGATCCCGCTCGGCCCGCCCAAGCAGCGGGCGGTGTTCGCCGTCCTGCTGCTCCAGGAGGGGCGCCCCCTGTCGTACGACGGTCTCGTCGAGGCGGTGTGGGGCGGCGCGCCGCCGGTGCATGTGCGCAATCTCGTGCAGAAGTACGTCTCCGGGCTGCGCCGCGCGCTCGGGGAGGGACCTGAGCTGTCCTGGACCGGCTCCGGTTACCGGCTGACCGGCGTCCGCGTCGACGATCTGGCGGAGCGCCGGCTGCTGGTGGACGAGGCGCTCGCGGCACGGCAGGCCGGCGAGGTGCGGCGTGCGGTCGAACTGGCCCACCACGCCGAGGAACTGTGGCGCGGCGACTTCGCCGAGGGCCTGCGGGCGCCGTACCTCGCCGCGGAACGGCTGCGCTGGACGGAGAAGCGGCTCACGGTCCTCGAAGCGCGGCTGGAGGGCGAGATCGAACTGGGCCGTTCCTTCGAGTACGTCCATGAACTCGTCCGGCTCGTCGCGGCCCACCCGCTGCGCGAACGCCTCGCCGAACTGCTGATGCTCGCCCTGTGCCGGACCGGCCGGCCGGCGGACGCGCTCACGGTGTACGAGGAGGCCCGGCGGCGGCTCGCCCACGCGATGGGGGCGGACCCGGGGCCCGGCCTGCGGGCCCTGCACGCCCGGGTCCTGCGCCAGGATCCGGCACTGCTGCCCGGGCCGCCGGTTCCGGTGGCCTGAGCGTCCTGGTCAGCCCTTCTGGGGATACACCAGCCCGACCCCGTGGGCGAGTTGCCCCACCGCGTGCCGGAAGAACGCCTCCCGGTCCTCCACCACCCGGTTGAACTGCCCGAACAGCTCGAAGCCGACCAGCCCGTACAGCTGGGCCCAGGCCGCGATGAGCACCGTCACCGTCTCCGGCGGCAGGTCCGGCGCGAGGTCGGCGGCCATCCGTTCGGCCTCCGGGCGCAGGTCCGCCGGGAGCGGGGGCCGGGCCAGGCCGAGGCCGCGGTAGGCGTCGCGGACGATGCCGATGAGCAGGAGACCGACGCGGGCGGCGGCCGGGACGGTGGTGTCGGGGGCGGTGTAGCCCGGGACGGGCGATCCGTAGATGAGGGCGTACTCGTGCGGATGGCCGAGCGCCCAGCGCCGCACCGCCTCGCACACCGCGATCCAGCGGTGCAGGGGACCGGAGCCGGCGGCCGCCTCGTGGGCGGCCTCGGCGGTTTCGCCGAGGGAGTCGTAGGCGTCGATGATGAGGGCGGTCAGCAGGTCGTCACGGCTGGGGAAGTAGCGGTAGAGCGCGGAGGAGACCATGCCGAGCTCGCGGGCGACGGCCCGCAGCGAGAGCCGGGCGGCGCCGTCGGCCGCGAGCTGTCTGCGGGCCTCGTCCTTGATGGCCGCGGTGACTTCGATCCTGGCCCGGGCACGGGCGCCGTGTGCGGTGCTCATGCGGGAAGTGTGCCATGAAAGCAGAGCAGTGCACACAAACGAGAGCACTGCTCTTGCTTGAGAGCGCCGACCCATGCAGACTGAGACCACAGAGCGAGAGCGGTGCTCACAAATAAGAGCATCGCTCACACACCCACCAGGGGGACCCATGTCCACGCACGTCCGCAAGCCCGGCTGGTTCACGATCAACGTCTTCAACCGGCTCGTCGCCTGGCTGACGCGCCGCGGCATCAGCGTCTGGGGCTCCCGTGTCCTCGCCGTCCGCGGCCGCAAGAGCGGCCAGTGGCGCACCACCCCGGTCAACGTACTGACCCTGGAAGGCCGCCAGTACCTGGTCGCACCCCGCGGCCACGTCCAGTGGACGCACAACATGCGCGCGGCGGGCGGCGGCGAACTGCACCTCGGCAAGCGCGTGGACACCTTCACCGCGACCGAGGTGGCCGACGACGACAAGACCCCGATCCTGCGCGCCTACCTCAAGCGCTGGAAGGCGGAGGTCGGGGTCTTCTTCAACGGTGTCGGCCCCGACTCCCCGGATGACCAACTGCGCCGCATCGCCCCCGACCACCCGGTCTTCGAGATCACTGTGACGGGCTGACCTCGTCGCCCGTCACGGCGGGGCGGCGGTCCAGTGCGGCCAGGGCCCGCTGGGCCACCGGATACGTGCGGACGATCTCGCCCAGCGACGTCGCGCCCTGCGTGATCTCCTTGAACGCCCTCCAGGCCGGGCGGAAGCTCGTCAGCGCCGCGTGGAACAGCCCGGGGCGGCGCTCGAACACGGTCAGCAGCCGCTTGCCGACGCTCATCTCCACGCCGAGCCCGGACTTGACGGCGAACGCGTAGTTGAGGGCCTGCCGGCGCGTGTCCACGGCGTCGTGCGCCTCGACGATCCGCACCGCCCACTCCCCCGCGAGCCGCCCGGACCGCAGCGCGAAGGAGATGCCCTCGCGGGTCCACGGCTCCAGCAGCCCCGCCGCGTCGCCGCACACCAGCACCCGCCCGCGTGAGAGCGGCGAGTCGTCGGCCCGGCAGCGGGTCAGGTGCCCGGAGGAGATGCTCGGTTCGAAGCCGGCGAGGCCGAGCCGCCCGACGAACTCCTCCAAGTACCGCTTCGTCGCCGCGCCTTCGCCCCGCGCCGAGATCACCCCGACCGTCAGGGTGTCGCCCTTGGGGAAGACCCAGCCGTAACTGCCGGGCATGGGGCCCCAGTCGAGGAGCACCCGCCCCTTCCAGTCCTCGGCGACGGTCTCCGGCACCGGGATCTCCACCTCCAGGCCGAGGTCCACCTGGTCGACCTTGACCCCGACATGCGCCCCTATGCGGCTGGCGCTGCCGTCCGCGCCGACCACGGCCCGCGCGAGCAGGACCTCGCCGCCCTGGAGGAGCACGGCGACCGTGCGCCGGTCGGGCACCGCCGAGCCGTGCTGCTCGACCCGCTGGACCGTGACACCCGTACGCAGCTCGGCGCCCGCCTTCTGCGCGTGCTCGACGAGCTGCTGGTCGAACTCGGGCCGGTTGATCAGCCCGAACAGCATCTGCTTGGACCGGCGGGTGCGCGTGAAGCGGCCGTTGTTCGAGAACGTCACCGCGTGCACCCGGTCCCTGAGCGGCAGCTCGAAGCCGGGCGGGAGGGCGTCGCGCGAGGGCCCGATGATGCCGCCGCCGCACGTCTTGTACCGCGGCAGCTCCGCCTTCTCCAGCAACAGCACGCGTCTGCCGGCGACCGCCGCCGCGTACGCGGCCGAAGCGCCCGCGGGTCCCGCGCCCACCACGACGACGTCCCACACCTGTCGCACGTCGTCCGCCGAAGAGTTCTCGCTGCTCACGATGGTCTACTGCTCCCGATCAAGCCGCCTGCCCCTGCTGTCTCCCGCATCCTACGGCGGACCCGGCCGCAAGCCGCTGTGGGAGGATCTACGGCACTCACTGGTACAACGTCGCACCCACAAGGAGCGTGCCCATGTCGTCGAATCCGGTCGCCGAGACCGTCGCCTCGCTGATGCCCAGGGCGAAGGAAGAGCTCACCGAACTGGTGGCCTTCCGGTCGGTGGCGGACTTCGACCAGTTCCCGAGGAGCGAGAGCGAGGGCGCCGCCCGCTGGGTCGCGGACGCGCTCGCCGCCGAGGGTTTCCAGGACGTGGCCCTGCTCGACACCCCCGACGGCACGCAGTCGGTCTACGGCTGCCTGCCCGGCCCCGAGGGCGCGAAGACCGTCCTGCTGTACGCCCACTACGACGTGCAGCCGCCGCTGGACGAGGCCGGCTGGACGACCCCGCCGTTCGAACTGACCGAGCGGGACGGGCGCTGGTACGGGCGCGGGGCCGCCGACTGCAAGGGCGGTGTCGTCATGCACCTGCTGGCGCTGCGCGCGCTGAAGACGAACGGCGGCGTGCCGGTCCACGTGAAGGTGATCGCCGAGGGCTCGGAGGAGCAGGGCACGGGCGGCCTGGAGCGGTACGCGGAGGCGCACCAGGACCTGCTGGAGGCCGACACGATCGTCATCGGCGACGCGGGCAACTTCCGGGTCGGGCTGCCGACCGTCACGTCCACCCTGCGCGGTATGACGCTCGTCCGCGTGCGGATCGACACGCTCGCCGGAAACCTGCACTCGGGCCAGTTCGGCGGTGCCGCGCCCGACGCGCTGGCCGCGCTGATCCGGGTCCTGGACTCGCTGCGCGCCGAGGACGGTTCGACGACCGTCGACGGACTCGCCGGGGACTCGGCCTGGGAGGGGCTCCAGTACGACGAGGAGCGGTTCCGGCAGGACGCCAAGGTGCTGGACGGCGTCGGGCTGATCGGCTCCGGGACGGTCGCCGACCGCATCTGGGCGCGCCCGGCCGTGACGGTCCTCGGCATCGACTGCCCGCCCGTCGTCGGCGCCACGCCGTCCGTGCAGGCGAGCGCCCGGGCGCTGATCAGCCTGCGGGTGCCGCCGGGCGTGGACGCGGCCGAGGCGACCAAGCTGCTCCAGGCGCACCTGGAGGCGCACACGCCGTGGGGTGCGCGGGTGAGCACCGAGCAGATCGGCCAGGGCCAGGCCTTCCGCGCCGACACCACCAGCCCGGCGTACCAGGCCATGGCGGACGCGATGGCGGTGGCGTACCCCGGGCAGGAGATGCAGTACGCGGGCCAGGGCGGCTCCATCCCGCTGTGCAACACGCTCGCCGCGCTCTATCCGCAGGCGGAGATCCTGCTCATCGGGCTGAGCGAGCCGGAGGCCCAGATCCACGCGGTGAACGAGAGCGTGTCCCCCGAGGAGCTGGAGCGGCTGTCGGTGGCGGAGGCGCTGTTCCTGCGCAACTACGCGGCGAGCTGACGGCTCTGCCCTCGGCAAAGGCCCTCGTCTGCGGACGGGGGCCCTGCCTACGGTCGTCCCATGGACGTCATCGAGCTCCTCCCCCGCCTCCACTTACTGCGCTTCCCGGTCGGCCAGGCCTACCTCTGGCGCGACGGCGACGACCACGCCGAGCTGACGCTGATCGACGCCGGTCCGCCCGGCTCCGGTGCCCCGATCGCCGAGGCGGTGACCGCGCTCGGCCGGGATCCGCGGGACGTACGGCGGATCGTGCTCACCCACTTCCACTGGGACCACGCGGGCGGGGCGGCCGAGTTCGCCGCGCTCAGCGGTGCCGAGGTGCTGGCGCACCGGCTGGACGCGCCCGTCGTACGGGGTGAAGCACCGGGCCCGGAGCCGGTGTTCGAGGACGGGGAGCGGCCGCTGTACGAGCAGGCTGCGAAGCTCCGGCCCGAGGGTGACCTCGTGCGGCCGGCGCAGGTCCTGGAACTGGCCGGGGGCGAGGTCCTGGACTGGGGCGGCGGGGCGCACGTCGTCCACGTGCCGGGGCACACGTACGGCAGCATCGCGCTCCATCTCCCGGAGCACGGCGTGCTGTTCGCGGGCGACACGGTCGCGGCGTCACCCGTGGACGGCTCGGTGATCCCCGGTGTGCTCAACCTCGATCGCGGCCAGGTCCTCGCCGCCTGCGGGCGACTGGCGGAACTCGACGCGGACGTGGCCTGCTTCGGTCACGGGGATCCGGCCCTGAGGCAGGCGTCCCGGGCGCTGAGGAACGCGGCGCGGGGGTAGCCGCGCCGTCTGCGGCGTGATCCACACGACCGGCCCTAGCTGAGCGCCGGATCGAGGACGATGTCCTCCTCGCGCGCCGCGACCGTCGGCTCCTCGGGAAAGTGGCAGGCGGTCAGATGGCCCGCGGGGCTGCCCTCGACGCTGACCAGTCGCGGTTCCTCGGTGGCGCACTTGTCCTGGGCCTTCCAGCAGCGGGTGCGGAAGCGGCAGCCGGAGGGCGGGTCGATCGGTGAGGGCACGTCGCCGGCCAGCCGGATGCGCTCGCGCCGCTCGGTGGCGTCCGGGTCGGCCTCGGGCACGGCGGACAGCAGCGCGTGCGTGTAGGGGTGCCGTGGCTCGGTGTAGAGGGACTCCCGGTCGGCCACCTCGACGATCTTGCCGAGGTACATCACGGCGACGCGTTCGGAGAAGTGCCGTACGACGGCGAGGTCGTGGGCGATGAAGACGAAGGCGATGCCGAACTCCCGCTGGAGGTCCTGGAGCAGGTTGACGACCTGCGCCTGGATGGAGACGTCCAGCGCGGAGACGGGTTCGTCGGCCACGATCAGCTTGGGCCGCAGGGCGAGGGCGCGGGCGATGCCGATGCGCTGGCGCTGGCCCCCGGAGAACTCGTTGGGGTAGCGGTTGTAGTGCTCGGGGTTGAGCCCGACCGTCTCCAGGAGTTCCTGGGCTCGCCGCTTGTGGCCCTGGGGCGGGTTGATGCCGTTGAGCCGCATCGGCGTCTCGATGATGGTGCCGACGGTGTGCCGGGGGTTCAGCGAGGAGTACGGGTCCTGGAAGATCATCTGGAGGTTGCGGCGGGCCTGGAGCATCCGTCCGGGAGGCCGGTGGGTGATGTCCTCGCCGTCGAACACGACGGAGCCGCCGGTGGGTTCGAGCAGCCGGGTGATCAGGCGGCCGGTGGTGGACTTGCCGCAGCCGGACTCGCCGACCAGGCCCAGCGACTCGGCCGGCCCGACGGAGAAGTCGATGCCGTCGACGGCTCGTACGGCTCCGATCTGCCGCTGGAAGATGATGCCCTGCCGGAGGGGGAAGTGCTTCTGGAGACCGCGTACTTCGAGGAGGTTCTCGCCGGTGGGACGGTCGGTGGTCGGCCCGGCGAGGGACTGGGGGGTGCTCACGTCATGCTCCCTTTCGTACGCCGTCACGGATCTCGTGCTTGGCCTCATCGCTGAGATGGCACGCCGCGAGGTGCCCTGCGGTGCCGGGGACGAGGCGCAATTCGGGTCGTTCCACGGTGCAACGGCCCTCGGGGGCCCAGCCCTTGTAGGCGCAGCGCGGGTGGAAGGAGCAGCCGTCCGGCAGGTTGATCAGGCTCGGCGGGGTGCCGGGGATCGGGTTCAGCCGTGCGCCGACGTCGCCGGTGAGGTGCGGCATCGACTGCAACAGGCCCCAGGTGTAGGGGTGCTGAGGCTGCTTGAGGACCTCGCGGGTGGTGCCGTACTCGATCCGGCGGCCGCCGTACATCACGAGGATGTCGTCGGCGATGTCGGAGACCACCCCGAGGTCGTGCGTGATGATGACGACGGCGGAGCCGAACTCCTCCTGGAGGTCGCGGATCAGGTCCAGGATCTGTGCCTGGACGGTGACGTCCAGGGCGGTGGTGGGCTCGTCGGCGATGAGGAGAGCGGGGTCGCAGACCAGGGACATGGCGATCATGGCGCGCTGGCGCATGCCGCCGGAGAACTGGTGCGGGTAGTCCCTGACCCGGCGTTCGGGCTGCGGGATGCCGACCCGCTTCAGCATCTCCACCGCGCGGTCCCTGGCCTCCTTCCTGGTGACCTTGTGGTGGACGCGGTAGGCCTCGGCGATCTGGGAGCCGACGGTGAAGAAGGGGTGCAGCGCGGAGAGCGGGTCCTGGAAGATCATGGAGACCGTGCGGCCGCGCAGTGCGCGCATCTCGGCCTCGGGCAGGGCGACGAGTTCCCTGCCCTCCAGCCGGATCTCGCCGCTGACCTGGGCGCGGGTGCCCTTGTGCAGTCCGAGCAGGGCCAGTGAGGTCACCGACTTGCCGGAGCCGGACTCGCCGACGATACCGAGGGTGCTCCCCTTCTCCAGGGTGAAGGAGACGCCGTCGACGGACTTGACGAGGCCGTCCTCGGTCGGGAAGTGCACCCTCAGGTCGCGTACGTCGAGGAAGGGCGCGGGTGCGGGCGTGACGTCTGCGGGCTGCGGTGAGGTCTGAACGGACACGGGTGTTCCTAAGGACGAAAAGAGGGGCTCAGGCGAGGCGCACGCGGGGGTCGACGAGGCCGTACACCAGGTCGACGACCACGTTGGCGAGGACGACGAATGTCGCGGCGAAGAGCGTGGTGCCGAGGATGACCGGCAGGTCGGAGTTCTGGACGGAGTCGACCGCGAGCTTGCCGATGCCGTTGATGCCGAACACGGACTCGGTGATGACCGCGGAGCCGCCGATCAGGGAGCCGAGGTCCATGCCGAAGATGGTGATGATCGGGGTGATGGCGGCCCGCAGCCCGTGCTTGAGGACGACGGTGGCGGCCGGCAGGCCCTTGGCGCGGGCGGTGCGCATGTAGTCCTCGGCGAAGACCTCCAGCATGGAGGAGCGGGTGAGCCGGGTGTACATCGCGAGGTAGACGATGACCAGGGTGATCCACGGCAGGACCAGCCCCTTGAACCAGCCGGCCGGGTCCTCGGTGATCGGCGTGTAGCCGGAGGCCGGCAGGATCTGGAACTTGTCGACGAAGAGGTACAGCAGGAGCAGGCCGATGAAGTAGATCTGCACCGAGACGCCGAACAGGGCCAGTCCGACCGCCGCCTTGTCGGCGGCCCTGCCCCTGCGGACCGCGGCCACCGTACCGAGGCCGACGCCCAGGACCAGGAACGCCACCGCGGCGCCGACGCCGAGGGAGAGGTCCGCCGGGAAGTCCTGCAGGAGCGTGGTGAGTACGGGGGTGTCGGTCTGGAAGGAGACGCCGAGGCAGGGCGCTCCGCAGTGGATGCGGACGCTCTGGTCGCCGAAGTCGCGGCCGATGAACAGGCCCTTGAAGAACTCCCAGTACTGCGTCAGGTAGCTCCGGTCCAGGCCCAGCGAGTGCTTGATCTCCGCGAGCCGGGAGGGGGAGCAGGTCTTTCCGCAGGCCAGGAGGGCGGGGTCGGACGGCAGCGCGAAGAAGATGAAGAAGGTGATCGTGGTGATCACCAGCATGATCACGGCCGCTGCCAGCAGGCGTCTGATGAGGTAACGAAACATGGGGTGCCGGGACCTGACGTGAGGGGGATGCCCGCCGGCGGCCGGGGCCGCCGGCGGGGTTCGAAGGAGTGGGGTCCGTCAGTGCTTGACGTAGACGTGGACCAGGCTCGGCTCGGCCAGGATCGTGTCGGGGATGACACCGCCGACCTTCGAGCCGGACATGTCGCTGAAGTTCATGTACGTCAGCGGGACCACGGCGGCGTCCTTGAGGATCTGCTCGTCCATCCGTCCGTAGGCGGCGTTGCGCTGCTGGACGTCGGTCATCTTGGCGGCCTTGTCGATCAGCGCGTTGACCTTGGGGTCGTTCAGGTACGACAGGTCCTGGTTGGCCTGCGGGTTCTTCTTGATCAGCCGGCCGTCGAAGAGGGTCGGCAGCACCGTGGAGGCGTTCGGCCAGTCGGCGATCCAGTCGCCCCAGGTCAGGTCGTACTGGTTCTTCGTGTTGTTGACGGTGCTGAAGTAGTTCGCCGCGTCGATCGGGGAGATGTTGACGTGGATGCCGATGTGCTCCAGCGCGGTCTTCACCGCGTCGGCGAAGTGCTCCTGGGTGGGCGTGTTCTCCACGGCGATCGACATGGTGGGCTTCGGGTCGCCCGCCTGCTTCATCAGGGCCTTGGCCTTGGTGAGGTTGCCCGCCGGGTTGGCGCTGTACAGGTTGAACTTCTTGTAGCCGCCGATGCCGGGGCTCAGCATGGTGGTGGCGTAGTCGCCGTAGGCGGAGCCGCCGAAGGCGCCGCGGACCGTCGTCTTGTCGACGGCGTACTCGATCGCCTGGCGGACCTTGGGGTCCTTGACGCGGGTGGTGTTGATGGCCAGGTAGTTGATGCCGGGCGCGGCGATCTTGTAGTAACGGCTCTTCAGGGACGGGTCGCCGGCGAGCTGGGCCAGGTCGGATCCTGCGATGGGCCACTGCTGGATCGAGGTCTGGGCGGTTCCGGCGTCGGACTTGATCTGCTGGTCGATGGCCGACTCGTCCTGGCCGAACCTGACGTCCATCTCGTCGACGTTCTGCTGCCGGATCGGGTCGGTCGCCTGGGACCAGTGCGTGTTCCTGGTGAGGACGAGTTCCTTGTTCTTGGTGTAGGACTTGATCATGTACGGACCGTCGGACCAGACCTTGGTGTCGTAGGTCGAGCCGGTGTCGTGGGCCTTGGGCACGGCCGCCCAGCCGGTCATCGTGGTGGTCTCGTTGAAGTCGGCCACCGGCTGGTTCAGATGGAAGACGATCGTGTACTTGTCCGGCGTCTGGATGGAGTCGAGCTGCTTGCCCTGGTACGGGCCCTTGTAGTCGGCGCCGCCGACGAGCCACTGGGCTGCGTAGGGCGGGCCGCCGTTGATGTCGGAGGAGAAGAACCGCTCGACGCCGTACTTGACGTCGGGTGCGGTGACCTCGGTGCCGTCCTGGTATTTGATGCCGTGCCGCAGGTGGAAGGTCCAGACCGTGGCGCCCTTGGACGGTGTCCCGGTGTCGGTGGCCAGGTCGCCGACGAGCTTCGGCTTGGAGCCCGTCTCGTCCCAGCCCGTCAGGTCCCGGACGATCTCCTGGTCCATGCTCGAACCCTCGGTCGTGTAGACGCGCTGGGGGTCGAGGTGGTCGAAGTCCGCCTTGTTCAGGACGGTGAGGGTGCCGCCCTTTCCGGGAGCGCCGCCGGCGCTGTTGCCGGAGGAACCTCCGCATGCGGTGGCCCCCAGGGCGATCATCACGGCGGAGGCCGTGAGAGCGACCGTGCGCGATCTGCGCGTGCTGCGCGTCATTGAGGAAACTCCGTTCTTGCTACGGGCTCGGCGGCCGTTCGTGGGGCCGCCGGGCCGACACTCGGGGGGTGGTGGCTTGTCAGCCGCGCCGGGCGCGGGGGTCCAGGGCGTCCCGGACGCCGTCCCCGAGGAGATTGAGCGCCAGGACCAGCAGGAGGAGCAGGACACCGGGTACGAAGAGGTACATCGGGTCCTGGAGGAAGAACTGGGAGGCGTCCGACAGCAGCGCTCCCCAGTCGGGGTTGGGCGGGATGACGCCGACGCCCAGGTACGACAGGGCCGCCTCGGTGGTGATGTTCTGCGGGACGGCGAGGGCGAAGGAGATCAGGATCGGCGCCCACAGGTTGGGCAGCAGCTGCCGGAAGAGGATGTGCCGCCGCCCGGCGCTCATCAGCCGCGCGGCGTCGACGAACTCCCGCTCGCGCAGGGACAGTACCTGTCCGCGCACCAGACGGGCGGTGTACGCCCAGGCGAAGACGGCGATGTTGAGGACCAGGACGAGGAGGCGGAGGTTCTCGTCGGTGCCGCCGTGGGTGTTGGTCTGCAGGGCGTTCTGGATCACCGGGGTGAGCGCGATGATGAACAGCAGCTGCGGGAAGGCCAGCATGACGTCCATGACCCGGGACAGCAGGGAGTCGACCCAGCCGCCGAAGTAGCCGGCCGCGAGCCCCGCCACGACACCGACCGCGGTGGACAGCACGGCCGAGGCGAACCCCACGTAGAGGGAGGTGCGCAGGCCGTAGACGATGCGGGCGAACAGGTCGTAGCCGGTGCCCGGTTCGACACCGAGGAGGTGCTGGGCGCTGATGCCGCCCAGCGATCCGTAGGGGAAGTTGCCCGTGTCGGGGTTGATCGCCCTGTTGTCGGGAGTGATCGGTCCCCAGCTGGTCAGGGCGGTGAGGACCGGCGCGAGCAGGGCGATCGCGATGAACAGGAGGGTGGCCGCCAGGGCGGCCAGGGTGACCTTGTCCCGCCTGATCCGCTTCCAGGCCATGCGGGCCGGTGAGCGGCCGGCGACGACCGTGTCGGCGGGGCGGGGGTCCTGCGTCGACGGCTCGGTCAGCAGCGCGGTGGCGCCGCCGGCGTCGGCCGACTGGTGTTGCGTGGTCATCGTACGGACATCCCGGATCTGCCCCTGAGGCAAGGAAATTGAGTGGCGGTCGGAAGTGCCGCCGTGAGACTCTGCGGACTTTCGCAATGACGTGCGAGTCCGGTCAAGCCGAGCAGGGGCCGGAAAAGGGATTGTTTGCGCTCATGGAAAAGTGTTGACGAGCGCGGGGAATTTGATTACCCGCCGCGTGAGGGAGTGCGGGAGATTCCTTGGGCAGCGATTGGCAGTGGCTGCCTGGACGTTTCCTTTTGCTTTTCCCTCGGAATCCCCCGCGCCGGGTAAAGGGCACGGACGGAGAACTCGGCGTCAGCCGACCGGCACCCCGGCCTCCAGATAGAACGCCGCTCCGCGTTCCCGGGCCCGCAGGGCCCAGCGCAGCCGCTCGTAGCGCACCGGTGGCAGGAGGTCGGCGGCCTCCTCCTCGGTGACGAAGCGGCAGTCGCGCAGCTCCGGCCCGGGCAGCAGCAGCCGTCCGGCCTCCGCCGAGTCGAGGAGGCCGCCGTCGAAGAGGAGCCGCAGTCCGCCGAACCCGGGGGGCGAGGGGCGTTCCCAGTCGACGACGAGGAGGCTCGGTACCTCGTCGAGGTGGATGCCGGTCTCCTCGGCGACCTCCCGGACACCGGCGCGCGCGGGCGCCTCGCCGGGTTCGACGACCCCGCCGGGGAACTCCCAGCCGGCCTTGTAGGTGGGGTCGACGAGCAGCACCCGGTCCTGTTCGTCGAAGAGGAGCACCCCGGCGGCGAGTGTCTCGGCGGTGGGCTCGGGCGTCTGCACGATGTCGCAGACCGGCACGGAGCCGCTGTTGACCGCCTCGGCGATCCGGGCGGCGGTCTCGTGGGGCGTGAGGTCGCTGGTGTCGACCGGGTGGGCGTCGGTGGTGAGCCAGGAGGCGAGGGCGGCGCGGTACGGCTCGATGTGGTCGAAGGACCACTGGCGTATTCGCATCTCGCCGTCGGTCAGGTCCGGCGGAACCTCGCGGCCCGCTATCCGCTCCCGCAGTATCGTTTCGGCCGGAGCGAGCAGGATGTGCCTGACCGGAATCCTGCGGGCGGCCAGGCCCCCGAAGATCTCGTCGCGGTACTCCTGGCGCAGCAGGGTCATGGGAACGACCAGGGTCCCGCCGAGCTCGGCGAGCATCGCGGCCGCCGTGTCGATCACGAGCCGTCGCCACATCGGCAGGTCCTGGAAGTCGCCGACCTCGGCGAGGCGTTTGGGCGGTAGCAGATACCGGAGCGCTCCGCCGATGACCTCGGGGTCGAAGAGCGCGCTGTTCGGGATCAGTTCGATCAGTTCCTGTGCGGTGGTGGTCTTCCCCGCACCGAACGCGCCGTTGATCCAGACGACGGTCACAGGTCCCCCTCTTCTGTTGGCCCCCTGAGGCTTGCCCGCTCCACCCTGCCACGGAAACCAGCCGCAGTTGAGGGCGCATGACGACGGCGCCGACGCCCCCCTCGGTCGGGGAGCGCCGGCGCCTGGGCCGGGGGCCGGAGCGGCTCGTCAGCCCTTCTTCTTCGGGGTGCCCTTCTTCTGGACGCCCTTCTTCTTCTGGACGCCATCCTTACCGGCCACGGAGAGGCCGTCCTTGCCGACGGCCTGGTCGAGCGTCTTGAGGGTCTCGTCCACGTTGATGGAGGGGAGCTGCTCCCCGATGGCGTGCGACGGAGTGACCGCGGCGACGACGAAGCCGGTGGCCAGGGAGGCGATGGCGAGCATGCTGCGCTTCTTCATGCCCGACTCAACTGCCGGACCCGCTCCGGGGTCACGCTGCTGGGCCGTTCGGGGGAAGCGCCGGCTTCACCCGGGCCCCGTACCCCACGTGCCCGGCCCGCCGCCGCGCCACTCGATCAGGCCCGACGCCGCCACGTACGCCTGGTCCGCGTCCTCGATGCCCGCCCGCCGCAGGAACTCGGCGACGTCCAGCAGCCCGTACGCGATCCCCAGGAACTGGTCGTCCACGCGTACCCGCCGGCCACCGTCCGTGGCGGGCGGGTAGACCACGACGGGTTTCACGGACGCCATGGCACCAGGGTGCGCGGGAACGGCGCCGGGCGCTCGCCGGAGCGGGCCGTTCAGCCGGCCTTCTGCGTCTGGCGGAACTCGTGGACGTCGGCGGTGAGCGTGCCGTCCTGCTGTTCGTAGTGGGACAGGGCGAGTCCGAGACCGAAGAACGTGGGCGCCCACTCGCCGACGAAGATGCCCCAGCGGTCGGCACGGGCGACGTTGGTGCCGGGTTCGATCTTCAGGGAGCCCACCCAGGCGGCCACACTGAGGCCGATGGATGCCATGGCGGCCATGTAGGCGTGCTCGCTGCGGACGCCCATTTCGTGCATCTTCTTGATGATCATCAGCGGCTCCGTTCTGTGGGAGGTCAGGGAACGGAGTGCCCTCGAAGGCGGGCGATATTCACACTTTTGCGCCTTATGTCCAAAATCGTGGGTGGTGAGACGAGCCTTCGGCGTGCCCGTCTCACCACCCCCGCGAACGCCGTCAGGCGCCCACGTACGCCGCCAGGTGCTCCCCGGTCAGGGTGGAGCGGGCCGCGACGAGGTCGGCCGGCGTGCCCTCGAAGACGATCCGGCCGCCGTCGTGGCCGGCGCCGGGACCGAGGTCGATGATCCAGTCGGCGTGCGCCATGACCGCCTGGTGGTGCTCGATGACGACGACCGACTTGCCGGAGTCGACGAGCCGGTCGAGCAGGCCCAGGAGCTGCTCCACGTCCGCGAGGTGGAGGCCGGTCGTCGGCTCGTCGAGGACGTAGACGCCGCCCTTGTCCGCCATGTGCGTGGCCAGCTTGAGGCGCTGCCGCTCGCCGCCGGAGAGCGTGGTGAGCGGCTGGCCGAGGGTGAGGTAGCCGAGGCCGACGTCGGCGAGCCGCTCCAGGATCCTGTGCGCGGCCGGGGTGCGTGCCTCGCCGGCGCCGAAGAACTCCTCGGCCTCGGCCACCGACATCGCGAGGACCTCGCTGATGTCCCGGCCGCCGAGGTGGTACTCCAGCACCGAGGCCTGGAACCGCTTGCCCTCGCAGTCCTCGCAGGGGGTGTCGACGCCGGCCATCATGCCGAGGTCGAGGTAGATGACGCCCGCGCCGTTGCAGGTGGGGCAGGCGCCCTCGGAGTTGGCGCTGAACAGGGCCGGCTTCACCTCGTTGACCTTGGCGAACGCCTTGCGGATGGGGTCGAGCAGCCCGGTGTAGGTCGCGGGGTTGCTGCGCCGCGAGCCCTTGATCGGGCTCTGGTCCACCGAGACGACGCCCGCGTCGGCGGGGACCGACCCGTGCAGCAGGGAGCTCTTGCCGGAGCCGGCGACACCGGTGACGACGGTGAGCACTCCGAGCGGGATGTCGACGTCGACGTCCCGGAGGTTGTTCGCCGTCGCGCCCCGGATCTCCAGCGCGCCGGTGGCCTTGCGGACCGTCTCCTTGAGGGTGGCCCGGTCGTCGAGGTGCCGGCCGGTGACGGTGTCCGCGGCCCGCAGCCCCTCGACCGTGCCCTCGAAGCAGACGGTGCCGCCCGCCGTGCCGGCGCCGGGGCCCAGGTCGACGACGTGGTCGGCGATCGCGATCGCCTCCGGCTTGTGCTCCACGACGAGCACCGTGTTGCCCTTGTCCCGCAGCCGCAGCAGCAGGCCGTTCATCCGCTGGATGTCATGCGGGTGCAGGCCGATGGTCGGCTCGTCGAAGACGTAGGTGACGTCCGTGAGCGAGGAGCCCAGGTGGCGGATCATCTTCACGCGCTGCGCCTCGCCGCCCGACAGCGTGCCCGCCGGCCGGTCGAGCGAGAGATACCCCAGGCCGATCTCCACGAAGGAGTCGAGCGTCCCCTGCAACGCGGTGAGCAGCGGCGCCACGGACGGCTCCGAGAGCCCCCGGACCCACTCGGCCAGGTCCCTGATCTCCATCGCGCAGGCGTCGGCGATGCTGATGTCGTCGATCTTCGAGGATCTGGCGCCCTCGCTCAGCCGGGTGCCGTCGCACTCGGGACAGACGGTGAAGGTGACCGCCCGCTCCACGAACGCCCGGATGTGCGGCTGCATCGCCTCCTTGTCCTTGGACAGGAACGACTTCTGGATCTTGGGGATCAGTCCCTCGTAGGTGAGGTTGACGCCGTTGACCTTGACCTTGACCGGTTCCCCGTAGAGGAAGGCGTGCAGCTCCCTCTTGGTG
Source organism: Streptomyces africanus (assembly GCF_002150735.1). Lineage (GTDB taxonomy): Bacteria > Actinomycetota > Actinomycetes > Streptomycetales > Streptomycetaceae > Streptomyces > Streptomyces africanus. Next base: position 40,502 of record NZ_MUKA01000073.1, read on the forward strand.
TACTCACGGATCGGCTTGTCCGGGTCGACGAAGCCCGACTGGGCGTAGACCTGCACGGTCCACTGGCTGTCCGACTTCCAGCCGGGGATGGTGAACGCGCCCTCGGACAGCGACTTGGAGTCGTCGTAGAGCTGGGTGAGGTCGATGTCGGAGACCTTGCCGCGGCCCTCGCAGCGGTTGCACATGCCGCCGGTGCGCTCGTAGGTCGCCTTCTGCGCCTTGGTCTTGGCGCCGCGCTCGACGGTGATCGCGCCGCTCGCCCGGACCGAGGCGGTGTTGAAGGAGTACGCGCTGGGCGGGCCGATGTGCGGCTTGCCGAGCCGGCTGAAGAGGATGCGCAGCATCGCGTTGGCGTCGGTGGCGGTACCGACCGTGGAGCGGGGGTCGCCGCCCATCCGCTGCTGGTCCACGGCGATCGCGGTCGTCAGCCCGTCGAGCACGTCGACCTCGGGCCGGGCCCGGTTGGACATGAAGCCCTGGAGGAAGGCGCTGTAGGTCTCGTTGATCAGCCGCTGCGACTCCGCGGCGATCGTGTCGAACACGAGCGAGCTCTTGCCCGAGCCGGAGACGCCGGTGAACACCGTCAGCCGGCGCTTGGGGATCTCGATGCTGACGTCCTTGAGGTTGTTCTCGCGCGCGCCGTGCACACGGATCACATCGTGGCTGTCGGCGACGTGCGGTCCGGACGACTGTCTGTCCGTCCTCGTGGCCATGCTCATCGGTCTCCATCTGTCGGGCGGGGCTGCCGCGGTCGGACGATCTGGGTCCCCGCGCCGGCCCTGAGGCGCGGCACGGGGGTGTTGCGTGTGGAGTGCGGATCGGTGGGCCGGCTGCTACCGGGCCGTCACGGCTTGAGCTGCTGGATGCGGACCATGTTGCCCGCGGGGTCGCGGAAGGCACAGTCGCGAACGCCGTACGGCTGGTCCACGGGCTCCTGGACCACCTCGGCGTCGCCCGCCTGCACCTGTTCGAATACGGCGTCGACATCGCGGGTGGCCAGCAGGATGCTGCCGTACGTGCCCTTGGCCATCATCTCGGCGATGGTCTTGCGCTCGTCCTCGGTGATGCCGGGGTCGGCGGCCGGCGGATGCAGCACGATGTTCGTGCCGGGCTGGCCGACGGGGCCGACCGTGATCCAGCGCATGCCCTGGTATCCGACGTCGTTGCGGACTTCGAAACCGAGGGTGTCGCGGTAGAACGCCAGGGCGGCGTCCGGGTCGTCGTGCGGAAGGAAGCTGGCGTGAATGGTGAGGTCCATGGCCTTCACGCTAGTTTCGGTCCGGGGTGGGCGCTTCTCGATTCCTGATCGGTCTGGTCACCTGTTTCGCCACGCACGACGGAATGCCCGCGGTGGCGAGGACCGCCTGGCGCCGGTAGGCGCTGGGCGGCATGCCGACCAGTTCGGTGAAGCGGGTGCTGAACGTGCCCAGCGACGAGCACCCGACTTCGAAACACACGTCGGTCACGCTGAGGTCCCCACGGCGCAGCAGCGCCATGGCGCGCTCGATGCGGCGCGTCATGAGATAGCTGTACGGCGACTCGCCGTACGCCGACTTGAACGCGCGGCTGAGATGCCCGGCCGACATGTGCACACCCCGGGCCAGCGCCTCGACGTCCAGCGGCCGTGCGTACTCCCGGTCGATCCGGTCCTTGACCTGGCGCAGGAGGGCGAGATCGCGCAGGCGCTGCGCGGGGGCGGGTCTGCTGCTCACATGCGCGATCGTGCCACATCGCACTGACATTCGGTCGCTTTCCGGGGGAAAACCCGGTATCCCGGACCGGCGCCCCCGGTGCAGCGCGTCAGGTGCGGTACATGTCGAGGACCTGCCCCGCCTCGACGTTCCTACCTCTCACACCCCCGCCGCGGCCGCGTCCGTCCGCCTGGCCAACGCTGCCGCCGCCGCGCCCACCAGACCGGCGTCGGTGCCCATCTGGGCCGGAGCCACGGTCAGGTGCCGGACGAAGGACAGCGTCGCGTAGGTGCTCAGGGCCTTGCGCAGGGGGGCGAACAGGACGTCGCCCGCCTTGCCCACTCCCCCGCCGATCACGGCGATGTCGATCTCCACGAGGGTCGCGGTCGCGGCGATCCCGGCGGCCAGAGCCTGGGCGGCACGCTCGAAGGAGGCGACGGCGACCGGGTCGCCGGCCCGGGCCGCGGCGGCCACCGCGGCGGCGGACGGGTCGCCGTCGGGACCGGGCCGCCAGCCATTCTCCAGGGCGCGCCGGGCGATGTTCGGGCCGCTCGCGATGCGCTCCACGCAGCCGCGCGAGCCGCACGGGCACAGATCGCCGTCGAGGTCCACGCTGATGTGGCCGATGTGGCCGGCGTTCCCGGTGGGCCCGGCGTGCAGCCGGCCGCCGAGCACCAGGCCGCCGCCGACGCCCGTGGAGACGACCATGCACAGCGCGTTGTCATGGCCACGGGCGGCACCCTGCCAGTGTTCGGCCGCCGTGATCGCCACACCGTCGCCGATCAGCTCGACGGGCAGGTCCCCGGCCGCGGCCCGCACGCGCCCGACGAGCGGGTAGTCGCGCCAGCCGGGCACGTTCACCGGGCTCACCGTGCCCGCCGACCGATCGACAGGGCCGGCGCTGCCGATCCCCACGGCCGTGACGCGCGCCCAGAGCGGCGCCCCGGTGAGTTCACCGAGCACCTGCTCCACGGCCCGCATCACGGTGTCACCGTCCTCCCGGGCGGGCGTCGGCCGCTGGGCGCGGACGAGGATCCGTCCCTGGCCGTCCACCAGAGCGCCGGCGATCTTGGTGCCGCCGATGTCGAGCGCGGCCACGAGGTCGGTGTGCATGAGTGTCGGGACTCCCCGTCTACGGTGAAAGGACTGGCCGGCCAGCGGCGGAGCACGGTCCGGAGATTGCGGTGGACAGTCTCCCCCGAGCCTGACAACGTTGTCCAGGCTCTATGCTCGACGCCACATCCTCATACAAACCCAGGACCGACGCACCCCCGTGGACGACAGGACAGGACACCGCACCGTGCCCCAGACCAACCTCCGCTCCGCAGCGCGCTACGGCACCCGGCCGACCATGAAGGACGTCGCGGCCCGTGCCGGGGTCGGGCTGAAGACGGTCTCCCGCGTCGTGAACGGGGAGCCGGGCGTGACCCCGGAGACGGAGCGGCGTGTCCAGGAGTCGATCGAGGCACTCGGTTTTCGCCGCAACGACAGCGCGCGGGTGCTGCGCAAGGGCCGGACGGCGAGCATCGGCCTGGTCCTGGAGGACCTCGCGGACCCGTTCTACGGGCCGCTGAGCCGGTCGGTCGAGGAGGTGGCCCGCGCGCACGGCGCCCTGCTGATCAACGGCTCCAGCGCGGAGGACCCGGACCGCGAGCAGGAGCTGGTGCTGGCCCTGTGCGCGCGGCGGGTGGACGGGCTGGTGGTGATCCCGGCCGGTGACGACCACCGGTATCTGGAGCCGGAGCTCAAGGCGGGTGTCGCCACGGTGTTCGTGGACCGGCCGGCCGGGCACATCGACGCCGACGTGGTGCTGTCGGACAACTTCGGCGGCGCCCGGGACGGCGTCGCCCACCTCATCGCCCACGGGCACCGCCGGATCGGCTTCATCGGCGACATGCCCCGTATCCACACCGCCGCCGAGCGGCTGCGCGGCTACCGGGCCGCGATGGAGGACGCCGGCATACCGGTGGCGGACTCCTGGATGTCCCTCGGTGTCACCGACCCCGAGCGGGTGCGCGGGGCGGCCGAGGAGATGCTGACCGGCCGGGACCCCGTCACCGCGATCTTCGCCGCCAACAACCGGGTGACCGTCACCGTGATCCGCGTGCTCGCCGAGCAGGCCCGCCGGGTCGCCCTGGTCGGCTTCGACGACATCGAGCTGGCCGACCTGCTCCAGCCGGGTGTCACCGTCGTCGCCCAGGACGCGGCGGCCATCGGCCGGACCGCCGCGGAACGCCTCTTCCGGCAGCTGGACGGCACTCTCGTCGCCCCCGAACGCATCGAGCTGCCGACCCGGCTGATCACCCGCGGCTCGGGCGAGCTGCCCCCGGCGGACTGAGCGGCCCATGGACCATCCCACGGAACATACTGAACATACAGACCACACGGAACATACGGAGCCTATGGAGCACCTGGCCGATCGCACGCTGCGAGCACTCGGCCTGGCCGAGGCCCCGCGCGAGCATCCCCTGCTTTACCCGGGCGCGTGGCCCGCCGATTCCGGGCTCCTCGACGGGGACCGCTTCCTGCCGCTGGACCGGCTCGTGTTCGAGGACCGCGCCCCGGTTCTCGCCATCGGCTCCAACGCCTGCCCCGGGCAACTGCGGCACAAGATGGTGGAGTTCGGGATCATGTCGCCGATCCCGATGGTGAAGGCCCGGGTGACGGGTGTCGACGCCGGTGTGTCGGCGCATGTGAGCCGCATGGGGTATGTGTCGGCCTCGCCGGTCAGCGCCCCGGACACCGTGCGGGAGTTGTTCGTCATCTGGCTCGACGCCGAGCAGCTCGCCGTGATCGACGCGAGCGAGGGCGTGCCGCTGCCGGCCGGCAACTACGACCGCGCCTGGCTTCCCTCGCCCGACGTGCGCATCGACCTCGCGGACGGCACCCGCCTGCCCGGCGCCTACGCGTACGTCAACCGGCACGGCGTCCTGCACGACGGCACCGGCGTGCCGCGCACCCACCCGGGCCAGCGGGTGCTGCTCACCGAGCTGCTCGTCGGCCTGCCGCGCTTCCGGGAGCTGTTCGGTGTGGTGCCCGAGGAGTTCTGCGTACGGGCCCGCTCCGACCGGCGGCTGTGCGAGCGGGGCACGCGGCTGTTCGTCGAGGAGAAGCTGGTGACGGCGTCCGGGCTGGAGCGGTACGCGGCGGTGTCGCTGCGCGCTCAGCAGACCGGGAGCCCGGGGACGGGCGCGTCGTTGTCGCCGCCCTTGATGTAGACGTCGCTGACCCAGACGTCCGTGTTGCCGCTGTCGTCGTCGGTCCTGGCCCACCAGACGTTGGTCCACCGGCCGTCGGTCTCTCGCCGGCCGAGGTTCTGCTGGCAGTAGAAGTAGTTGGTGCCGGCCTTGAGGACGCCGGCCTCGGCGCCGGAGGCGGTGTACGACGCGGCAGTCTTCCAGACCTGGCAGTTGTACTTGCCGCCGCCGATGGCGTGGCAGACCGGTGCGGGCGTGGTGGTTCCGCCGCCTGCCGTGCCGCCGTCGCCGGAACCGCCACTGGTGGCGCCGCCGGTGGTGGCGCCGCGTCCACCGCTCGTGTCGCCGGTGGTGCCGCCGGCGGACTTGGCGGGGGCGGGGGTGGTCGCCCGGCCGGTGGGCTCCGGCTCCTTGTCCCGGGGCTTCTTCGACGGGGCCTTGCCTTTCTCGTCGCCCTTGCCTTCGGGCCTGGGAGCGTTCGAGCCGTCGTCGGTACGTCCGGACTCGGACGCGGAGTCCGCGGCATCCACTCGGGCAGCGTCGGTCCGGTCACCCGGGTCCGTGCCGTCCGAGTCTCTGAGCAGGGCGACCGTGGTGCCGGCCGCTGCGAGGGCGACGGTGACGGCCACGGCGGCGAGCAGGGCGCGGGTCTTCCTGCGGCGGGGGGCGGGGCCGGGGTTCATC
>NZ_MUKA01000529.1 GCF_002150735.1 Streptomyces africanus
CCCGGCGTAGCGGGGTGCCGCTGCGCCCACCCGTGCCGCCCTGGGTACCTCCCAGGCCCTTGAGGCACTGAGGGAGGCACGATTGCCCGCAGCTGAGGCAGCTCGGACAGCTACGCGCGCGCCGGCAAGTACGGGGCCGTCGACGGGAGGCCCAGGTCCGAGGGGAGCAGGGAGCCGATCCAGGTGTCGCGGCGTACGCCCTTGTTGTCGGTCGCGGCGCGCAACGTGCCTTCGATGGTGAAGCCGGCTCGTTCCGCCACCGCGCGGGAGGCGCGGTTGCCCACCTCGGCGCGCCATTCGACGCGGTCGATCGCCACTTGGACGAAGGCCCACCGGCAGGCCGTGAGGGCGGCCTCCGTGATGTAGCCGTGGGAACGGTGCTCCTTGGCGGCCCAGAAGCCGATCTCGCCCACGCCCAGGGCGCGCAGGGTGATGCCGACCATGCCGGCGAGTTCTCCGGAGAGGAGGAAGACGCCGAAGGTGTACATGGATCCGTCCGCCCAGCCGTCGGGGACCAACTGTTCCGTGAAGGCCTCGGCGTGCTCGCGCAGGTACGGGGAAGGGATCGTGGTCCAGCGCTGGATGTCCGGGTCCTGGCAGGCGCCGTACACCGCGTCGGTGTCCTGGGCGCCGACCGGGCGCAGCAGGAGGCGGTCCGTGGTGAGGGTGACGGGGTCCATCGGCCGATTGTGGTGGGAGGCCCCCACAAGCGCCATCTGTTTGCTGTTCGTGAGTGAGTCATCACGCTTCGCGCAATTCGGGTGAGGGATGCGGCACTATCCGGGGGGCCCGGACGTTGTCCCCTTTGAAGCAGAGTGAAAGCGAAATGAAGCAGCGGACGGTCGCCGTCACGGCAGGCCCTCCCGGCGCGGTGGGGTCCTCGCATACGATGGCCGTTGCTCAGTAAGTCAAGTGGTAACCGACCGTCCCAGGCCCGACCGGCAAGGAGACCAACCCCCGTGTCCGTCCTCTCGAAGATCATGCGTGCAGGCGAAGGCAAGATCCTGCGCAAGCTGCACCGCATCGCGGACCAGGTCAACTCCATCGAAGAGGACTTCGTCGACCTCTCCGACGCCGAGCTGCGGGCCCTCACCGATGAGTACAAGCAGCGCTACGCGGACGGCGAGACGCTGGACGACCTGCTTCCCGAGGCGTTCGCCACCGTCCGCGAGGCCGCCAAGCGCGTCCTGGGCCAGCGGCACTACGACGTGCAGATGATGGGCGGCGCCGCCCTGCACATGGGGTACGTGGCCGAGATGAAGACCGGTGAGGGCAAGACCCTCGTCGGCACGCTGCCGGCGTATCTGAACGCGCTGTCCGGCGAGGGCGTCCACATCATCACGGTGAACGACTACCTGGCCGAGCGCGACTCCGAGATGATGGGCCGCGTCCACCGCTTCCTCGGTCTGACCGTCGGCTGCATCCTCGCCAACATGACGCCGGCTCAGCGCCGCGAGCAGTACGCCAGCGACATCACCTACGGCACGAACAACGAGTTCGGCTTCGACTACCTGCGTGACAACATGGCGTGGTCCCAGGACGAGCTCGTCCAGCGCGGCCACAACTTCGCCATCGTCGACGAGGTCGACTCCATCCTCATCGACGAGGCCCGTACGCCGCTGATCATCTCCGGCCCGGCCGACCAGGCCACCAAGTGGTACGGCGACTTCGCCAAGCTGGTCAAGCGCCTCAAGCGCGGCGAGGCGGGCCAGCCGCTCAAGGGCATCGAGGAGACCGGCGACTACGACGTCGACGAGAAGAAGCGCACGGTCGCGATCCACGAGTCCGGCGTCAGCAAGGTCGAGGACTGGCTGGGCATCGACAACCTCTACGAGTCGGTGAACACCCCGCTGGTGGGCTACCTGAACAACGCCATCAAGGCCAAGGAGCTCTTCAAGAAGGACAAGGACTACGTCATCATCGACGACGAGGTCATGATCGTCGACGAGCACACCGGACGTATCCTCGCGGGCCGCCGTTACAACGAGGGCATGCACCAGGCGATCGAGGCGAAGGAAGGGGTGCCGATCAAGGACGAGAACCAGACGCTCGCCACGATCACGCTCCAGAACTTCTTCCGCCTCTACAAGCGCCACGACCACAAGGGCAAGGAAATGCCCGGTCTGTGCGGCATGACCGGTACGGCGATGACCGAGGCCGCCGAGTTCCACCAGATCTACAAGCTCGGCGTGGTGCCGATCCCGACCAACCGGCCGATGGTCCGCAAGGACCAGTCGGACCTGATCTACCGGACCGAGGTCGCCAAGTTCGAGGCGGTCGTCGACGACATCGAGGAGAAGCACCGCAAGGGTCAGCCGATCCTCGTCGGCACCACCTCGGTCGAGAAGTCCGAGTACCTCTCGCAGCAGCTCAGCAAGCGCGGCATCCAGCACGAGGTGCTGAACGCCAAGCAGCACGACCGTGAGGCGCAGATCGTCGCCCAGGCCGGCCGCAAGGGCTCCGTCACGGTGGCCACGAACATGGCCGGCCGTGGTACGGACATCAAGCTCGGCGGCAACCCCGAGGACCTCGCCGAGGCGGAGCTGCGCCAGCGCGGCCTCGATCCCGAGGAGCACATCGAGGAGTGGGCGCAGGCCCTGCCCGAGGCGCTCAAGCGCGCCGAGAAGGCCGTCCAGGCCGAGAAGGACGAGGTCGAGAAGCTCGGCGGCCTCTACGTGCTGGGCACCGAGCGGCACGAGTCGCGCCGGATCGACAACCAGCTGCGCGGTCGTTCCGGCCGTCAGGGCGACCCCGGCGAGTCCCGCTTCTACCTCTCCCTCGGCGACGACCTGATGCGGCTGTTCAAGGCCCAGATGGTCGAGCGCGTGATGTCGATGGCGAACGTCCCGGACGACGTGCCGATCGAGAACAAGATGGTCACGCGCGCGATCGCCTCCGCCCAGTCGCAGGTCGAGCAGCAGAACTTTGAAACGCGTAAGAACGTCCTGAAGTACGACGAGGTCCTCAACCGCCAGCGTGAGGTCATCTACGGCGAGCGGCGCCGCGTCCTGGAGGGCGAGGACCTGCACGAGCAGGTGCAGCACTTCATGGACGACACGATCGACGCCTACGTCCAGGCCGAGACCGCCGAGGGCTTCCCCGAGGACTGGGACCTCGACCGGCTGTGGGGCGCCTTCAAGCAGCTCTACCCGTGCAGCGTCACGATCGAGGAGCTCGAGGAGGCGGCCGGCGACCGGGCCGGGCTGACCGCCGAGTTCATCGGCGACTCCATCAAGGACGACATCCGCGAGCAGTACGAGGCGCGCGAGGCGCAGCTCGGCTCCGAGATCATGCGTGAGCTGGAGCGCCGGGTCGTGCTGTCGGTCCTCGACCGCAAGTGGCGCGAGCACCTCTACGAGATGGACTACCTCCAGGAGGGCATCGGCCTGCGCGCGATGNNCAAGCCGGTGGCCGACCTGGAGAAGCACGACACGGTGCCGGCCCAGGCCGGTGCCCGCCCGGAGATCCGCGCCAAGGGGCTCGACGCCCCGCAGCGGCGCAACCTCCACTTCTCCGCCCCGACCGTCGACGGCGAGGGCGGCACCATCGAGGGCGACTTCGAAACCGACGAGGAGCCGGTGCGTTCCGAGGCCGACGGCCTGACGCGCGCGGAGCGCCGCAAGCAGGCGCGGAGCCGGGGCCGTCGTAAGAAGTGACAGTCGCTGAGGCGCCGTAGTGGCTTGAAGGGCCGGACACCCGAGGGTGTCCGGCCTTTCGGTTCGGTGGGGTCAGTCGGCCTCGGCGCGGGGCGGGCGGGGGCCGCCGAGTTCCACTGCCGTGCAGCGCCAGCGGAGGTCCTGGCCGAGTTCCAGGCGGAAGGCCATGGCGCGCAGTCGGTCGCCGGCGCCGATGCGGGCGAAGGCCTCGATGGCGCCGGGGCGGGGTTCGAAATAGCCGATGTCGCGGACGACGGGGCGGGCGCCCCGGGTGCGCAGGGGGCCGCGTTCGGCGAGCCAGGCCAGTTCGTCGTAGGCGCGGCCCCGGGTGTGGCGGAGCATCGAATGGACGGGGCGGTGGCCGCTGAGGACCGCGAGCA
>NZ_MUKA01000530.1 GCF_002150735.1 Streptomyces africanus
GCGAGGGCGTCGGCGTACCGGTCGAGTTCGCCGTAGGTGAGGTGCGCGCCCTGGTGTTCGGCGGCCACGGCGTGCGGGGTGGCGGCGGCGTGCCGGGCGACGGCGTGGTGCAGGAGCGGGTCGGGGACGGGGACGGTGGGGCCCCGGCCGTACTGGCGGAACAGCTGCCGGTCATGGGGGGTGAGATGGCGCAGAGGCATGGTCGGATGGCCTCCTGGCTGTGTTCGAGTGTCGGATGTTCGAACGCCGTACGGAGTCGTGCGAGCGCTGCGCGTAGCGAGAGCGTAGTGGCGCTGCTTCAACTCTCAACTAGGCCGGATCGGCCAAGAAAGGAGAGCAATGAGCCACATGTGGCGTTTTTGGTCACAAGGGCAACGTCCGTGCCGGTCGGCGGCGACGTGAAGGTGGGCAGGCCTGTGCCTCACGGAGACGCGGTGGCGGCGGGGAGGTTGCCGTCCCTGCCGCGTAACAGGGAACCGTCCCGGGCGTAACACGGCGGAAGCAGGCTGAACGGTATGCAGACCACCGCCACGCCCACGCACTGCCCGTACTGCG
>NZ_MUKA01000074.1 GCF_002150735.1 Streptomyces africanus
AGCCGGTCGCCGTCGACCTGGTGGGCCGGCACGTAGCGGAACTCCACCGAGCGGCCGTCCAGCAGTTCGTCGATGCGCACGACGAGGTCCTGGTTGGCGACCGGCTTTCCGCCGGACGTCTTCCAGCCGTTGCGCTTCCAGCCGGGCAGCCAGGTGGTGACGGCCTTCATGGCGTACTGCGAGTCCATCCGGATCTCGAGCGGCACGTCCGGGTCGGTCGCCGTCAGCAGGCGCTCCAGCGCGGTGAGTTCCGCGACGTTGTTGGTGGCCCTGCCGAGCGGCCCGGCCTCCCAGCGCACCGGGCTCTCGGAAGCGTCGGCGACGACCCAGGCCCAGCCCGCGGGCCCGGGATTTCCCTTCGAAGCCCCGTCGCACGCGGCCACAACACGTTCACGCATGGGCTCGATCATGCCATGGCCGCCTGGACGGTCCGGCCGGAGGTCTCAGCTCACGTCGGTCGTCTTCGGCATGTCGCCCTCGGTCCTGGTGAGGTCGATGACGGAGAAGTTGGCGCCCTGCGGGTCGCTGAGGGCCGCGAACCGGCCGAAGGGGGTGTCCATGGGACCGAACCGCAGGACGCCGCCGAGCTTGGTGGCCTTCGCGACGGTGTCGTCGCAGTCCTCGACGGCGAAGTAGACGTTGATGTACGGCGGCATCTCGGGCGGGAAGTCGTCCGTCATCGTCATCCGGCCCAGCACGCTGCGGTCGCCGAGGTCGTAGATCCGGAAGTCCATCGCCTCGTCCGCCATCTCCTTCTGCCGGTAGGAGAAGACGGCGGGGAAGAACGCGTCGGACTTCTCGGGCTCGCGGGTGAAGACCTCCGCCCAGGTGTAGGCGCCCGGTTCGGCCGTCGTGTCGAAGCCCTCGTGGGTGCCCGCCTGCCAGACGCCGAAGACGACGCCGCCGGGGTCACGGGCCAGGCACATCGTGCCGAAGTCGCCGACCTGCATCGGCTCCATCAGCACCTCGCCGCCGTTGTCACGGATCCGCGCGGCGGTGGCGGCGGCGTCCCGGGCCGCGAAGTACAGGCACCACTGCGACTGGCCCTCCTGGCCGGGCATGGGCGGGACGACGGCGGCGACCGCCTTGCCGTTGACAGAGGCCTGTGTGTAGTTGCCGAACTCCGCCGACGCCTCGGCGAAGGTCCAGCCGAGGACGTCTCCGTAGAAGCTCTTGGCTCCTTCGAGGTCGCTGAACATCGCGTCGGCCCAGCACGGGGTTCCTTCAGATTGCACGGCCATGACTGCGGCCCTTCCGAATGGGTGGTTGGTCCGTTTTCTCACGCTAATCACCCGCGCACCGACCCGCGCGCCGAGCGGGCGGTTCCGGCGCAGACTGGCCTGGGGCCTTCGTGAGGACGGGGAGCGGCGGCATGGTGGACGGGACGATGCGCGCGTGGTCGGTGGTACGGCCGGGGCCGGTCGAGGACGGGGCTCTGCGGCTGGTCGAGAAGCCGGTGCCGGTGCCCGCGGACGACGAGCTGCTGGTGCGGGTGCGCGCCTGCGGTGTGTGCCGCACGGACCTGCACGTCGTGGAGGGAGACCTGCCCGTGCGCCGGGTGGGCGTCACGCCCGGTCACGAGGTCGTCGGGGTGGTGGCCGGGGCGGGCGCGGCGGTGCGCGGCTTCGCGCCGGGCGACCGGGTCGGTGTGGCCTGGCTGCGCCGCACCGACGGCAGTTGCGCGTACTGCGCGCGCGGCGCGGAGAACCTGTGTCCCCGCTCCGCGTACACGGGCTGGCACGCCGACGGCGGCTACGCCGAGTACACGACGGTGCCGGCGGCGTTCGCCTACCGGCTGCCGGACGGCGTGCCGGACGTGTCCCTGGCGCCCCTCCTGTGCGCGGGCATCATCGGCCACCGGGCGCTGCGGCGGGCGGCGCTGCCGCCCGGGGGACGGCTCGGGCTGTACGGCTTCGGTGGCAGCGCCCATCTGTGCGCGCAGGTGGCGCTCGCCGAGGGCGCCACCGTGCACGTCATGACGCGCGGTGCTGCCGCCCGGCGGCTGGCGCTGGAGCTGGGCGCGGCCTCAGCGCAGGACGCGTACGCCGGGCCGCCGGAGCCACTGGACAGCGCGATCCTGTTCGCTCCCGCCGGCGAGCTGGTCCCGGTCGCCCTGCGCGCCCTGGACCGCGGCGGCGTCCTGGCCGTCGCCGGCATCCACCTCACCGACACGCCTCCCCTGCACTACGAGACCGAGCTCTTCCACGAGAAGCAGTTGCGCAGCGTCGCCTCCAACACGCGCGAGGACGGCCGCGAGTTCCTGAGCCTCGCGGCGCGGTACGGCGTGCGCGCGACCACGCATCGGTATCCGCTGTCGCGGGCCGTGGCGGCGCTCGCGGATCTCAAGGCCGGGCGGTTCGACGGGGCGGCGGTGCTGGTGAACGACGTGACGTGAAGTGTCTTCCCCTCGGGGTCCGGCTGTGCTTGCCTGGTGAGCCGTTTCACCGGCCCGGGGCGGGAGTTGCCGTATGCGCAGACCGTGGATCGTGGGGGTGCTGGTGGCGGGATTACTGCTCGGCGCGTGCGGCGATCCGTCGTCCGGGCCCGGGACTCCCCCGCCCTCCGCTCCGGAGGTGTCCGCGACCACGCATCAGCGGGCCCACGCCTCCCCCAGCTCCCGGGGCCCCGTGAAGGCGCCCACCGTGCTGTACCTCGGCGACTCGCTCGCCATGGAGAACCAGAAGGTCCTCGGCCGGGAGCTACGCCAGGACCTGCGCGCGACGTACACGAGCGCCCCCTACTCGGGCACCACCCTGTGCGACTACCTGGAGGGGACGGCCGAGCGGTCTCTCGTCCCGGCCCGGGACAAGGCGGCGGCGCTGGTGCGGTCGCTGCGTCCGGACTTCGTGGTGCTGCAGTTCTGGGGCAACGCCTGGGACTTCACCTGGTGCATGGACGGAATCACGTACGACGGCGCGCGGGAGCGGTACTTCAAGCGGTACGAGGCCGACGCGCGCAGGCTCGTCGAGCAGATCGCGACGGCCGGCGGCTCCCACCGGCCGCGGATCGTGTGGGTGCTCCAGGGCCCGGACCCGATCACGCCCGACCGGGTGCGCCGGGTGAACGGACTGTACGAGCGGCTGGCCGCCACGACGGGCGGCGTCGTCGCCGACGCCGGGAGAGCGGTCAGTCCGGGCTCGGACCGCTACGCCTGGACGCAGTACCTGCCGTGCACCGCCTACGAGCGGGCCCATCCCGACTACTGCACTCAGCCGTCCCGCGACCGGACGGCCCTGCACCGGGACGACGACTACCTGCACTTCTGCCTCGCGCCCACCACGTCCACGCCGAAACCCTGCCCGGTCCGCTCCCCCGGCATCCTGCGCATCGCCCGGGAGATCACGAAAACCATTCGACAGTCGGCGAGTTGACCGCTCGAATGACGCCATGTGTGCGGTGCGAATGCATGAGGACGAAGTGGACATCGACGTCTCGCTCGTCGGCCGGCTGATCGCGGGACGGTTCCCGCGGTGGGCAGGGCTGCCCCTGCGGCGCCTGGAGTCCTCCGGGACGGAGAACGCCATGTTCCGCCTCGGTACGGACAAGGTCGTACGGCTCCCCCGGCACCCCCGCGCCGTCGAGGCCATCACACACGAACTGCGCTGGCTGCCCCGGCTGGCACCGGAGCTGCCCGCCGCCGCGCCCGAGCCTCTCGGGCGGGGTGAGCCGGGCGACGGCTTCCCGTGGCCCTGGGCGGTGTACGGCTGGCTGGACGGCCGCAATCCGGTGCCCGGCGCGCTGGAGCAACCCGGACTGCTCGCCGAGGACCTGGCGACGTACGTCACCGCCCTGCGCCGGATCGACGCGGCCAAGGGCCCGGTCGGCTCCCGGGGTGTGCCCCTGGCGACGCAGGACCGGTTCGTGCGTGAGGCGCTCGCGCAGCTGGCGGGGCGGATCGACACCGCGGCCGTGACGGACCTGTGGGAACAGGCCCTGCGCACCCCGGAGCACGCCAGGCCGCCGGTCTGGGCGCACGGCGATCTGATGGCCGGGAACCTGCTGGTCAGCGGCGGACGCCTGACCGCCGTGATCGACTACGGCACGGTGGGGGTGGGCGATCCCGCCGTCGACCTCATCAGCGCCTGGTGTCTGCTGCCCGCCGAGGCGCGCGGCGTCTTCCGCGAGGCGGTGGGCGCGGACGAGGCCGAGTGGGCACGAGGCCGGGGCTGGGCCCTGCGGATCGCGGTCCTCGCACTGCCGTACTACTGGGAGACCAACCCGCCGGTCGCGGAGAACTCGCGGCATGTGATCGCCGAGATCCTGGCCGAGTCCCGGTAGGGGCAGGGGTTCCCGCCCCCGTCCGGGGCGCGTCACTCGCCGGCGTACGCCCTGTCCAGGGCGGCGATGTCGAACTTGCTCATCGCCATGAACGCCTGGGTCACCCGGGCCGCCTTCGCCGGGTCCGGGTCGGTGATCATGGCGTCGAGCCGGTCGGGGACGACCTGCCAGGACACGCCGAACCGGTCCTTGAGCCAGCCGCAGGGGCCGGGCTCGCCGCCGTTCTCGGTGAGCTTGGTCCAGTAGTAGTCGATCTCCTCCTGGTTCTCGCAGAAGATCATGAAGGAGACCGCCTCGGTGAACTTGAACATGGGGCCGCCGTTGAGTCCGAGGAACCTGTGGCCGTTGGCCGTGAACTCGACCGTCATCACGCTGCCGGCGGGCTGGGGCGCTCCCTCGGGGTAGCGGGCGGTCTTTCCGACGCTGGAGTTCTTGAAGACCGACACGTAGAAGTGGGCGGCCTCCTCGGCCTGGCCGTCGAACCAGAGACACGTGGTGAAACCGTCGGATGCCATGAGTACCTCCTGGAGCGTGGAGCGCTGTCATCTGTGTCGACCGGTCCACGCCGG
Source organism: Streptomyces africanus (assembly GCF_002150735.1). Classification (GTDB taxonomy): domain Bacteria; phylum Actinomycetota; class Actinomycetes; order Streptomycetales; family Streptomycetaceae; genus Streptomyces; species Streptomyces africanus. The sequence continues at coordinate 4,848 of NZ_MUKA01000074.1, forward strand.
GAAACTCATCGGCCGGGCGGGCGGTATTTTCTCCGGCCGACGAGCTGCCCGGCACGGGACGGGCGTACGGCGTGGTGATGTGCGGGCGTCCTTCCGGGAGTTGCGCGAGAAGGGCTGAGCCCGGCGGTACGGGCGCGGGCTCTGCCGGGAGCGGATCTGCCGAGGGCAGAGAAAAGGTCCGCGGGCATCGTCCGAGGTCAAGAGTGGAGTCGACGGCACGTCCGCGGCATGTCCGCGGCCCTTCTGCCACGACGAGGAGAACCGATGACTCCACTCACGACACTCGCCCCGCGGGCGGAGGAGGGCGACACCCCTCCGACCCGGTTCGACGACCATCTGGCCGCCCAGCTGCTCGCGCAGCGCATCGTGCTGCTGGGCACGCAGGTGGACGAGGTCTCCGCGAACCGGGTCTGCGCCCAGCTGCTGATCCTGTCCGCGGAGGACCCGCGCACCGACATCAGCCTGTACATCAACAGCCCCGGTGGTGCCGTGCACGCGGGGCTCGCCATCTACGACACGATGCGGCTCATCCCGAACGACGTCTCCACGCTGGCGATGGGCTTCGCCGCCAGCATGGGCCAGTTCCTGCTCAGCGTCGGCGCCCCGGGCAAGCGCTACGCCCTGCCGAACGCGCGGATCATGATGCACCAGCCGTCGGCGGGTATCGGCGGCACCACCGCCGACATCGAGATCCAGGCGGAGAACCTGGAGTTCACCAAGCGGACCATCGAGCGGATCACCGCCGAGCACACCGGCCAGAGCCCGGAGACGATCTCCCGGGACGGTGACCGGGACCGCTGGTTCACGGCCGAGGAGGCCAGGGAGTACGGCATGGTGGACCGGGTCGTGGAATCCCTCGAGGACGTCCGCCCCGCGACGACGCGACGCAGGATGGGGCTGCAGTGATGGGGAGCTACACGATTCCGAACGTCATCGAGCGCACCCCGCAGGGCGAGCGGTCCTTCGACGTCTTCAGCCGGCTGCTCAACGAGCGGATCATCTTCCTGGGCACCGAGATCGACGACGGCGTCGCCAACGTCGTCATCGCGCAGCTCCTCCATCTGGAGTCGTCGGCGCCGGAGAGCGAGATCTCGGTCTACATCAACTCCCCCGGCGGCTCGTTCACCTCCCTGATGGCCATCTACGACACGATGTCCTACGTACGGACGCCGATCTCGACGTGCTGCGTCGGACAGGCGGCCTCCACCGCGGCCGTGCTGCTGGCCGGCGGGGACCCCGGGCGGCGGTTCGTGCTGGAGCACGCGCGCGTGCTGCTCGGCCAGCCGGCCGCCGGCGGGCAGCGCGGCATGGTCTCCGACCTGGCACTGCAGGCCAAGGAGATGGTGCGGATCCGCTCCCAGGTGGAGGAGGTGCTGTCCCGGCACACCCACCACGACGTGGCGACCCTGCGGGCCGACATGGACCGCGACAAGGTGTTCACCGCGCAGGAGGCCGTGAGTTACGGCCTGGCCGACGAGGTGCTCAGCCGGCGTCTCGTGCGGGTCTGAGACGCCGGCCGGTCCACGGGCTCAGGCGGCCATGCACAGTCCGTCGAGCGACGAGGTGGACGCTCCGCGGCGGCTGTCGCCCGTGTACCGCGAAGTCACGCGGGTCAGTTCGCCCTGCGCCCTGGACAGCAGGTCGCCCAGGCTCAGCCCGAGGGCGTGGGCGGCGGCCGCGAGGACCTCCGAGGAGGCCTCCTTGCGGCCGCGCTCCACCTCCGACAGATACGGCATGGAGATCCGGGCCGCGTCGGCGACGTCCTTCAACGTGCGCTCCTGCGCGAGACGTTCGCGCCGCAGCACGTCACCGACCAGGTCGCGCCACAGGGGCTCCTTCGCGGCGGGAGGCGGCGGCCCGTGGCGTGGCGGAGCGGTGGCCGGACGGGCGGCCTGGGGGCGCGCGCCGGACGGGCGCAGGGGGATGACGCGGGCTTCGTTCGGCACATGGTTGCTCACTTCTCCAGCCTAGGAGGCGTGGTCGCCAGGGGAAGGGCACGGCGTTCCGCTCTGGGTGGAATCGTCGAACGAGCCGTTCTCCGGGCGGTGTTGGGAGGCCGCGGCTCCGCCGCACGGTCCGTCCGCCACTGCCCCGCCGGCCCGTCGCCGGCCATGCCCGGTACGGGATCCGGAACGGCCGCGCATGTGTGGCAGGGAACCGGGTACCCGCAACCCGGAGGGACCTAGGCAGATGTCCGCCGTGACGTTCAGGGGAGAGGTAATGGAGGCCGCCGTGATCCGGTCGCAGGCACAGGTCGTCGAAGAGAACGCGGAGGCCGGCACGGGTGACGGAGCGCTGCCGGGAGTCGTGGACCCGCGGTCCGTGGCTCCACGGGACGCCCGGGAGCTGTCCCGTCAGTTCTTCCAGCGCCTGACGGAACTCGAAGAGGGCACGCACGAGTACCAGTACGCGCGCAACACGCTGATCGAGATGAACATGTCGCTCGTGCGGTTCGCGGCCGGCCGGTTCCGGGGCCGCGGCGACGACATGGAGGACATCGTCCAGACCGGGATGATCGGTCTGATCAAGGCCATCGACCGGTTCGAGCTGTCGCGCGAGGTCGAGTTCACCTCCTTCGCGCTGCCGTACATCGTCGGTGAGATCAAGCGGTTCTTCCGGGACACGACGTGGGCGGTGCACGTGCCGCGGCGGCTCCAGGAACTGCGGGTGGAGCTGGCCAAGGCCCGCGAGGAACTCGCCAGCCGGCTGGACCGCGAACCCACGGTCACCGAGCTCGCCACCCTGATGAACATCTCCGAGAAGGAGGTCGTCGAGGGGCAGATCGCCGCCAACGGGTACAACTCGTCGTCGCTGGACGCCGCTCTCACCGGCGACGGCCCGGAGGGCGGCGAGGCGGTCCTGGCCGACTTCATCGGCGTGGAGGAGGACGGGCTGCGGCTCGTCGAGGACTTCCACTCGCTCGCCCCGCTGATGGCGGAGCTCAGCGAGCGGGACCGGCAGATCCTCCACATGCGGTTCGTGGAGGAGGCCACACAGGCGGAGATCGGGGAGCGGCTGGGCTGCTCGCAGATGCACGTCTCCCGGCTGATCAAGCGGATCATCACGCGGCTGCGCGAGGGCATGCTGGGCGAGCTGGGCTGCGCCTGACGCGGCCGGCGACCAGCGGGTGCCGTCCCCCACGCGCGGGAGTGGGACGGCACCCGCCTCTGTGCGGGCTCTGTGAGGGCGGCACTGGAGGACGGCTCAGCGATCGGTTTCGCCGGCGAGCGGCAGCACGGCGCGTACCCGCTTGCCCACCGGCACCCGCTCCACACTGACCTGCTCCGCGAGCGCGTGGACGATCTCCAGGCCGTGCCGCCCGACCCGCTCGGGGTTGCGGGGGAAGATCCGGGGCAGAGCGGAGCTGCTGTCGTAGACCGACACCGTCACGGCGGTGTCCGTGCCGACGAGCTCAAGGATGTACGGCCCGTTGCTGTGCCGGTCGGCGTTGGTGACCAGCTCGCTCACGACGAGCTGCACCGCCCCGTCGGCCCGGTCGTCGATGCGTGCGCACCACTCGGTCCTGAGCTGGTCGAGGAAGAGCGCGGCGAAGGACCGCGCCTCGGCGATGCAGCCCTGCTCGCCGGTGTAGTGTGCCGCCCGCCTCAGCGGTTCCACGGGCACGTCGAAACCAGTCGGTATCACTGCCCCGTCCAGGTGGTCGATCATTGTTTCTCTCTGGGAAGCCGGACTGGCCGGACGCTCTGCACAGTGCTCGTACCCCGAGCCCGGCTTCGCAGTCCTGACAGGTCTTCGGCCCGTCCGGTGCCCCCGGCATTGTCCCCTGTCCGCGGGGCACCCGGCAGGGACCGGGTCCGGCAGCCGGCTGCCGACGGCGGGGGGCGGTCGTCGCGGTACGGGCCCGCCCGGTGGGGAGGTCGTGCGATGAACGAGCTGAGGGCGGCACGGAGCCTGACGACTCTGCCGGTGGTCACCCTGGGCGGTGACGTCGTCGCCGAGGTCAAGGACACCGTCTTCGACACCGCCGCCGCACGGGTCACCGGCTTCACGCTCAGCGGCCGGGGACTGCTGTCGGGCTCGCTGAAGCAGAGCCTGCCCTGGACGGCCGTGCACTCTCTGGGCCATGACGCGGTCATGATCGTCGATGTCGGTGACCTGGCGGACACGCCCGTGGCGGTGGCACGCCGGGCCGCCCAGCAGGGCCGAGTGCTGCACGCGAGGGTGCTGACCGAGGAGGGCGCCGAGGTGGGCACGGTGCTCGACGTCGTCGTCGAGGGCGGCACCAGCGGCCGGGTCGTGGGCTTCAGGATCGCTGCGGGCAGGGCCCTGGCGCGGGGCTCCGGGCGGCGCCGGCACCGGGTGTACGTGCCGCGCGGCGAGACGCTCGTGGTCTCCGGCCGGACGCTGGTGATCCCGGGGGACGCCATCCATTACGTGGCCGACGACCTGCCGGCCTTCGCCGCCCGGGTCGGTGCCTTCCACGACGGGCACGAGGGGCAGGAGGGTACGAGGCCATGATGTTGTTCTCGCAGGCCCGGGGGCTGCCGGTCCGGACGCTGACCGATGCCGAGGAGATCGGCGTGCTCAAAGCGCTGACGGTCGACGCCCCGGCCGGTGTGGTCACCCATGTCCGGGTGCGCCGCCGGCACTCCCGCAAGGAGTCCGTGCTGGCCTGGGGTGCCCTGCAGGCCATCGGCCCGGACACCGTGCTCGTCCGCTCGGCCGCCGTCCCGTCCGAGGTGCCGCCGCATCACGAGCTGCCGGGCGTCAGGATCCTCACCGAGACGGGCGACGGACTCGGCACGGTCCAGGACGTCGTGTTCGAACCGGAGACCGGCCGTATCGAGGCGATCCGTACGGCCCACGGCGACCTGCCGGCCGATCGCCTGCTCGGTCTCGGCGACTACGCCCTGGTGGTCCGTGCCGGGTGAGTCGGGCCGCGCGTATTCGGGCCGCGCGTGCCCAAGTCCCGTACGGCTCGCCAGCCGATGCGGACGGACCTCCCGACGGGCGTCCGGCGTGGGTGCTGCTTAGCGTGGCAGCGTGAGTTCGCGCACCTCCTCCGGTCCGGCACGTACCTCCGGCGAGCGGGCCGTCGCCCGTCACGGCTGGGCGCATGCCCTCGCCACGGTGGTGGGCGGGCTGTTCGCCATGGCGGTGGTGTCCGCGCTGGGCCTGTGGGCGGCCGGGGCGGCGGACCTCCCGGACGGCGCGCTCGCACCGGTCGTCGCGGCGACCGTGGTCACCGCCGTGGGGGGCACCGTGAAGCTCTCCGGAAGCGCGGGCGACCTCGCCGACACGCAGGCGGGTCTGACCGTCATCCCCCTGTCCGTCACGCTCACCGGGGCGTTGGTGATCGCCTGGGGCTTCCTGCGGCCCCTGCGGCACCGGGCGGTCGCCGGTACGGCGGAGCTGGCCGGCTGGGCCGCCAGGATCGCGGCCCTGTGGCTGCTCGCGCTGATCGGTCTGACCCTGGCCGCACGCCACACGTTCGACATCTCCCTCGGGAACGACGACCTGGGCGAACTGGGCGATCTGTTCGGCGCCTCACCGAAGGTCGGTTTCACCACCGACGTACCGCTGTCCGTGTTCGTCGGCGTGGTGTGGCTGGCCGGTGTGCTGGTGCTGGCCCTGCTGGTGTCGCGCGGCGCCCCGTTGCCGGCCGGGCTGCTGCGCTTCCAGGCTTCGGTGCGGCCGGCCGCCTACGCGATGGTCGCGCTGCTGCTCGCCTGCGTCGTCATCGGTGTGGTCGCCGCCCTGGTCGTCGCGGCGACACGGGGGCACACGGCGGAGACGTTCGCCGTGATCCTGCTCGGCATGCCCAACCTGGTGTGGCTGGCGCTGACCATCGGACTCGGCGCCACCTGGAACGGCCGGGTGGAGGGGCCGTTCGGGCTGCCCATGCCGCACGTGCTCGACGAGGTGCTGCGCACCCCGGACATCTCCGAGCTGAATCTGCGGACGCTCTCCGAGCACGACGGCAGGGTGTGGTGGCTGCTGGTCGTCGACGTGGTGCTGCTGGTCGCCGCCGCGTTCGTGATGGCGGCCCGGTCACCGGCCCGGGTGCGGGCCTGGCAGCACGCCGTGCACATGGCGGTGGCACTCGGGCTGACGGTGTTCATGATCTGCCTGGTCGGACGTATCTCCGCGCACTTCGGCCTGTCCGTGCTCGGCATCGGCGACCTGGGCGGCGGCCTCGCGGGCGAGTTGTTCCTCAGGCCCCGGCTGTGGGGAGCCGTGGGCCTGGCCGTCCCGTGGGGGCTGGTGACCGGATTCGCCGGGGCGCTGGCGGCGCGGCACGTACGGCGCCGGGGTGAGGTGGGCGCCGAGCGGCCCGGCTGACGCCCGGCCCGCAGGCTGCACTACGTCCGCTCCACGAAGACCGGTTCGGCCCGGCGCGGGTGCGGCTTCGGCCCCTCCTCCCCCTGCGGCCGGCCCATCCGGGCGGGGGCGGGCCCGGCGCCGGATCCGACACCGGCCGTCGCGGCCAAGTCCTCGATGGTCCTGCCTGATGTATGACTGTGCGAGCGGCTCAGGCCACAGGCACGCCCAGGGTGGGAGCCGTCCGCTGCATGCGCAGGGCGTCCACGGACTCGGCGAGCAGTTCGTACTCGGTGGTGTCGTCGCTGGTGGCGATGCGCACCAGCCGTCCGGCCGCCAACTCCTCGGCGACCCGCTCCTGTTGGCCGGGGTCGGCGCACCAGGCGCGCAACAGGGTGGGCACGTCGGGCACGGTCTCGGCGACCGGCACGAGCGCGCCCGGCGGTAAGTGCTCGGCGTCGGGCTGGGGGTCGAGGCGCTGGGCGATCCAGGAGGCGCGGTCGCGCAGCCACCACAGGGCGAGGGCGAGGGTCGGAGCCCGGTAGGTACCCAGCGGGACCCCGATGCGGCGGCCGTCGCAGACTCCGTACGCCGTGACATGGCACAGAAACTCGTCGTGCACGTGACCCTCCCCCGTTGCGCCCTGCCCGCCTGCCTGCCCGGCCTTGCTGTCCTGCGGCTCGCGTGCTGTGCGTGAGGGCGCCGTCGCTGGATGTGAAGCGCTCTCGCTGGTCAGTATGTTCACTACTGAAACACTGTCACCATGTCTTTCCGGCCAGTCTCCTGGCATATTCACACCCCGAGTTGGCCGAAATCCTGTGGGCCGTCGCCAGGGGCATGACGCCGGAGGTAATCGACGGTCCCGCCGGGCGCGGGCAGGGTGGTCCGTGCCGGTTCGCCGCGAGCCGCGATCCGGGATCTGACCGGCACACACGACCTTTCGGAGGCTGATCGCCCATGTCCGCACCCGCCGCCCGTTACGAGGACGCCGTCGCCCGCTACTTCGAGGCCTGGAACGCCGAGGACCCGGCGGCCCGGGCGAAGGCGGTCGCCGCCGCCTGGACCGAGGACGGCGGTTACACCGACCCCCTGGCCGATGTCACCGGCCACGAGCAGATCGCCGCGCTGATCGGAGCGGCCCGCGAGCAGTTCCCGGGTCTGGTGTTCCGCCTCGCCGGCGCCGTCGACGGGCACCACCACACCGCGCGTTTCTCGTGGGAGCTGGTGAGCGAGAGCGACGGCTCGGCGCCGGTGGCGGGGTCGGATGTGGTCACGCTGGACGAGCAGGGCCGGATCAGGGCCGTGCTCGGCTTTCTGGACCGGGTGCCCGCCGGGGCGTGAGACCGGCTCCGGCGATGAGTTCTCCGGTGTCCGGCGGTCTGTGTGAGTGAAAGGCTGCCGAGCACCGGAGGACACCATGGCCACGACCGGAAAACTGGACGCGGAATTCACCGCGGTCCTGCGCAAGAGCCCCGCCGAGGGCGGCTGGACCTACCTGGTCTGGCCCCCGTCGGCCGAGTACTTCGGCACCCGCGGCCTGGTCAAGGTCCGCGGCACGATCGACGGGCACCCGTTCCGCAGCTCCTTCATGGCCCTGGGCGACGGCACGCACAAGCTCCCCGTGAAGGCCGGCGTCCGCAAGGCCATCGGCAAGGAGGAGGGCGACACGGTGACGGTGCGCCTGGAGGAGCGGATCGGCTCCCGAACCGCCTGACCGGGGGCGGCCGCCCCCGGTCGAGCAGACCGGCTACTGCTTGACGACCGCGTCGATCCGGGCCAGCTCGTCCGCGTCGAAGTCCAGGTTGGCAATGGCCCCGACGCTGTCCTCCAGCTGCTGCGGGCTGCTCGCGCCGACCAGCGCGGAGGTCACCCGGCCGCCGCGCAGCACCCAGGCCAGCGCCATCTGGGCCAGGGTCTGGCCGCGCGACTCGGCGATGTCGTTCAGGTCGCGCAGCCGGCCCACCAGTTCCTCGGTCACCGCGTCGGAGTTCAGGAACGGGCTGTCGCTCGCGGCCCGGGACCCCTCCGGGATGCCGTCGAGGTAGCGGGCGGAGAGCAGGCCCTGCTCCAGCGGGGAGAAGACGATGGAGCCGACCTGGAGCTCGTCGAGGGCGTCCAGCAGGCCCTCGTCCTCCGGGCGGCGGTCCAGCATCGAGTAGCGCGGCTGGTGGATCAGGAGCGGGGTGCCCAGCTCGCCCAGGATGCGGGCGGCCTCGCGAGTCTGCTCCGCGGAGTAGTTGGAGATGCCGACGTACAGCGCCTTGCCCTGCTGCACGGCCGAGTGCAGGGCGCCCATCGTCTCCTCCAGCGGAGTCTCCGGGTCGGGGCGGTGCGAGTAGAAGATGTCGACGTAGTCCAGGCCCATCCGCGCAAGGCTCTGGTCCAGGGAGGACAGCACGTACTTGCGCGAGCCCCACTCGCCGTACGGGCCCGGCCACATCAGATAGCCGGCCTTGGTGGAGATGACCAGCTCGTCGCGGTAGGCCGCGAAGTCCGACTTGAGGAACTCGCCCAGCGCGGACTCGGCGGCACCGGGCGGCGGGCCGTAGTTGTTGGCGAGGTCGAAGTGGGTGACGCCGAGGTCGAAGGCACGGCGCAGGATGGCTCGCTGGGTCTCGACCGGCCGGTCCGGGCCGAAGTTGTGCCACAGGCCGAGCGACAGCGCGGGGAGCTTGAGGCCGCTGCGTCCGGTGCGCCGGTAGGGCATGTCCGCGTAGCGGTCGGGGTGTGCGGTGTACAACGCGACTCCAGAGGGGTTGGCTCGGTCGGGAGGAAACCGGTGTCCACTCTGTCGTGACCTGCTCCCATGCGTCCAACAGAAGAATCCGATGGAATTCAGCGGCTAGGCTTCTCAGTCATGGAACTGCGCCACTTGCAGCACTTCGTCGCGGTCGCCGAGGACCAGCACTTCACCCGGGCTGCGGAGCGGCTCCTGGTGTCCCAGTCCGGCCTGTCGGCCTCCATCCGGGCGCTGGAGCGGGAGCTGCAGACGCCGCTGTTCGTGCGCACCACCCGCCGGGTGACGCTCACCCCGGCCGGGCGGGCGCTGCTCGGCGAGGCGGAGCGCATCCTGGCACAGGTGCGCGCCGCCCACGAGGCGGTGGCGGCGGTGCAGGGCGTGTTGCGCGGCATGCTCGCGCTCGGCAGTGAGCAGTGCATCGCCGGGGTGCATGTCGCGGGGTTGCTCGCCGCCTTCCGGCACCAGCATCCGGACGTGGAGATCTGTCTGCGGCAGGCCGGGTCGGGCGCGCTCGCGGAGGAGGTCGCGGCCGGGCGGCTCGACCTGGCGTTCGCCGTGCGGACGCAGGCGGACAGCGACCAGTTGCGGTCGGTGCCGCTGAGCAGCGAGCCGATGACGCTGCTGTGCCACGCCAGCCACCCGCTCGCCACCGCCGGAGCGGCCGTCACGCCGGAGGAACTGGGCGGGGAGGTGTTCGTCGACTTCCACCCGGACTGGGGGCCGCGCCGCACCACCGACACGGTGTTCGCCGCCGCGGGCGTACGGCGGACCGTGGCCCTGGAGGTGAACGACGTCCACACCCTGCTCGACCTGGTCGACGAGAACCTCGGCGTCGCCGTCGTACCGCGGCACTTCGCGCACAAACGCGCCTCCCTGACCGCGCTGCCGGTGAAGGGCACGGGCGAGGCGGTCTACGAGACGGTGGCCCTGCTGCCGCCCCGGCAGGCCACGAGCCCGGCGGCCCGGGCGCTGATGGCGCTGCTGGAGGCCACGGGCGTGACACCGGAGACCACGGGCGCCTAAGGCGCAGACCACAGACCGCCACACCGGCAGACCACGAGCGCGCAAACGCAGAGCCACGGGACTCGGCGAGTCCGCCACGGAAGACCACAGGCGCGCACGCGGAGACCCCCGGCGTGTGAACCGGAGCGCACGGCGCGGCGATGCGCGATGGTGGAGGCATGCATGCGAAGGACATCCTCATCGACGGCTACAACCGCATCCGGGAAGAAGTCCACGCCACCGTCGGGGGCCTCGGGCCCGACGAACTGAGCGCCCGCCCCTCCCCCGACACCAATTCCATCGCCTGGCTGGTCTGGCACCTCACCCGTGTCCAGGACGACCACGTCGCCGACGCCTTCGGCCTCGACCAGGTGTGGCTGTCCCAGGACTGGGAGAAGCGCTTCGGCCTCGGACTGCCCCGGCACGACACGGGCTACGGCCACAGTCCCGCCAAGGTCGCCAAGGTCCGGGTCGACTCCGGCGAGATGCTGACCGGCTACTACGACGCCGTGCACGACCAGACCCTCGAAGCCCTGCGCGGAGTGGCGGCCAAGGATCTGGAGCGCGTCGTCGACGAGCGCTGGGACCCGCCGGTCACCCTGGGCGTCCGGCTGGTCAGCGTCCTGTCCGACGATCTCCAGCACATCGGACAGGCCGCCTACCTCCGGGGGCTCCTTCAGAGCGCGGCCTCGTAGCCGGGCAGGACCACGTCCCGGATGAGCGCGTTCCGCTCGTCGAACGGGAGGAACGCGCTCTTCAGGGCGTTCACGGTGACCGTGCGCAGGTCCTCGACGGTCCAGCCCGCCTGCTCGGCCAGCAGGGACATCTCGCGGGTCATCGTGGTCCCCGACACGAGCCGGTTGTCGGTGTTCAGGGTGACGCGGAAGCCGAGGTCCTTCAGCGCGGTGATCGGGTGCTCGGCGATCGAGGTCGCGGCGCCGGTCTGGAGGTTGGAGGTCGGGCACATCTCCAGGGCGACACGCCGGTCGCGCACCCAGCCCGCGAGACGGCCGAGCTTGCCCGACGCGAGGTCGGGGATGTCGTCGGTGATGCGCACGCCGTGCCCGATGCGCTGGGCGCCGCACACCTGAAGGGCCTGGTGGATGCTGGGCAGGCCGTGCGCCTCCCCGGCGTGGATGGTGAACGGCACGTTCTCGCGGCGCAGGTGCTCGAAGGCCGCGAGGTGGTCGGCGGGCGGGAAGCCGTCCTCGGCACCGGCGATGTCGAAGCCGACGACACCGGCGTCCCGGAACGCCACGACCAGGTCGGCGATCTCCCGGCTGCGGTCGAACATCCGCATCCCGCACAGCAGCGTCCCGACCCGCACGGGCGTCCCGGCGGCCGCCGCCTTGGCCATGCCGGCCGCGAGCCCCTCCTGCACGGTCTCGACCACCTCGGGCAGGGTCAGCCCGCCCCTGACCATCAGCTCCGGGGCGTAGCGCACCTCGCCGTAGACGACACCGTCCGCGGCGAGGTCGAGCACGTACTCCTCGGCCGTGCGCACCAGGCCCTCGCGGGTCTGCATGACGGCGAGGGTGTGCTCGAAGGTGGCTATGTAGCGCACCAGGTCGCCGGAGTTGGCGGCCTCGTAGTACCAGGCGGCGAGTTCGGCGGGGTCGGTGGTGGGCAGGGTGTGGCCGACCGCGTCCGCGAGCTCCACCACGGTCGCGGGGCGCAGACCGCCGTCGAGGTGGTCGTGCAGCACGGCCTTGGGCAGCCGGCGGAGGGTGTCGGTGTCGATGCGGGGCGCGGTCATGTGCGTGTTCCTCTGGAGGCGCGTTCTCGGTCGGGTGCTCAGTCGGTGGCGGGCTGGAGCAGGTCCCAGCGGTTGCCGTACAGGTCCTGGAAGACGGCGACGGTTCCGTACGGCTCGTGCCGCGGTTCCTCCAGGAACGTGACGCCCGCGGCGGTCATCCGGGCGTGGTCGCGGGCGAAGTCGTCGGTGTGCAGGAAGAAGCCGACCCGCCCGCCGGTCTGGTCCCCGACCCGGCTGGCCTGCGCCTCCCCCTTGGCACGGGCGAGCAGCAGACCGCTGCCCGTTCCCGGGCTCCCGGGTTCGACGACGACCCAGCGCGACCCGTCGGGCCGGGGAGCGTCCTCGACGAGCCGGAACCCGAGGGCCTCGGTATAGAAGCGGATGGCCTCGTCGTAGTCGTCGACGACGAGGGTGACCAGGGCGATGCGTCGCATCAGGACCTTTCGGAGCGTGTGGTTGACGGGAGAGGTTATACGTAACACCCATGAGACGCAAAACAACCCGGGGATCTCTGTACCTACTGGTATGTACACTCGCGATCAACACCCCTACGGCTCCGAGGAGACCCCCGTGCCCTTCGTCCGCATCGACACGCTCCGGGCCGGCCCCGAGCGACTCGAAGCACTCGGCCGCGCCGTCCACGACGCCCTCGTCGAAACGATCGGCATTCCACCCGACGACCGGTTCCAGGTCCTGGTCGACCACGACGGCGCGAGCAGCACCCTCCGGTACGACGACTACCTCGGCGTACACCGCGACGACGGCATCGCCTACGTCGCGATCACGCTGCGCTCCGGTCGCACGCCCGCGCGGAAGCAGGCGCTGTACCGGAGGATCGCCGAGCTCGCGCACGCGTATGCGGGGACGGAGCCGAGGAACGTGTTCGTCGTCCTGACGGAGAACGGCCCGGCCGACTGGTCGCTCGGAGAGGGGCGGGCACAGTACCTCGGTCCTCAGGAGCCCTAGGTCTCCGGCCTACGCCCTCAGCCCGAGGTGGTGCGCCCGGCCACCCGCTAGCGTCACGGCCATGAAGATCACCGAGCCACCCCGCACGCCCGAGCAGCGCAAGGCGGACCTCCTGGACCGTATGGAGCGGGAGATCGACGTCTGGGTCGCCACGGCGGACACCGAGGGCGTGCCGTGCCTGGTCCCGCTCTGGTTCGTGTGGCATGACGAGTCCGTGTGGCTGTGCACTCGGCTGACCAATCCCACCGGCCGCAATCTGCGGGACGGCCGCCGGGCCCGGCTGGCCTTCGGGGACACCCGGGACGTCGTGCTCGTCGACGGCGACGTGGAGACCTTCCTGATGCCCGAGGTGCCGCCGGCGGCGGCCGAGGCGTTCCGCGCGAAGACCGGCTGGGATCCGCGCGAGGACCACGCGTCGTACGCGTTCTTCCGGGTGCGGCCGCGCGCGGTGCAAGCCTGGTGCGAGGTGCACGAGTTGCCGCGGCGGCATCTCATGCGGGACGGGGCCTGGGTGGTCTGACCGGTCAACCGCCCGCCGCTCGCGACCCGTTCAGCCGGTCCAGTTCCCCGTCCGTGAGGCGGATCGCGCCCGCCGCCACGTTCTCCGTCAGGTGGCCGGGGTCGCCCGTGCCGGGGATGGCGAGCACGTGGGGGCCTTGGTGCAGCGTCCAGGCGATGCGGATCTGCGCGGGGCTCGCGCCGTGGGCCCGGGCCACGGCTCGGACCTCCTCGTCGTGGGCGGTGGCGGCGCCGCGCTCCCCGTTCTCGCCGGCGACGGCGTAGAACGGCACGAAGGCGATGCCCTGTTCGCCGCAGGTCCGCAGCAGTTCGTCGGTCGTGGGGTCGGGCCGGTCGATGGCGTACCGGTTCTGTACGCAGACCACCGGCGCGATGGCCTGTGCCTCGGCGAGATGGCGGGGCTCGACGTTGGAGATGCCCAGGTGGCGTATCAGCCCGGCCTCGCGCAGTTCCGCGAGGGCGCCGAAGTGCTCGGCGATCGAGTCGTACTTCGGCATCCGGCGCAGGTTGACCACGTCCAGATGGTCGCGGCCGAGCTGGCGCAGGTTCTCCTCGACGTGCCCGCGCAGGTCCTCGGGGCGGGCCGAGGTGCCCCACTCCCCGTCGTAGGTCCGGTGGGGACCCACCTTGGTGACGATGACCAGGTCGTCGGGGTACGGCGCCAGCGCGCTGTTGATGAGTTCGTTGGCGGAGCGCAGCGACGAGAAGTAGAAGGCGGCCGTGTCGATGTGGTTCACGCCGAGGTCGATCGCTGTGCGCAGGACGGCGATCGACCGGTCGCGGTCACTCGGAGTGCCGAGATGGAAGGCGGCGCTGCCCGTCAGCCGCATCGCGCCGAGACCGAGGCGGTAGACGGGCAGGTCGCCGAGTTTCCAGGTGCCCGCGGCGTCCGCGGTGATCGTCTGTGAGCTCATCGACGGAGTCTCACACACGGCTCGCCGTCAGCAGTAGAGATTGCCGCCCGGTGACGTCCCGAGGATCTGCGTGAACCGCTGGTAGTTGTTCACACGGCTCTGCACCTGCGCCGGGTTCTTGCCGTCGCACTCCAGGGAGCCGTTGATGCTGCGGATGGTCTGGCCGAATCCGGCGCCGTTCACCATGGCGTTGTGCGGGGTCATGGTGCCGGGGCCGGTCTGGGTGTTCCAGTACCACAGGGCGGTCTTCCAGGCGACGGCCGCGTCGTTCTGGACCAGCCAGGGGTTGCCCAGCAGGTCGATGCCGAGCGCGTCGCCCGCGGCCTTGTAGTTGAAGTTCCAGCTCAGCTGGATCGGGCCGCGCCCGTAGTAGGCGGCCTGGCCGGCCGGGCAGCCGTAGGGCCGGCTCCAGTCGCAGTAGTGGGGGTAGTTGGCGGTGTTCTGCTCCACCACGTGCACCAGTCCGCCGGTCTCGTGGCCGACGTTGGCGAGGAAGGCGGCGGCCTCCTGCTTCTTCACCGTGTCGCTGCCGGTGTTGGCGAAGCCGGGGTAGGCGCTCAGGGCCGCCGTCAGCCCGCTGTAGGTGTAGAAGGGGTTCCGGTTCGGGAACATCTGGTTGAACTGCGCCTCGGTCACGACGAAGCGCGCGTCGGGCGTGCCCGGACCGCTGTCGCAGGCGTACGGCTCCCAGTACCAGGTGCTGATGGTCGGGTCGTAGCCCGGGTTGGCGTGCTCGGCGATGTACGCCTTGCCGTCGGTGTAGCGGACGATGTCGCCGGCGGCGTAGGACTTGCCCGCCACCCAGTTGGGATAGCTGGAGCACGCGGCGGCGGAGGCGCTGGTGGCCGGCAGGAGCACCGGTGCGGTGCCCGCGAGGGCGAGGGCGGCCAGGACGGCGGAGACACGGCGTCTCGACACGGGATCAACTCCTTTGCGGGACACGGCCGCACCCGGCAAGGCAGGGTGAAGCGCAGCCGTGGCGCGGCCGTGGTGGGGGGTTGTCGGAGGCACACTCAACCGCGTTGGTCTGTACCAGTCAAGGGTGTAGACCAGTCAGGTGCGCCGGGTTCCGCTCAGGAGCTCACACGCGGGCCGACTCCGCCAGCGTCGCGGCCAGCCGGTCCAGCAGGGACCGCAGCAGTTCGTCGTCCCCCTCGCCGAGCTCGGGCCAGCCGGCGCGCACGGCGCGGTCGAGCCGCTGCACGTACTCCTGGCCGCGAGGAGTGAGGCGGGCGAGAATGCGACGGCGGTCGAACGGGTCGACCCGGCGGTGGACGAGGTTCTGGTCGACGAGCTGGTCGACCAGCTTGGTCAGCGTCGGAGGCGGCAGAAAGGCGACCTCCGCGATCGCCGTCATGTGGTGCCCCTCGCCGTCGGACAGCAGCGTCAGCACCCGCCACGCGTCGAGCGAGCAGCCCTGCTCCTCCAGCACGGCCTGCAACCGCCGCGCCGCCAGCCGCTCGGCCCGCGTCAGCAGGTGCACCAGCTCGTCGGGCCGGCGCGGCGTTGGGGTAGGCATCCTGCTCCTAGTGCGACAAGAGGTGCGTCCATCCTAGGAGACGCACTGGAGTTCGTACGGCGGAGCCGGAATCATGACGCCATGGTCCGGCACGATCTCCCCGCGCCCGAGTGGTTCACGGCCGACGACTCCGTCCTCGGCGTGGCGCTCGTCTTCCCCTTGCAGGGGCCGGCCGGGATCTTCGGGCCCACCTGTGAGCTGTGCGCGCGGCTGGCCGCCGAGGAGGTCAACCGGGACGGCGGCGTGCTCGGCAGGGAGCTGAAGCTGGTGCCGGTCGACGGCTCGGGCGCTCCCCGCGAGGTCGCCGGCCATGTCGAGGCGCTGGTGGACCTGGGTGTCGTGCAGGGCGTCACGGGGTGGCACATCTCCTCGGTGCGACAGGCGCTGGCGCCGCGGATCGCGCACCGCGTCCCGTACGTGTACACCGCGCTGTACGAGGGTGGTGAGGACACGGCGGGCGTCTTCCTGACGAGCGAGACGCCGCGGGACCAACTGCGGCCCGCTATGGACCTGCTGGCGCGCGAGCGCGGGGTGCGGCGGTGGTTCGTCGTCGGCAACGACTACGTGTGGCCGCGGCGGACGGCACGGGCGGCGCGCGGGTACGCGCACGCCTCCGGCGGTTCCGTCGCCGGCGAGGTCTACCTCCCGCTCGGCACCCACGACTTCGAGCCGGTGCTGCGCGGCATCGAGCGCTCGGACGCCGACGGGGTGCTGATGCTGCTCGTGGGCAGCGACGCGGTGCGCTTCAACCGGGCGTTCGCGGCGCACGGACTGCATGCGCGCTGTCTGCGGCTGAGCACGCTGATGGACGAGAACATGCTGATGGCGAGCGGCCCGGCGGCCACCGAGGACCTCTACAGCACGGCCGGGTTCTTCGCCTCGCTGGCCAACCGCGACACCCTCGACTTCCACGGTCAGTACGCGGCCCGCTACGGCGTCGAGGCGCCCGCCCTGGGCAGCCTCGGCGAGTCCTGCTACGAGGGCGTGCTGTTGCTGGCCGCGCTGCTGAAGCGGGCCGGGACACTGGACGTGTGCGCGATCGGTGCGGCGGCCGGCGCGGTGTCGTACGAGGGCCCGCGCGGACTGCTGCACCTGCGGGACAGCCATGTGCGCCAGCGCATCTACCTGGCCCGCGCCGACGGACTCGACTTCGACGTGCTGACGGAACTGGATCTGCGCGGCGCGCATCCCTGACGGGCTGGGGCGAACGACACACCCCGGGGGCGGCACCCCAGCGCCGCGCGACCGCGAGAATCAGTTCCATGAGTGCCACGCCCCTCGCCTCGCCGCCCCACCCCCTCGTCGCCCGCGCGCAGCGGCTCGCGCGCGATCTCCTCGTCCCGCACGCCGAGCGCGTCGACCAGGAGGGGGTGCCGGCGAGCCACATCGAGGCGGTGCGGCGGTCGGGGCTGCTCGGGCTGGGCGCGCCGCAGGAGTACGGCGGGGCGGACGCGCCCGTCGCCGTGGCGCGGGAGGTCGCGGAGATCCTGGCCGGGGCGTGTTGCTCCACATGGTTCGTGCAGACACAGCACCACACGCCGGTGAAGCTGCTCGCCACCTGCGACTCGCCGGTCCGGGAGAGGCTGCTGCCCCCGCTGGCGACCGGCGAGGCGCTGGCCGGCATCGCGTACGCGCACGTCCGTGCCTTCCCCCGGGTGCCCGTGCGGGCCGTGCCCGCGGGGGGCGGCTGGCGCTTCGAGGGCACGGTGCCCTGGTACACGGGCTGGGGTCTGAACGACGTGATGCTGCTGGCCGGTGTGACGGACACGGCCGAGGTGGTGTTCGTCGTCGCCGAGGCCCGCGAACAGCCGGGGATGCGCCCGTCGGCACCGATGCGGCTCGCGGCCCTCACCGCCGCCCGTACGGTCCGTCTGGAGCTGGACGGCCTGTGGGTGCCGCAGGACGCCGTGGTGCTGCGCACCCCGCAGGAGCAGTTCGCCCTGATCGACCTGCCCAGGGCCGCCAACACCAGTCCGGCCGTGTTCGGCGTGGCGAGCGCGGCACTGGACCTGGTGGCGGACACCCCGGACGGCCGGGAGCCGGCCCGGGCGCTGCGGGCCCGGCTCGACGAGGTGCGGCGGGAGGCCTACGCCCTGGCCGACCACCCCGTCCCGCACGAGTGCGTCCCGGAACGGCTGGCACTGAAGACCCGGGCGTACGAGGTGCTGCGGGCGGCCACGACCGCGGCGATCGTGGCCGGGGGCGGCCGGTCCATGACCCTGGACAGCCGGGCGCAGCGGCTGGCACGCGAGGGGATGTTCCTGCTGGTGCAGGCCCAGACGGCCGAGTCCCGCCGGACGCATCTCGGCGCGCTGGCGTCCGGCTAGAGCCGGGGCAGCGCCGACGGCTTGTCCGTGCGGGAGGGGGCCTTGCCGCAGAACTCCGCTTCGATCACGTTGATGTAGAGCGAGGGGTCCGGGAGCCAGTCACCGTTGATGTTGAACGTCAGCTGGTGCTTCCCGTCCTTCGTGCCGACCATCGCGGACAGGGAGCCGTTCGTTCGGCCGCTCTTGCCCACGACCTGCACACCGCAGGACAGCTGCGCGAACTCGACCCCGAGCCCGTATCCGAGCCCGCCGCCCGCGGGCACCTCGTCGAGCATCTCCTCCATCTGCTTGGGGGGCAGCAACTCGCCCCTGATCAGGGCCCGTTGGAAGCGGTTGAGGTCGCCGCTGGTGGAGATGACGTCGCCGGCCGCGCCCAGCCAGGTCATGTTCTGTTCGGTGGCGTCATGGACCGGGGCGTCCGGGGCCTCCTGGTGCAGCCGGGAGTAGCCGACGGGGTGGGGCTTCGGCATGTGGGGTGAGGTGCCGGGGAACGATGTGCCGCGCAGCTTCAGTGGCCGGACGATGCGGCGGGTGATCTCCTGGGCGTACGAGCGGCCCGTCGCCTTCTCGACGACCATCCCGGCGATGACGAAGTTGGTGTTCGAGTACACCGGCTTTGTCTCCGGGTCGGGCAGCGGCTGGTACTTCAGCGCGATCGCCACGAGTTCCTCGGGCGTGTGCGTGTCGTACCGGTGCTCCGGGAAGCCTGGACCGGCGGCGTCGTGGAGGAAGGCAGGGTCGTCGGTGTAGTTGGCGATGCCGCTGGTGTGGTTGAGGAGCTGACGCAGAGTGATCTGGTCGCCGTCGTAGCCGTTGCCCCGCACGAGGCCCGGCAGCCAACGCTCGACGGTGTCGTCGAGGCTCAGTCTGCCTTCCGCCTCCAGCTGGAGCAGGACGGTCGCGACGAACGTCTTGGTGATGCTGGCCCCGCGGAAGTGGTCGCCGGGGGAACGCTCGCGTCCCGTGGCGGTGTCGGCATGGCCGGCTTGCGCGAACCAACTCCCCTTGCCGTCCTGGACCTTGGCGGCCGCTCCGGGCAGTCCGCCCTTCTCGATGAGATCACGCAGTGCGGTCCGGGTCGCCTCGTGGCCGCGCGGCGACTGTGCCGCGTGTGCGGACGGGGCCAATGCCGCCGCTCCGGCGCATAACGCCACGGTCAGGCCGAATGAGACGGTGCGTGAAACCCGCTGCTTCATGATGTGTGCCTCCCGTTCACCGAGGGGCAGGGCTGCCCCTCGGTGCGGATGACGCCCAACCAGGCCCCAGGGTTGATCGTTGAGGCGGGAGGCCGACGAGCCCTAGCTCGCGAACGGCGCGAGCACCGCGGGTGCGGCAGGGGTCGTGGATGCGGTGGGTGCGGCGTCCTTGTCCGCGGGATGCCGCCACAGCCCTTGCGCGGCGAGCCTCGGCAGCACGCCCTCGCCGAACCAGTACGCCTCCTCCAGGTGGGGGTAGCCGGAGAGGATGAACTCGTCGATGCCGAGGGCGTGGTACTCCTTGATCCGCTCGGCGACCTCGTCGTGGCTGCCGACCAGGGCGGTGCCCGCGCCGCCGCGCACCAGGCCGATGCCGGCCCACAGGTTGGGGTGGATCTCCAGACGGTCACGCCGGCCGCCGTGCAGGGCGAGCATCCGCCGCTGCCCCTCGGACTCGCTGCGGCCGAGCCCGGCCTGCACCGACGCCACGGTCTCCGGGTCGAAGCCGTCCAGCAGCCGGTTCGCCTCGGCCCAGGCCTGCTCGGCGGTGTCGCGGGTGATGACGTGCAGCCGGATGCCGAAGCGGAGGGTGCGGCCCTCGCCGGTGGCCAGCGCCCGGATCCACGCGATCTTCTCGGCGACCTGGGCGGGCGGCTCGCCCCAGGTGAGATAGACATCGGCGTGCCGGGCGGCGATCTCTCCGGCGATGGGCGAGGAGCCGCCGAAGTACACCTGGGGAACGGGGTCGGGCACGCGGGCGAGCTTCGCGTCCCGCACCCGGAGGTGCTCACCGTTCAGGTCGACGTTTCCACCCTGCCACAACTCCCTGACGACGTGCAGGAATTCACCGGTCCGGTGGTATCGGCTGTCCTTGTCGAGGAAGTCGCCGAAGGCCCGCTGCTCCTGGTTGTCGCCGCCGGTGACGACGTTGAGCAGCAGCCGTCCGCCGGTCTGGCGCTGGAAGGTGGACGCCATCTGCGCGGCGAGGGTGGGCGAGATCAGCCCGGGCCGGAAGGCCACCAGGAACTTCAGGCGTTCGGTGTTCTGGCTGACCATCGCGGTGGTGAGCCAGGCGTCCTCGCACCAGGCGCCGGTGGGGGTGAGGGCCCCGGTGAAGCCCACCTCCTCGGCGGCGCGGGCGATCTGGCTCAGGTAGGCGACCGTCGGCGGCCGGTCGCGCCCGGACGCCGTGGCGGGGGTGCCTTGGCCGCCGCCGACGACATGGCGGCTGTCGCCGGTGGTGGGCAGGAACCAGTGGAAGGTGAGGGACACGGGGGATCTCCGATCGAGTGGAACGTCCGCCGGCGTGGCGGTGAGCGGGTGTCAGCCCGCCACGGCCAGCAGCGGGGTGCGGCCGAGCGCCGTGGAGAACTGGTCGACCACCTGGGTGAGCGCCTCGGCGGCGGCCGGTGCGACGGTCAGGGACCCGTCGTCGTGCACGGTGATGTCCTTGTCGAGGGTGAACCAGCCCTGCACCGTGTGGGCCGCGCCCATGGAGGTCAGCACCGGGCGCAGGGCGTAGTCGATGGCCAGGACATGGGCGACGCTGCCGCCGGTGGCGAGCGGCAGCACGGTCTTGCCGGTGAGTGCGTACTGCGGGAGCAGGTCCAGCAGGGCCTTGAGGACACCGGAGTAGGACGCCTTGTAGACGGGGGTGCCGACGACGACGCCGTCGGCCCGTGCGAACAACTCGGTGGCCTCGACGATCGCGGGGTGCCGGAAGTCCGCGCCGAGCAGGGCCTCGGCGGGGATGGTGCGGACGTCGAGCGGGATCACGTCGTGGCCCTGTGCGGTCAGCCGCTCGTCCAGGTGGCGCAGCAGTCGGCCGGTGCGGGAGGAGGCGGAGGGGCTGCCGGAGACGGACAGGACGGTGGCCATGGGGTCTCTTTCCGGGAGAGGGCGCGAGCGCGCGTGGCACCACCGAATTCGGGGACGCCGCGCTCAACGGGCGTGACTGGGCGCCGAATTCAGGCGTGAGGGAACGGTGTGAGGGAAACGCACGGCGCATGACGTCCCGTCGGCGCGACAGTGCGCGGCCGACGGCGCATACGGCGGCGGGGAGAAGCGGCGAGCCGGGAGACTCAGGCTGCGGCGCGACAGGAAGCGCTGGAGACGCGTGCGAGGTCGACGTGGCGTCGCCGCGTGAGGTCCAGTCGCATGGTCATGCCATCGATCGTGGCAGCGGGAGACGACGGCCGTCAAGGAAAGCGCGGCTCATCTCGCATCCCGGACCATGGATTTCAGTGGCGGTCCGGTTCCGTTCAGTCCTCGTCCGACGGAACCACCACGAGGAAGGCGTCCGACTCCAGGTCCATCACGACGGTAGCCGGCTCGCCCTCGGCGCGGCGGCGCGCCGCGTACTCCTCCGCCGGCCATGATCCGCGCGGGGACCCCGCGGGGAACCGCTCCAACACCTTCGCGCCGATGGCCGTAGACACGTCCGCTGCCCTTCCGTGTACCGCGCCGCCGCCTGCCGGCGACCTCGATCCGTCCTGTCGTACACATCCGCTTGCCCCCGATCGCCCCGGACATGTACCGCGCGACGGAAGTTCACGTCTCTACCAACCTCTACACATAAAGGAAAAATAAGAGCAGAATGTGCTTACGCGGCGCTTACCGCACACCCACCAGACGCGGTCGCCCTGCAAGACGAAGGAGACGAGTCATGGCCAACGTCTCGCACACCAGGGGTGACATCACCAGCCACCCCGACGCCTCCGAGATGCGGGATCGGTACGCCCGTGTGCTCGGCGGTCGTGATGTGGCGCTCGTGGACGGACCGGTGTTCCTGCTGGGTCTGTACTGCGCGGCCTCCCCGTGGATAGTCCACTACACGACCAGCCAGCCGCCGCTCGTGACCCACAACCTGATCATGGGCATAGCGATCGGTCTGCTGGCACTCGGGTTCACTCGCGCTCCGGAGCGCATGTACGGCCTGAGCTGGGCCATGTGCGCACTCGGGGTGTGGATGATCATCTCGCCGTGGGTCGTCGGCGACAGCCCGGACGCCGGCGTCGTGTGGAACAACATCGTCATCGGTGCGCTGGCTGTGATTCTGGGTCTGGCGTGCACCGCCACGGCGGCGAAGGCCTCCCCGAGGCCGTAGCCCCACCGGAAGGGAAACCGAAGGCCGGTCCGCATCCCGGACCGGCCTGTGCATGTCCGCGCCGGAGTGTGCCGGGCGTCCGGGCAGGCCGGGTGTCACCCGGCATCAGCGGCCCGCCGACCGCATCGCGGCGAGGCCCTCACGGCTGGACGGGTACCGCGGCGTCCACCCCAGCTCGCGCTCCGCCTTGGCGCAGGAGACCACCAGCCGCGACGACATCATCGTGTGCGCGTACGACATGGGTCTCATCAGCCAGAGCGGTACGGTCATCGGCTTCGGCAGTGCGAACACCCCGGCCACGGTCTCGACGTGGGCGCGGAAGCCGAGCGGGGTGCGGTCGGCGATGTTGTACGCCTGCCCGGGCCGGCCGCGTTCCACGGCGGCGACCACCGCCCGGGCCGCGTCGGTGAGTTCCACCCACGGCAGCACCCTGCCCCGGTCGGCGGGCACGGGCAGTTGCCGCCTGCGCAGCAGGGGCAGCAGGGCGTCGGTACCGCCGGGGCCGTAGAACAGGCCGAAGCGGAGCGCGACACCCTCCAGCGTCGCCGCCTCGAAGGCGAGCCGCTCCTTGGTCCGCATGGCCGCGATGTGCCGCTCCAGCTGCGGGGTCCTGCCGCGCGGGCCGAAGGGGTCGTCCTCGGTGACCGGGCGGTCGCCGTGGTCACCGTAGCCGTAGCCGAAGACCATCGACTCCACGAGGAAGCGGCGGGCACCGGTGACGCGGGCGGCTTCGACGAGGTGGGCCGTGCCCTCGGTGCGCAGCGCGTCGGTGGCGAACATGTCGCGGTCGCGCATGGGGGGCTTGCGCAGGGCGGTCGCGGCGTGGATCACGGTGTCGAAGTGGTGTCCGTCGACGGCGCGCAGCAGCGCGTCGCGGTCCATGAGGTCGGCGCGGACGCCGTTGTCCGGGCTCCGGCCGAGTCCGGTGACCTTGTGGCCGGCCTCGGTCAGGGCGCGGGTGACGTGCCGGCCGAGGACGCCGCTCGCGCCGGCGAGGAGGATGCTCTGGTTCTTCTGGATCGTCGTCATGACGATGCGACGGATGGGACGGGCGCAAATGTGACATCCAGGTGGATGTCACATCCCGGCGGGGCCGCCGGCTACGGCGTGTACTCGTACGGCGTCGTGGTGGTCAGCGGTGTGAAGCCCACGCGCTCCAGGATGGGGCGGCTCTGGCTGGAGGCGTCGACCTGGAGGTAGCGGTGGCCGCGTGCCGCGGCGGCGTGCGCGCGGTGGGCCACCAGGGCGCGGTAGATGCCGCGGCCGCGCCAGCCCTCGACGGTGCCGCCTCCCCACAGGCCGGCGAACGGTGTGCCGGGCACGAGTTCCATGCGGGCCGCGCTCACCGGCTCGTCGCCGGCCATCGCCACGACGGCGACGACGGTGTCCGGGTCGGCCGAGAGGCGGGCGAGGAGCTGCTCGCGCAGCCAGGTGCTGTCCGCGCCGAACGCCTTCTCGTGGACGTCGGCCACGAGATCCACGCCCCGCGGATCGGTGACCGGCACGAGGCGGACGCCCTCGGGAGGTTCGGCGTCGAGGGACAGGGCGGCTATCTCGCCGATCATCAGCGTCTCCTCGGGTTCGGGCCTGAACCCGGACGCACGCAGCCGCTGCCCGAGGTCCGCCGGCCGGTCGTGCCCGTACAGCTTCCACTCGAAGTCGAGGCCGAGCCCGGCGTAGTGGGCGATCTGCCCGGCGATCGCCTCGTCCGCCGCCGCCTCGTCGAGGGCGGACCACAGGACGCCGTTCCAGCCCTGTGCGCCGGCGACCTGGCGCACCACGTCGCCGGTCCGCTCGACGCGGACGCCGGGGCCGTCCGGCCGCGCCCCCTCGCGCAGTTCGCGGTCGAACAGGGCGAGCAGCGCGGTGTGGTCCATCTGAGTCATGGGCACACCCCAGCACGCGCCCGGGCAGCCGGGCAACGCAATTGTTCGATGCGGCCGTACGCCTCCGGCGGTCGTACAGTCCTGGTGATCACGTCGTCATCAGGAAGGGCCGGGGCCATGGTCGTGAAGGACACGGAACTCCCGTACCTGCGCCGCTGCGTGGAGCTCGCGGCCGAGGCGCTCGAAGCCGGGGACGAGCCGTTCGGTTCGGTCCTGGTCGGCGGGGACGGCACGGTCCTCGGCGAGGACCACAACCGGGTGGCCTCGGGCGATCGCACGCGGCATCCCGAGTTCGAACTGGCGCGCTGGTCGGCGGCCCGGCTCACGCCCGAGGAGCGGGCGGCGGCCACGGTCTACACCTCCGGCGAGCACTGCCCGATGTGCGCGGCCGCGCACGCCTGGGTCGGTCTGGGACGCATCGTCTACGTCGCCTCGTCCGAACAGCTCGCCTCCTGGCTGAGCGAGTTGGGGGTCGCGGCGCCGCCGGTGCGGACACTCCCCGTTCACGAGGTCGCACCGGGTGTGGTCGTGGACGGTCCGGTGCCCGAACTGACGGAACGGGTGAGGGAGCTGCACGTGCGGTTCCATCGGGGACACGACTGAGACGCCCGGGCGGTTCCGGCCCGCAGGCCCCCTCTGCCGGGGCCTCGCGAGGCCGGCCGCCCGAGATGCATGGCCACACTGGCGAACGTACGATCGAATTCAATAGACCAGGCGTACGCCTCGGTCTCCCCGACGGGGGGAGGCGCGTCTCCTTGCTGTCGGCACGTCGGCTGATGGCCGCCCAGATCGCCCTCGTCACGGCTGCCACCATCGTGTACATGACCGTCCCGGCGGCGGCTCCCGCCCTGTGGGCCGTCATCGGGCTCGCCGGCGTCGTCGCCGTGGTGACCGGCATCCGTGTCCACCGGCCCGCCCATCAGTGGCCCTGGTGGTTCCTGGCCGGCGGACTGCTCACCTTCATCGCGGGCGACACGTACTACAACGTGCTGGAGGAGTACTTCGACGCCTCCAACCCGTTCCCCTCCCCCGCCGACGCCTGCTACCTCGCCACCTACCCGCTCTTCGCGATCGGTCTGTCGGGGCTCGTCCGGCACCGGTGGCCCGACCGCGACCTGCCGAGCCTGCTCGACGCGCTGATCATCACCGCGGGCCTCGCGCTGCCGGTGTGGGTGTACCTGGTGCAGCCGCTGACCGTGGTGCATGGGCTGACCTGGCAGCAGCGCGCCATCAGCATCGCCTATCCCCTCGGGGACGTCCTCGTGCTGGCCCTGCTGGCCCGGCTGCTGATCCCGAGTCCGCTCGACGGGCCCAACCGAGCCGTGCGGCTGCTGGTCGTGGGCACGGTGACACTGCTCGGCTTCGACATCGCGTACGGGATCCTGCAACTGAACAACCTGTGGCAGACCGGCACCCTGCTGGACCTCGGCTGGATCGCCTTCTACACCGCCTGGGGCCTGGCCGCCCTGCACCCCTCGATGGTCGCGCTGACCGCCTCCGTGCCGCAGCGCGAGTCCCTGCTGCCGCCGCCGCGCCGACTGGTCATGCTCACCGTGGCCACGCTCGTCGCTCCGGGCATCCTGCTGTACGAGGGGCTGAGCAAGCAGACACGGGACGCCGCCGTGATCGCGGCCTTCTCGGGCGTGCTGTTCCTGCTGGTGATCCTTCGGCTGGCGGGGATGGTCGTGGCCCATCGCCATGCGGTGACGCGGGAGCTCGCGCTGCGCGGAGCCGCCGCCTCGCTGGTCTCGGCCTTCCGGCAGGACGAGGTCGACCAGTCCTGCGGTACGGCGGTCGACCGGCTGATGGGGCCGGACGTACCGCACCGGACCCTGCTCCTGCCGACGGAGCGCGCGGCGGACCTCGGCGCGCACGGCACCCGCCTGATGAGCCCGGCCGCCCTCGAACCCGGCGTCGCCGCCGCACTGGTCGGCCTGCCCTGTGTCCTGGTCTGCCCCATGACCCAGCCGGACCGTCCGGCCGGGGCCGTCCCGGGTGTCCTGCTGGTCGCCGCCTCCGAGCGGCAGCTCACCGAGACCTGGGGCTCGCTGGAGATCCTGGCGTCGCACGCGGGCCTGGTCATGGAGCGGGTCGCGCTGCGCCAGGAGGTGGTCCGGCGGGAGAACGAGGCGTACTTCCGCACCCTCGTCCGCAACGCCTCCGACGTCATCCTGATCCTCGAGGACGACGACACGATCCGGTACGCCAGCCCGTCCGCGCGGTCCGTGTTCGGCACCGACGACCTCATCGGCGTCCCGCTGCCGGACCTGGTGGACCCCGGGGACCGGGAGCGGGCCGCCCGGGAGCCGGCCGCCGTACGGGAGAGGGGGGCGCGGGCCGGACACGACCACTGGTGGGTGCGGCGCCGGGAAGGGCGGGTCGAGGTGGAGGTGCGGTGCAGCGACTTCCGGGACGAGCGGACCGTCTCCGGCCTGGTGGTGACGCTGCGGGACGTGACCGAACAGCGACGGCTGGAGCAGGAGCTGACACAGCGGACCTTCCACGACTCGCTGACCGGTCTGCCCAACCGGACGCTGCTGCTGGAGCGAATCGAACGCGCCCTGCTGCGCGGCCGCCGCGAGTCGTCCCTGACCTGTCTGCTCTTCATCGGCCTGGACGACTTCAAACTGGTCAACGACACGATGGGGCACCGGGCCGGCGACCATCTGCTGATCGCCGTCGGAAACCGGCTGTCCCGGACGCTGCGGCGCACCGACACCGCGGCCCGGCTCGGCGGCGACGAGTTCGCCGTGCTGATGGAGGGCGCAAAGCAGCCGCTCGCCGCCGAGCTGCTGGCGGCCCAGGTGATCCAGACGCTGGGCCGGCCGTTCGACCTGGCCGACGAGTCGGTGACGATCACCGCCAGCGTGGGCGTGGCCACCGCGCGCGACAGCACGGACGCGGAGGAGCTGCTGGGCCACGCCGACCTCGCGCTGTACGCCGCGAAGGCGGCGACGGTCCGGGTGCTCGATCACCTGGTCAGCCTGGGGGTGAGCACCCTGAACACGGACCGGCTGACCATCGTGGAGGTTCCGCTGGTGAACCCCGCGGACCTGGACGCGGTCGCCGCGTATCTGTGGGAGGAGGGCGTCTACGTGACGCTCGCCGCCTGTCCGCTCGTGCCCCGCGACCGGGTCGGCTTCCGCATCCAGGTCACGGCGCTCAACTCGGACGACGACATCGACCGCCTCAACTCGGCCCTGACCCGGCTGTCCGAGCGTTTCCCCCTGCGGCTGAAGGGCTAGCGTGCCATGACGACGCACAACGACGACGTGGACTGGGACCGCTGGCCGGTCGCCGACTACCTCCGCGAGAACTACCGCGAGGTGCATCCTGCGGACGCGGCGGTCATCGCGCACCACAGCGCCTTCTACCGTCGCTTCCGTCCCGGCGCCATCGCCCGCTCGGTCGAGTTCGGGGCGGGGCCCAACCTCTACCCTCTGATCCTCGCGTCCGCCGTGAGCCGCGGGATCGACGCCGTGGAGGCGGGCGCGGGCAACGTCGCCTACCTCCAGGACCAGATCTGCCACCGCCTCGACGCGAGCTGGCTCCCCTTCCACGCGCTGTGCCGGCGGCTCAACCCGGACGTGCCGGCGACCCTGGCCGGGGCGCTGGCGCATGTGAACGTCGTGCACGCCGACGTCCGGACCCTGCCGGCCGGCTCGTACCAACTCGCCTCCATGCACTTCGTCGCCGAGCGCGCGACGGAGGACTTCGCGGAGTTCGCCGACTTCTGCCGCACGTTCGTCCGCACCGTCGAGCCGGGTGGCCACCTGGTCGCCGCGTTCATGGAGAACATGCCGACGTACCGCATCGGCCCGGCGTCTCGCTGGCCGGGCTGCCCGGTCAGCCCGGCCGCTGTGACCGAGGTCTTCACCCCGGTGACCCGGGACCTGGACGTCACCCACATCGACGCGGACCCGACCCTGCCGGACTACGGCGATTCCGGGATGGTGCTGCTGACGGGGGTGGCGGAGGCGGTCTGAGGGCGCCGCCTCCGGCGCAGTACGACTCCACCGAGCACCAGTGCCGCGCCCGCCGCGACGGTCTGGAGCGTGTGGTCCGCGCCCGTGTGGGCGAGGGCGCCGTGGGCATGGGGGGCGGCGGGCGCGGCACTGGTGCTC
>NZ_MUKA01000531.1 GCF_002150735.1 Streptomyces africanus
GCGGACGGTCGTACGGACCGAGCAGGCCCCCGCACCGGCCGGGCCCGAAGGACCGCTGCTGCGCCCCGTCACGCCGACGGGCCCCGCGCCGCGGCCGGTCCCCGACACCGCGCGTCGCGCGGCGAACCGGGGCCGTACCGAGCGGACGGCCCCCACGAACGCGGCGTCCGTGCCAACCCCCCCTGGTACGGACGCCGCTTCCCCCGCCGCCGTGTCCGCCGCNNGGCCGCGGTCAGCCTCGCGGACTACCTGGCCAGGGGGCGCGAGTGAGGACGACGGGAGCGACCTGCGGGACCAGCGGGACGAGCAGGACCAGAGGGACCGGCGGGACACGCAGGAGCACAGGGACCGGCGGGACAAGCAGGAGTAGAGGGACCGAGGAACCGACGCCATGAGTAACGCACTTGCCATCGCCCATGTCACCCAGGCCCTCGCCCTGCTCATCGAGACCAACCTGCCCCCGGACATCGACATCGCAGTCAAGGTCGAGCCGCGCAAGCCCCCGGCCGACCCGCCGACAGAGCCCACCATCACCGTGTTCCTGTACCAGGTCACGCCCAACACCTCACAGCGCAACACCGACCTGCCCACCCGTGCCGCCGACGGCACACTGGTCCGGCGTGCGGCCGCGCCGCTCGACCTGCACTACCTCATCAGCGCCTACGGCGAGGAGGCGGAACTGGTCGGGCAGCGGCTCATCGGATCGGTCGTGCGCACGCTGCACGAGATCCCCGTCCTGCCGAAGGACATCATCGAACTGGCCGGCGAACGCGCCCACTTGTCCGGGAGCAACCTGGCCGAGGCGGTGCAGCGGGTGCGGTTCACACCCACCGTGATGGACATCGACGAGACGTCGAAACTGTGGGGGATGCTCCACCAGACGCCGTACACGCTGTCGGTCGTCTACCAGGCCGCCCTGGTGTTCATCGACGGCCGCGAGGTCCCGGTGCCGGGCANNCGAGCCCGAGCCCGCGCGGGACGCGGGCACGCCCCCTGCGAAGGCCGCTCCTGCCAAGGCGCCCGCGAAGACCCCGGTGAAGGCCGCCGCGAAGGCTCCGGCGCGTGCCCGCAGGACCGCGAAGAAGACCGCCAAGTCCCCTGCCGAGGAGACGAGGAACACCAAGTCCGGCGGCGAGAACGCGGAGAGCTGAGGCGGCACATGGCAGCGAGGGGGGCAGGAGACGACATGGGAGCGCACGGTTCGCACGAGGTGCGGGAGCCGCGGACGGCCGCCGC
>NZ_MUKA01000532.1 GCF_002150735.1 Streptomyces africanus
GACCCGGACTTGGAGCTCCCCGCCCCCGACCTGCTGCCCAGCGGCGCCCCACTCACCAGTAACAGCGCGGACTCGATGACCGTCTCCCCCTCCACAACCGCTGATACTGGGCGGTAATGTCGCCCCCCGCCGGACAGCACGAGACCGGTGGGCGAGCGCGAAGGGGCTCTCATGGCGACGGACATGCCTGCGGACATGCCCGCGGAGACACCTGCGGAGACACCTGCGGAGGTGACCGCGGCCGACGAGCGGTGGCGGCGCATGTGGAGCCACCGCGAGCACCTGCTCAAGGTGGCCCGGCGCAGGTCGATGAGTGCGGAGGACGCCGAGGACGCGGTGCACGAGGCGATGCTGCGCGCCGCCGAGCGGCCCGACCTGGACGAGGAGCGGCTCGCGGCCTGGCTGACGACGGTGACGATGCGGCTGTGCGTCGACCGCTACCGGCAGGTGAACCGCGAGGCCGAGGTGCGCACCAGCCCGACGCTCATCGCCCCCGGCCCGGTGCCCGTCGAGGAGGCCGTGTGCGACCGGGCCGAGGCGAAGTGGCTGGCGGTGCGCAGTGGTGAGCTGCCCGCCCGGCAGGCCGAGGCGCTGCGGCTGAAGTCGCAGGACCTGGACGTCGGCCAGGTCGCTGTCCGGATGGGGCTGAGCTACCGGACCGTCGAGTCGCTGCTGGCCCGCGCCCGGCGGACGCTGCGGCAGTCGCTGGCCGCCACGCTCGGGTTCGCGCTGTTCCTGATCGGCTGGGGGCGGCCGCGCGGAGTCGGCAGGGGACAGGCCGTGGCGGTCGCCTCGACGGCGGCGTCCCTGGCGGTGGCGGGGTTCCTGCTGCCGTACACCCTCGACGGCGGTGGAGGCGGG
>NZ_MUKA01000533.1 GCF_002150735.1 Streptomyces africanus
GTCCCGCCTCCCCCAATCGCCCCGCCCTGCCTGCGTTACAACGGTTCGTCCCCGTACGGCAGTTGACGTAGACCTCGCAGTAACATGTCAACTCCGCACCCGAAGCGCACTGGCGTGCGGTGCCGTACCAGGAGGCACCCCCATGCGACCGCGACCCCCCGTCAAGGGCCGAGGCATCGTCAGCGGCACGGGGCTCATCGTCACGTGTCTGACGGCGACGCTCGCCGCGCTGGTCTTCTCCCTCTGGTCGTACACCGACCGGCCGGGGACGGGGCCGGACGTGCTGAGTGCCCGGACTCTGCGCACGAGCTACGGCCCGTTGTCCGCGCTCGACCAGGACTTCCTCGTCAAGGTCCGGCTGGCCGGGCTGTGGGAGCTGCCCGCGGGGCGGCAGGCGCGGACGAAGGGGACCACGCCCGCCGTCCGGACAGCGGGCCGGCATCTCGTCGAGGGGCACGCGTTCCTCGACGAACGGGTCCGCGGTGTCGCCGCGCGGCTGAACCTCGCCCTGCCGGACGAGCCCGGCGACCAGCAGAAGCGGTGGCTGGAAACCCTGGACGCGGCACAGGGCGCCGAGTACGACCGCCAGTTCGCCAACCTCCTGCGGCTGGCGCACGGCAGGGTCTTCTCGCTCGTCGCCCAGGTCCGCGCGAGCACCCGCAACTCGCTCGTGCGCGACCTCGCCGACGACGCCAACACGACCGTCCTCGACCACATCAAGGTCCTGGAGGCCACGGGCTACGTCGACTTCGACGCCGTGGCCCGCGACATGGCCACCGCTCCCCCGACGGCCGCCCCCGCTCCGGCCGCACCCTCGATTCCGGTCCCGGACCCGGCCACCACGCTTCCGCCGCCGACGTTCCGCCCGCCGCCGGAACAGTGAAACGGAACGTCACATACCGGCAACACTCCGTCCGGATCGTAAACAAGGCATGGTGTTTTCGGGACCGTGTCACATACAAACAACATATGCTCTGGGTTCTTTTCCTGCTGGCGGCCTGGGCCGTGGCCGGCACGGCGTGCACGCGCCTGTGCCTGGCCGCCGTACGCGCCGCGGCCGGCGACACGGACACCGGCCGCATCCATGAACTCACGCTGTACGAGGCCGCGTTCCTCTCCGGCGGGCCCCGGCGGGTCGCCGACGTGACCCTCGTGGCCATGGCACGCCAGCGCCGGCTGCTGCTCGCCCACACCGGCTGGGCGACGGTCGTCGATCCGCGCGGGCGGGACGAGATGGAGCGGTCGGTCATAGGGGCCATCGGCCCCGAGGGGCAGTCCCGGATCGCGCCGGTGCGGGCCACCGCCGCCACGGCGGAGGCGATACGCGGCATCGCCGACCGGCTGGTGCGCGCGGGGCTCGCGGTGCCCGACAGCGCCCGCACGACGGTCGCGGCGGCCGTCCGCCAGGTGCGCTCGGCGACCCTCGCCGTTCTCGCTCTCGGCGTCGCCGCGCTGCTGACGCCCGCTCCGCCGGACATGCCGCGGCATCTGGTCGCCCTGTGGTTCGCGCTGCCGCTCGCCCTGACGCTGAGCTCCCTCGCCATCGCCCGCATCGAGATCCACCCGTACTCGCGCTGGGCCTCCCCGGCCGGCCAGCGGCTGCTCGGCGCCCTGACCCGGAACGCGGACGGCACCGCCGACGACCGCACCTACCTCACCTCCGTGGCCGTACGCGGCGTCAGCGCGATCGGCGAACCGGACCTGCGCGCCGCCTTCACGCACCGCGGGGCACACGACTGACCGACCGGGGGGCGCACAGGGGCATTGGCGCCGACACCGGCGGACGGTGCTTGCCTTCCTCAACCACCGCACCAAACATCCCTTTTGTCGCCACCGTGCACCGAAGGGACACCGATGAGAGCCGCCCTCCTCTACTCGGCCGCAGGATCCTTGCTGCTGAGCGCCCTCACCGCCGTCCCGGACACCGACGGCGCGAGAGCGGCGGCCGAGCTGCGCGGCACCGCGGTGGCCGCCGCGCGGGCGAAGGCGGCCGGCATCGACTTCGGCCCGTGCCCCGACGCGCAGGACCTCCCCGGCAGCATGCAGTGCGGCACGGTCACCGTCCCGCTGGACTACGCCCGGCCCGACGGCAGGCAGATCGAGCTCGCCGTCGGCCGCGCCCGGGCCACGCGCAAGGACCCGCACGACGGCGAGCGCGCGGTCCGCCGCCAGGGCGCCCTGGTCTACAACCCGGGCGGCCCGGGCGCCAACGGCGTGTACTTCCCCCTCGTCGGCCTGCTCCCCGAATGGAAGCGGCTCGCGGCCGCGTACGACCTCGTCGGCTACGCCCCACGGGGGGTCGGCCGTTCAACGCCCCTGTCCTGCCAGGACCCCAAGCGGTTCTTCACGGGGCCCACGCAGGCGCCGACCCACCCCTCGGAGTCGTACAAGAAGAAACGCATCGCGCAGGCGAAGGCGTACGCGCGCGGCTGTGCCGAGCGGGCCGGCCGCGCGCTGCGGCACTACCACTCGCTGAACAACGCCCGCGACCTCGACGTCCTGCGCGCCGCGCTCGGCGAGGAACGGCTGACGTTCCTGGGCACGTCGTACGGCACGTACCTGGGAGCCCTGTACGCGACGCTGTTCCCCGCGCACGTGCGGCGGATGGTGTTCGACTCGGCGGTCGATCCCGACCCGGCGGAGATCTGGTACCGCAACAACCTCGACCAGTCGGCGGCGTTCGAGGGCCGCTGGCGGGACTTCCGGAGGTGGGTCGCCCGGCACGACGACGTGTACGGGCTGGGCAGGACCGCGCGGGAGGTGCGGCGCAGCTACGAGAGGGCGAGCGCGCGGCTGGCCGCCGAGCCGGCCGGCGGGAAGGTCGGGCCCGGGCAGTTGCAGGCAGCGTTCCTCCAGGCCGGGTACTACGACGACCAGTGGCCGCACCGGGCGCACGCGCTGTCGGCGTACCTCAAGGGCGACCCCGGGCCGCTGGTCGAGCAGGCGGAACAACGCCCGGAGGCCGCCGCCGAGGCGGAGAACACACGCGCGGTCTATGTGGCGGTCGAGTGCAACGACGCCCCCTGGCCGACGGACTGGGCAGTGTGGGACCGCGACAACACCCGGCTCGCGCGGCGGGCGCCCTTCGAGACCTGGGACAACGCGTGGACGAACCTGCCCTGTGCCTACTGGGAGGGGCCGCGGCAGCGGCCGCTCGACGTCGGCGCCGGGCCGGGCGCACTGCCGCCGACGCTGATCCTGGCCGCCGAGCGGGACGCCGCCACGCCCTACGACGGCGCCCTCGAACTCCACCGCCGCCTCGCGGGCTCGGTCCTGGTGACGGAGCGGGACGCCGGCGCGCACGGCCTGGCGGGCGGGCCGAACGCCTGCGTCAACGGCCATGTGGAGGCGTATCTGCTGGCGGGCCGGCTGCCGGGACGGCGTACGGACTGCGCCGCGCATCCGGAACCGAAGCCGCAGTCACAGTCGCAGTCACCGTCACGGTCACGATCACGGTCGGCGGCCCCGGAGCGGCCCGGGGCCGACCGGCCGCTCGGCTGATCAGGCCAGGTCCGCGACCAGCTCCGCGATCTCCTTGCGGCGGCCCGTGAAGAACGGGACCTCCTCGCGGACGTGCCGGCGGGCCTCCGAGGCGCGCAGGTGACGCATCAGGTCGACGATGCGGTACAGCTCGTCGGCCTCGAAGGCGAGGATCCACTCGTAGTCGCCGAGGGAGAACGAGGCGACCGTGTTGGCGCGCACGTCCGGGAAGCCGCGGGCCATCTTGCCGTGGTCGGCGAGCATGCGGCGGCGGTCCTCGTCGGGCAGCAGGTACCAGTCGTAGGAGCGCACGAAGGGGTAGACGCTGACATAGTTGCGGGGCGTCTCGTCGGCGAGGAACGCCGGGATGTGCGAGCGGTTGAACTCGGCGGGGCGGTGCAGCGCCATGTTCGACCACACCGGCGTGAGCGCCCGGCCCAGCTTCGTGCGGCGGAAGAGGTTGTACGCCTCCTGCAGCGCGTCGCTGGTCTCCGCGTGCCACCAGATCATGAGGTCGGCGTCGGCGCGCAGGCCCGAGACGTCGTACGTGCCGCGGACGGTCACGTCCTTGGCGGCGAGCTGGTCGAACAGCTCCTGGACCTCGTCGGCGTACCCGGCGCGGTCCTCGGGGAGGACGTCCTTCAGCTTGAAGACGGACCAGAGGGTGTAGCGGATGACCTCGTTGAGGTCCTTGGCCAGCTTGCCCTTGTTCGGGATGCGGTCGGGCTCGGCGCTGGAGGCCGTGGTGGAGGCGTCGTCACTCATGCTCCTCATTCTCCCGCTCCGCCGTGCAGGCTCTGCACCGGGTGGGCGGTGAGCTCCTGCACACCCCGCAGGTCACCGTGGATCTGGTCGACGGCGGCGTACGCGCTCGCGATGCACGCCGGGATGCCGACGCCGTCGTACTGCGCGCCGCACACGGCGAGCCCCGGGAGCTTCGCCACGTGCTCGCGGACGCGGGCCACGCGCGCGTGGTGGCCGACGGGGTACTGGGGCAGGCCGTCGTCCCAGCGGGTGACGCGGGTGGCGACGGGCGTGGCGTCCAGGCCGGTCGCCGCCTTCAGGTCGTGCCGGGAGACCGTCACGAGGTCGCTGTCGTCGCGCTGGAGGATCTCCGTCTCGCCGTACCGCCCGACCGAGGTGCGCAGGACGACGAGGTCGGGGTTCTCGTCGGCGATCCAGCCCCACTTCTGCGAGGCGAAGGTGGACGCCTTGATGGTGCGCCCGTCCACCGGCGGCACGAGGAATCCGCTGCCCTCGGGCAGGCCCGCCTCGGCGCGGCGGTAGGCGAGGGTGACCAGGGCCATGGAGGCGTACTCGACGCCGCCGAGCTCGGCGGCGGCGCCCGGCGACTGCGTGCGCAGGAGCCGGGCGGCGACGGGGGCGGGGACGGCGAGCACCACCGCGTCCGCGCGCAGCACCCGCTCGCCCGCGACCACGCGCCATCCGCCGTCGGCGGCGCTGTGGCTCAGCTCCGTCACCGGCGTCCCCGTGAGGATCTCGCCCCCGCGGGCCCGCACCGACTCGGCCACCGCGAGCGGCAGCGTGCCGACGCCGCCCCGGAGGCCCATGAACACCGGGCCGGTCTGCTGCGCGGTGGCCGCCTTCGCCTGGATCTCGCGGACCCCTGCCGTCAGGGAGGCGTGGCTGCGGACCGCCTGGAACAGCTGCGGGACGGCGGAGCGCATCGAGATGCGGTACGCGTCGCCCGCGTACACACCGCCCAGCAGGGGCTCCACGAGGCGGTCGACGACCTCGCGGCCGAGGCGCGCCGCCACGTACTCCCCGACGGCCACGTCGTCGCCGACCTCCGTGCGGGGCAGCTCGGCGTCGCGGTCGATGCGGGCGAGGCCCTCGTCGGACAGCACACCGGACAGGGCCGCCGCGGTGCCGGGAACGCCCATCACATGGCCCTTGGGCATCGGGCGCAGCGCGCCGCGGGTCCAGATCGAGGCCGTCGCGGTCGCGGGCGGCTGGAGCCGGTCGGCGAGGCCCGCCTCCCGGGCGAGCGCCACCGCCTCGGGGCGGCGGGCCAGCATCGACTCGGCGCCGAGGTCCACGCGCGCGCCCGCGATCTCCCCGGGCAGCAGCTTGCCGCCGACCCGGCCGGAGGCCTCCAGCACGGTCACCCGCGCCCCGCGCTCCAGCAGCCGGTGCGCCGCGGCCAGTCCCGCGATGCCCGCCCCGATGACGACGACCTGCCCCGTGCCCGCACGGGCTTGAACTTCGCGCATGCCCCCAGCCTCTCAGACCCCACTGACAGCGCTTCCGCGCCCCGGTGTCCGGCACGAGTGTCCTGCACGAGTCCTGACCGTGACCGCATCGGAACCGTCCCGGACCAAACGTCCGGCACCGTCCGGGCGTCGAAGAGACGTCAGCCGAACCGATCCCCGGGGGATGCCCGCATGCACACACGACGACCCGCCCTGCACCCCGTCCCGGCGCTCACGGCGCTCCTGCTGGCCGCGGCCCTCGCGCTCACCGGATGCAGCGGCGCGGGCGACGACTCCGCCGGCAGCAGCGCCGCCGACCGCGGGGCCGCCGCCCCGCAGTCGGACGCCAAGGCCGGCGCGAACGAGGCCGCCCCCGGCGGCGCCGGAAGCGGAGCCCGGGCGACCGCCCCGTCGAAGCTCCCCACGAGCCACATCATCCGCACGGCCTCGCTGACCGTGCAGGTCAAGGACGTCCCGAAGGCCCTGGAGCAGGCCCGCACCGGCACCGAGAACGCGGGCGGCTACGTCGGCAACGAGACCACCACCCGGGACGGGGAGGGCCGTGAGCGCACCCGGGTCGTGCTGCGCGTCCCCGTCGAGAAGTACGAGGAGGTCCTCACCGAGCTGGAGGGCGCGGGCAAGCTCCTCGACCGCAGCGCCAAGGCGCAGGACGTCACCGACCAGGTCGTGGACGTGGAGAGCCGCATCACGTCGCAACGGGCCAGCGTGGCCCGGATCCGCGAGCTGATGGACCGGGCGACGAAGCTCAGTGACGTGGTGACCCTGGAGGGCGAGCTGAGCACCCGCCAGGCCGACCTGGAGGCGCTGCTCGCGCGCCAGGAGTCCCTGAAGGACCGCACGAGCCTGGCCACCATCACCCTGTCGCTGTCCGAGACCCCGGTGAAGAAGAAGGAGGCGAAGGACGACGACCCGGGGTTCGTGGACGCGGTCGCGGGCGGCTGGAACGCGTTCGTGACGATGCTGCGCTGGCTCGCGGTGGCACTCGGCGCGGTCCTGCCGTTCGCGGCGGTGGCCGCCCTGCTCGCCCTGCTCTGGCTGCGCGT
>NZ_MUKA01000075.1:0-143380 GCF_002150735.1 Streptomyces africanus
CGCGATACAGCTGTGCTTGTCCCTTTGTATGCCGTCAGCTTTTCCCACTGGCCGTCAGAGCACCATAAGCGGTGGCTGTGGGTCCGGGGCCATTCTTTATATAGGTCATTACCAACGAAAAGGATGCAATTCCTATGCCTCCGTCCGGACCTCTGGATCCGCCGGGTCCGTCCGACCAGACGCGTACCCGCGCTCGGTGGCACCATGACGCGGTGACTCACGCACGACAGCATGTGATTCAGGTCGTCGCCCACCGCGGGGCCTCCGAGGACGCCCCGGAACACACCCTGGCCGCGTACACCAAAGCCATCGAGGACGGCGCGGACGCCCTCGAATGCGATGTGCGCCTCACCGCCGACGGCCACCTGGTGTGCGTGCACGACCGCNNGGAGCGGCTGCTCGAACTCGTCGCCGACGCCGGACGCCGGGTGGAACTGGCCATCGAGACCAAGCACCCCACCCGCTGGGCGGGACAGGTCGAGGAGCGGCTGCTGGTCCTGCTGAAGCGGTTCGGCCTCGACGCCCCGGCCGCCGCCGAGGAGTCCCCGGTGCGGGTCATGAGCTTCTCGGCCCGCTCGCTGCACCGCGTGCGTGCCGCCTCACCGACCCTGCCGACGGTGTACCTGGCCCAGTTCGTCTCGCCCCGGCTGCGCGACGGACGACTGCCCCCGGGCGTGCCGATCGCGGGCCCGTCCCTGCGGATCGTGCGCAACCACCCCCTCTATGTGGAGCGCCTGAAGCAGGCCGGCCACCAGGTGCACGTGTGGACCGTGAACGAGCCCGAGGACGTGGATCTCTGTGTCGGCCTGGGCGTCGACGCCATCATCACCAACCGCCCGCGCGCGGTGCTCGACCAACTCGGCCGCTGAGGCCCGCCGGCCCCACATGTCACACCAGACCCACGCACACCTCTTGACCTCGCCCCTTGCCGGACGGGATCCTCGCATCTCGGCCACACCGATGAAATCCAGCCACACGATGACAGGGAGTGCTCCGGCGCGTTCGGTCCGTGTTCGGTCGTGGTGAATGCGTCACCGGACGTGGATTGGCCGGTTTCCGGTACAGGCCAATGGGGCATCCACACCGTGGCGTGGGGCGAAGGAGGTCTCGGGGGTGGCGTTGGTGGTGGCACAGGAGGTGCCCACGTCGTCGAGCATGGCCGTACCCCATGGCCCTGCGGGCGTGGGGGAAGCGAGACACCGTATGCGTGCACAGTTGCGCAGAGGTGGCGTAGCGGAATCGGTCATCGACGACGCCGTACTGATCCTTTCCGAACTTTTGAGCAACGCGTGCAAACACG
Organism: Streptomyces africanus; assembly: GCF_002150735.1. GTDB lineage: Bacteria > Actinomycetota > Actinomycetes > Streptomycetales > Streptomycetaceae > Streptomyces > Streptomyces africanus. The sequence continues at coordinate 1,301 of NZ_MUKA01000075.1, forward strand.
GCAGGCCCCTGGGCGACGCGTTCTCCGGCGACGGTGACGTCCGTGCCGCGTGGCGCGTGGACCCGTCCGGGCGGCTCATCGTCGAGGTCACGGACGGCGGCGGCCCGACCCGCCCCGCTCCCGCGACCCCGTCGGTCACGGCGCACGGCGGCCGCGGGCTGAACATCATCACCGCGCTGGCCGACGACTGGGGTGTCCGGGACGACATCCGCGGCGAGGTCACCGTGTGGGTCGTCGTCCACGCCGACGTGTACGACCCGGACGCCGGACACCGCCGCGACGACTTCGCGACGCGCGTCACGGCCCCGGCGGTGTCCCAGATACCGGGGCTGGACTTCGCGGACGCCTTCGAGGACATGGACTGACCCGGCGCCGGACCACCCCGTCGCCCACATGTGCGTCACCCGTGTTGTCCACAGGCCCGCGTCGTCCACAGGACCCCGTCCCCCGGGGCACGAACGGCTAGGCTCGCGACCGTACGAGACGAGCCGTAACCGGGAGACCCATCGATGGCCAAGAAGCGACCCCAGACGAAGGCCAAGCGCCCGCAGATCACGGACGGAGAGATCCCGGTCGTCGGCGCTCGCGAGCCCTGCCCCTGCGGCAGCGGCCGCCGTTACAAGGCCTGTCACGGCCGGGCCGCTGCCCACGCCGTGACCGAGCTGGTGCACCGCCCCTTCGAGGGCCTGCCCGGCGAGTGCGACTGGGTGGCCCTGCGCGAGCTGGTCCCGGCGGCCACGGCCGGGCTGACGCTCAAGGACGGCCTCCCCGAGGGCGTCCCGGCGGTCACGCTGGCCACGGTCCTTCCGATGGCCTGGCCCGCCCTGCGCCGCGACGACGGCTCGGTCCTGCTCGGCCTGCAGAACGACACCTCGTCGGGCGACCTCAGCCGCGACCTCGCCGACATCCTCCAGCGTGCCCTGGAAGCCGAGCCCGGCACCCCGGTGCAGGGCCGCCGCGCCCCGGCCGACGGGCCGCGACTGCAGGATCTGCTCGACCCGAAGGGCGCGTTCGAGCCAGAAGTGCACAGCGGCTTCGAGTTCTGGGTGCCGGACCCGGCCGGCGCCACACCGGAGGTGACCGCCTCCCTGGAGCGGGCCAACGCCGCGGCCATTCCGACCGTCAAGCTCCAGGGCGTGGACGCCGCGTACTGGTGCGAGACGCCCGAGAAGAATCATTTGCGGTGGGTCATGCCCCACCCCGAGGAGCAGCTTCTGGACGCTCTCGCGCGGCTGCACGCCGCGGGCCGGTCGAGCCTCGGCGAGGGCACCCGTCTCGTGGGTTCCTTCCGCGCTCACGGGCTCACCGTGCCGGTCTGGGACCTGCCGAGCGGGGTCAAGGCCGAGGACGTGGAGAAGCCGGCGGCGGAGTTCGCCGAGCGCCTCGCCACCGCCCTGGCCTCGGACGCGCCGCTCACTCCGGACGAGCGCCGCGCGCGGGGCGGCCTCACCAACCGGCAGGTCACGCTCAGCTGACGGCTTGTCACGGGCCCGGTCCGGCCGCCCGGACGGCCGACCGGACCCTCGCGCTCGGGACGGGTGACGCCCTTCACCACTCCCGGCCGGGACAAGCCGACCGGTGACCGGAAAGGGCGAGATCGAATTTGCGAACCGCCGATCTCTTGTTACCGTTCCTGTAGCCCGGTTGCTGGTGCATCCCCCGTCGCCAGCAACCGGGTCTTTTCATGCGCGCGGCCGTTCACCGAACGCAGCCGCTCCTCAACTGGCGGACTACGTGGGCGAGTTGCTCCCCGAGCGCAGCAGCAGCGGCCCGTGGCCGGCCCGCCGGGCGAACTCCGCGACCGCCGTGTATGCCGCCAGATCCCCGCGTGCGGGCTCACGGGGTGTCTCGCAGGTCCCCGGTTCGTCCTCGGCACCCACGGCGCAGGTGATCTGCACGGTGCGGGCGCCGGGCCCCATCAGACTCAGTACGGCGTCGAGCGCCTCGCCGGTCGCATTGCGGTAGTAGGTCCGCGCCCAGGTGTGCGCGGCCTGCGTCACGACACAGGTCTGCGCCTCGACGCCCTCGGGGGAGGAGAGTTCGGGACCGCAGCGCGCGGCGGTCGGCAGGCCCGGGCCGAGGTCGGGGAGGCCGGCCACGGCGGGAGGCGTCTTGCCGTCCGCGGACGGCTCGGAGGAACGCACGCCGGTGTGGTCCGCCGAACCCCCGGCGTGTGTTGTATCCCCTGACCCGCGGGGGCCTGGTGAGCCCGGGAAATTCGGGGAGCCCGCGGACGCCACCGCCAGCGGCAGTGCGACCGCGCACGCCGCCACGACACCCGCGAGGGCGAGAAACCGGAACTTTCTGAGGTCCCGGGGACGGCCCCGGGAATGACGCGGCATGGCCCCGGAACATAACGCCCCGGGACGGAACCCGGGCTCGGCGCGCCCGACAGCCCTAGAACTCGGGCGCGCTCACACCCGTACGGGTGAGGGCCTCGACCACGGCGTCCACCACGGCCTCCACATCCGGCACCCACGGCGAGGCGGAGCCGGGCAGCGGCGCCCGCTCCCAGCGGATCTCGCCCGGGCCCGTCTCGGACGGCGGCAGCGCCAGGTAGCCGCCCTCGCCGTGGAAGCGGAGGGAGCCGGGCACGAAGTCCTTGGCGTAGAGCAGTTCGCCGAGCTGCTCCATGGAGTACGGCTTCACGAGGATCGCCCACCGGCTCGGGGAGGCGACGACCGGGCCGAGCCGCAGCCCCGAGCGGTCGAGCGCCTCGAGGGCGCGGGCGGCCGGCAGCGCCGGCAGGGAGACCGCGCAGGGGGCCTTGCCTCCGGTGGCCAGGACGATCGGCGCCGTCGGCCGGTTGCTCCACCACCAGCGGACCATGCGCCCGTCGGTGGTGGCCGCGAGGAGGCCGGGGTCGAAGGGGTGCGCGCCGGGAACCGTGCACTCGGGGTCAGGGCAACCGCAGCGGTTGCGCCCCTCGGGGTCCGCCGCCACGCCGGGGAGTACGGGCCACTGCCATTCCGTCGCGTAGGTCAGGGCCGCGCCGATCAGCTCAGGCCTCCCGTCGCTGCGCTGGGACAGGAGCCCGCGTCGCCTTCCGAGGATCTCGCGCATGAGCGCTCGTTCCTTTCCGTTGCACGCCGGCAACACCGTGGTCCACATCACATCATGTGTCGATCACTTCACTGTGCGTACCTGTTGGCGCATCACACCCCTGCCGTGCGCAAGGGGAACCCCTATGGGTCGAGCTTTGGCTGCCTCCGCGGCCGTCCCGCCCATACTGCGTCTATCAAAAGCATGGGCGTGGCGTAGGGGTGGCGAAGTATGGCGTTTGCCGTCGCGCGTATTTCTCTCCGCCTCCGCCACGGGAGGATGGGGCACGGTCGTCGGTGGATAGGACGCCCGGCTCCGTCACCAGGTTCCGGGTAGTTCTCAACCACCCCTGGCCTTCACCGAGTACGTACCCATCACGACCGTTGTGACGCTCCGTCGAGCAAGCCCAGTCGACCGCAATAAGCCGTCCCTTGCGGCAGTTTTAGGCCAACTTCGCATTTACGCAAGAGGAAGGAGAGTTCTTCCCTCAGACCTCACGGACACCAGGAATCCCAGCAGGACAATGCTGGACATCTCCTCACGAGTGCGTGTACATGTGGAGACACTGCTAGCGGCGCAGAATGACATGGGGGTTTGCGATGCTTTTGAGCAGTACGCGCTGGTCGGAAAGCCGGACGCCATGAACGCCCCGCACCCTCCGAAAGTGGCTGGAATCGATTCAACGGTTCCGGCGCCCGCACACACTGTCACGCCCGTCGCGGCGGGTACCTCCCCGGCTGCCCCGCCAAACCCTCCGGCCCCACCGGGCGCGGTACTCCAGGACCGTCTCGCCGGCTGGGTCTCCGACCTCACCACCCTCCACGAGCTGACCGAGCGTCTGACCCGCACCTGCGCGCTCGACGAGGCGCTCCAGGAACTGCTGCGGGCCGGCGCCGCCCTGGTGGGCGCCCGCCGCGGCCTCGTCGTCCTGGAACCCGGCGACGGACTCGGCCCGGACACCACCGTCGGTCTGGGCCTGGCGCGCGCCGACCTCGGCCACATCGAGACCGTGCCCCGCAGCGCCCTGTCCTACGGCCGGATCCTCGACGGACTGCCCGGCGGCGAGGACGGCATCGCCGAACCCGACCTGTTCGCCGAGGAAGGGCTCGATCCCCGCCACCGCGAGGTCGCGGCCCGCCTCGGCTACGCCGCCAGCTACGCCCTCCCGCTGACCCCCGAGTCAGCCGGGTCCTCCGCTTCCACCGGGTCCCCCGCTTCCGCCGGGTCCCCCGACTCCGCCGACCGCCTCGGCGCCGTCACGTGGCTCTACGACGAACCCGCCGAACCGATCGAACGGCAGCGCCACCTCGTCGGCCTGTACATCCGGTACGCCGCCGAGCACCTCGCCCGGCTGCTCGAACTGGAGCGCACACGCGCGGCCATGGCGACCATGTCGGACGAACTGCTGCCGGCGCGGCTGCCGCGGGTGGCCGGTGTCCAGCTCGCCGCCCGGCACCGCACCGGCCCGCGCGGCGGCGGCGACTGGTACGACGCGCTGCCACTGCCCGACGCCGCCCTCGGCCTCGCCGTCGGATCCGTCACCGGGGCGGGGCCCAGCGCGGTCGCCGCGATGGGGCGGCTGCGGGCGTCCCTGCGCGCCTACGCCGTGATGGAGGGGGAGGACCCGGTCGCCGTCCTGTCCGACCTGGAGCTGCTGATGCGGCTGACCGAGCCGGCCCGCTCGGCCACCGCCCTGTTCGGCTACTGCGAACCGGCCGCCCGCAAGATCACGCTGGCCGGCGCCGGGCACAGTCCGCCGCTGCTGATCGGACAGCGCCGCACCGAGTTCGTGGAGACGTCGGTCTCCGCCCCGCTGGGCATGCTCGCCTGCTGGGAGGCGCCGAGCGTGGAGATCCTCGCCGAGCCCGGGGAGACGGTTCTGCTGTACACCGACGGGCTGCTGCACCGCACCGGCGAGACCACCGACCGGGCCTTCGCCCGGCTGCACGCGGCGGCGGCCGGAGCGCCCCGGGCCCTGCGGTGCGATCCCGGCGCCCTCGCCGACCACGTCCTGCGCAGCGTGCTGCCGGACGGGCTCGACGCGGCCGACGGTGCGGAGGACGTCGTCCTGCTGGCGGTGCGGTTCGAGTAACGCTCCTCGTCATCGCCCTGAGGCCGCTTCCCCGCCGCCGTAAAGTGGAGAGCGGTCCAGTGCCGTATCGAGGAGGATGACCGCCGTGGCAGAAGAGCCTTCGGACACCCCGGAGACTGCCGAAGAAGAGCCGATCAAGCAGCGGAAGAACGGACTGTACCCCGGCGTGTCCGACGAGCTTGCCGAGAACATGAAGAGCGGCTGGGCCGACACCGAGCTGCGTGACCTCGAGCCCATCGCCCAGGCCGCCGAGACCGCCGCCCGCCGGGCCGCGCTGTCCGCGCGCTTCCCGGGCGAGCGGCTGGTGATCCCCGCGGGCAACCTGAAGACCCGCTCGAACGACACCGAGTACGCGTTCCGCGCCTCCGTCGAGTACGCCTACCTGACCGGCAACCAGACCGAGGACGGCGTCCTGGTCCTGGAGCCCAGGGGCGAGGGGCACGAGGCGACGATCTACCTCCTGCCGCGTTCGAACCGGGAGAACGGCGAGTTCTGGCTGGACGGCCAGGGCGAGCTGTGGGTCGGCCGCCGGCACTCCCTCACCGAGGCGGAGCAGCTGTACGGCATCCCCGCCTCCGACGTGCGCGAGCTGGCCGGGGCACTGCGCGAGGCCACGGGCCCGGTGCGGGTCGTGCGCGGGTACGACGCCGGCATCGAGGCGGCGCTGACCGACAAGGTCACCGCCGAGCGCGACGAGGAGCTGCGGGTCTTCCTCTCCGAGGCGCGACTGGTCAAGGACGACTTCGAGATCGGCGAGCTCCAGAAGGCCGTCGACTCGACCGTGCGCGGCTTCGAGGACGTGGTGAAGGTCCTCGACAAGGCCGAGGCGACCTCCGAGCGGTACATCGAGGGCACGTTCTTCCTCCGCGCGCGGGTGGAGGGCAACGACGTCGGCTACGGCACGATCGCCGCCGCCGGACCTCACGCCTGCACGCTGCACTGGGTGCGCAACGACGGGCCCGTGCGCTCGGGCGATCTGCTGCTGCTCGACGCGGGTGTGGAGACGCACACGTACTACACCGCGGACGTGACGCGCACGCTGCCGGTCAACGGGCGGTTCAGCGAGCTCCAGCGGAAGATCTACGACGCCGTGTACGAGGCCCAGGAGGCCGGGATCGCGGCGGTGCGGCCGGGCGCGAAGTACCGGGACTTCCACGACGCCGCGCAGCGGGTGCTGGCCGAGAAGCTGGTCGAGTGGGGGCTGGTCGAGGGGCCGGTGGAGCGGGTGCTGGAGCTGGGGCTTCAGCGGCGGTGGACGCTGCACGGGACCGGGCACATGCTCGGGATGGACGTGCACGACTGCGCTGCCGCGCGGACCGAGACGTACGTCGACGGTGTGCTGGAGCCGGGGATGTGCCTGACCGTCGAGCCGGGGCTGTACTTCCAGGCCGATGACCTGACGGTGCCGGAGGAGTACCGGGGTATCGGTGTGCGGATCGAGGACGACATCCTCGTGACGGAGGACGGCAACCGGAATCTGAGTGCGGCGTTGCCTCGTCGGGCGGACGAGGTCGAGGCGTGGATGGCGTCCGTCAAGGGCTGAGTCCCGGGTGCGGGTGCGTGGGGGCTGGTCGCGCAGTTCCCCGCGCACCTGAGACCACAGGGCACCTCCGGTGGTAAAAAACCGCAGGTCAACGCTGCTTGGCGTGTGAGATCATGGCCGACCTTGCCGGTCCGACTCGGGGAACAGGCGCGATCATCATGAAGAACGTCCAGACGGCGCTGACCATGCAGGACGCCATCCTCACCCTGCAGAAGTACTGGAGCGACAACGGCTGCATGATCACGCAGCCGTTGAACACCGAGGTCGGAGCGGGTACGGCCAACCCGGCCACGGCGCTGCGGGTGCTCGGTCCCGAGCCGTGGAGCGTCGCCTACGTCGAGCCGAGCGTGCGGCCGGACGACTCGCGCTACGGAGAGAACCCCAACCGGCTCCAGACCCACACCCAGTTCCAGGTCATCCTCAAGCCCGACCCGGGCAACCCGCAGGAGCTGTACCTGGGCAGCCTGAAGGCGCTCGGTGTCGACCTGGGCGCGCACGACGTGCGGTTCGTCGAGGACAACTGGGCCTCGCCCGCGCTCGGCGCCTGGGGGCTCGGCTGGGAGGTCTGGCTGGACGGCATGGAGATCACCCAGTTCACGTACTTCCAGCAGGTCGGCGGTGTCGCCCTGGACCCGGTGTCGGTGGAGATCACGTACGGCCTCGAACGCATCCTGATGAACCTTCAGGGCGTGTCCCACTTCAAGGACATCGTCTACGCGCCGGGCATCACGTACGGGGAGGTGTTCGGGCAGAACGAGTACGAGATGAGCCGGTACTACCTCGACGACGCCGACCTCGACACCAACCACCGGCTGTTCGAGGCCTACGCGGCCGAGGCCCGGCGCCTGCTCGACCTGGAGCTGCCGGTCCCGGCGTACACGTACGTGCTCAAGTGCAGCCACACCTTCAACGTGCTCGACGCGCGCGGTGCGATCAGCACCACCGAGCGGGCCAAGGCGTTCGCGCTGATGCGCGGCCTGACGCATGAGTCGGCCAAGCTGTGGGAGCGTCGGCGGGCGGCTCTGGAGCATCCGCTCGGGGTGGCGGCCGCGCCGGCCCCGGCCCAGCGGGCCGCGCTCCCCAAGGTGCCCGACGCCGAGACGCTGCTGTTCGAGATCGGCGTGGAGGAACTGCCCTACGCCGACGTCCCCGCCACCACCGAAGCGGTGCGCGAGTCGGTCACCGCCAAGCTCGCAGCGACCCGGCTGGGTCACGGGGCGATCACCGTGATGGCCACGCCACGCCGGATCGTGATCACCGTCGAGGGCGTGCAGCCGCGCGAGCGGGACACCATGCGGACCGTGCGCGGCCCCAAGGTCGCCGCCGCCTTCAAGGACGGCGCTCCGACACCCGCCCTGCTGGGCTTCGCGCGCAGTCAGGGGGCCGAGCCGACCGACGTGCGGATCGTCGACGTCAAGGGTGTCGAGTACGTGGCCGTCACCCGGCACGAGGAGGGCCGTCCGGCCGTCGAGGTGCTCAGCGATCTGCTGGCCGAGGTCGTGTCGGGGCTGCGCGCCGGCCGCAACATGCGGTGGAGCGACCCGGGTCTGTCGTTCTCACGGCCCGTGCGCTGGCTGCTCGCGCTGCTGGGCCGTACTCCCCTGCCCGTGGTGGTCTCCTCGCTCGCCGCGAGTGACACCACGCGGGTGCAGCGCCAGGCCCCTTACCCGGAGGTCCGGGTGACCTCCGCCGAGGGCTACCCGCACTTCCTGCACATGCACGGCATCCTGCTCGACCGGGACGCCCGGCGCGGTGCGGTGGTCCGTGGCGCCCTGGAGGCGGCCGCCGAGGTCGGCGGGCGGATCGATGTGGAGGGTCAGGCCGATCTGGTCGACGAGATCACCGACATCCTGGAGTTCCCGTACGCCGTGCGGGGGTCGTTCGACGAGCGCTATCTGGAACTGCCCGCGAGCGTCCTGACCACCGTGATGCGCAAGCACCAGCGCTATCTGCCGGTGCTGGACGGCGAGCGGCTGATGCCGCACTTCGTCACCTTCGCCAACGCCCTGTGCGACGACGACGTGGTGCGGGCGGGCAACGAGGCGGTGCTGCGGGCCCGTTACGAGGACGCCGCGTTCTTCTGGCGGGCGGATCTGAAGGTGGCCCCGGAGGAGTTCCGGCGGCGGCTGGACAAGCTGACGTTCGAGGACCGGCTCGGTACGGTCGCCGACCGCGCCGACCGGCTCGCCTCCCTCGCCCTCGACCTGGCCGGGCGGGCCGGGCTCGGGGAGGAGGCGGTGGAGGTCGTGCGGCGCGCCGGTGCGCTGGCGAAGTTCGATCTGGCGTCGCAGATGGTGATCGAGTTCTCCGGACTGGCCGGGGTGATGGCCGAGGAGTACGCGCGCCGGGCCGGTGAGTCCGCCGAGGTCGCGCGGGCCCTGGCCGAGATGGAGCTGCCGCGCTCCGCCGGCGGCGCGCTGCCGGTTGGGGACGCGGGTGCCGTGCTGTCGCTCGCCGACCGGTTCGACCTGGTGACGGGCATGTTCGTGATCGGGGCCGCGCCGACCGGGAGTTCCGATCCGTACGGGGTGCGCCGGGCCGCGATCGGGCTGCTGAACGTGCTGCGGAGTCTTCCCGCCGTGGCCGGGGTGCGGGTGAGCGAAGGGCTGCGCGCGGCGGCCGTACGGTACGCCGCGCAGGGCGTGGAGGTGCCCGTCGAGCGGGTGGCCGAGGCCGCCGAGCTGATCACCCGGCGCTACGAGCAGCAGCTCACGGACGCCGGGCACGAGCACCGGCTCGTCCAGGCCGTCCTGGTGTGGGCCGACCGGCCCTCGCACGGCGACCGCACCCTGGCCACGCTGGAGCGGCACATCGGCACGGAGGAGTTCGAGGCACTCGCTGCCGCGTTCCAGCGGGTGGTGCGCATCCTTCCCGAGGGCGGTGTCGCGGCGGCGGATCCGTCCCTGCTGACCGCGCCCGCCGAGCTGCGTTTCGCCGAGTGCACCGACGCCGTACGCCAGGCCCTGCACGGCCGCGAGGACGACCTCGGCGCACTGATCGAGGCCTCCGCCCCGCTGGTCGAAGCGATCAGTGCCTTCTTCGACGAGGTGCTGGTGATGGACCCCGATCCGGCGGTCCGCGCGGCGCGGCTGGCGCTGCTCACACAGGTGGCGGAGCTGGCCCGGACGACACTGGACTGGGGTGCGCTGTAGGGGACGGAAGGCGGGAGGGCCGGTGTTTCACGTGAAACACCGCCTCCGAGCCGATCGGGCGTCGGCGAAGGTCAGACCGCCATCAGCGGCGCGGCGTCCTTCCGCCATTTGAGGACCTTGTCGAAGCTCACCACGGCCCCGCCCCGGCCCGGCTTGTTGCCGATGTGGACATGGTCGGCGAGCTGCTCGATGAGGCACAACCCTCTGCCGTTCTCCGCGTCGACATGCGCGGGCCGGATCGGCGGGCGGGACCGGCCGGCGGAAGCCGCGGGGAACCCCGGGCCCGCGTCGGCGACCTCGATTCGGCACTTCTCGCCGTCGAGGTACGCCGTGACCCGGTACGCCTCCGAACCGGGGCCGCCGCGTGCCGTGTCCCCGCCGTGCTCCACGGCGTTCGCGCAGGCCTCGCTGAGGGCGACGGAGAGGTCGTAGGAGATGTCGGGATCGACGCCCGCGGTCTCCATCGTGCCGATCAGAAGGCGCCTGGCGAGCGGCACGCTCGCAGCTTCGCGCCGCAGATGGAGTGACCACCAGATGCTCATGCTCCAGCCTCCTGGCCGCGGCTCGACATACCGTTACGTATTGCCCTGAGTCCCCGCATGTAAGCGTGAAGTTGACGTGACACCGCCCATACGGCGGATGCGCCCTAGCCCTGATCGGTGTATGTGGAGGGACGGGCGGGGCCAGAGTGTGACGTTCCGGTCGTACGGCATCTTGCGGACCTGCTGCACGGGGCCTGGGTGACCAGTGCGATGATGAGCCCGCCATGACTGCCCCCCACGCGTGCGCGACGCGCTCCGGACTCACGCTCCGGATCCTGCGGGCCGCGGTGTTCGCCGCGGTCTGTGTCGTGCTGGCCGGGGCAGGTCACGCGCTCGCCTCCTGCGACGGCATTCCGCTGTGGACGCTGGGCGCCGGGTTCCTCGGGGTGCTCGCCGTGGCGGCGCCGTTCGCCGGGCGGGTGCGCTCGCTGCCGGGGATCGCGGCGCTGCTCGCGGCCGGCCAGACGGTGTTGCACACGCTGTTCGGGCTCGGTCAGCACGGCACCGCCGCCACATCGTCGGTGCCCGCGGGAACCAGTGACGCCACGCTGGTCCAGCAGGCCGCGCGGTTCGTGTGCGGCACGACGGCCGCGGCGATCAGCCCGGCGCAGGCGCACAAGATCCTCACCGACGCCCGGATCCAGCCGGCCACGGGTGCGCACACGCATCTGCCGTCGGACACCGGGGCGTCGGCCTCGCTGTGGCCGTCCCTGCCGATGCTGATCGGCCACGTCCTCGCGGCGATCGCCGCCGGCTGGCTACTGCGCCACGGCGACCTGGCCCTGCTGCGGCTCACCGAACTGTCGGCGCAAGGGGTCACCGAAGGGGCGCTCGTGCGCTCCCTGCGGGCCGCACTCGCGTTGGTGCGCGCCCTGCGCGCCGGGTTGCCGGGAGCGCCGGAGGCAGGTCCGCGCCCCGTGCACGCCGAGGGGCCGGCCCCTGCGATGCCCCGCACGACCGCACTCCAGCACACGGTGATCCGGCGCGGCCCGCCGGCCGCCACGGCTCGCGCCTCCGCACTCGCCCTCGCCGCCTGACGCGACGCGACCACCACTCCGCCTTTCGTTCGATCCGCTTGATCCGTTACCTCCAGTTGATTCGCTCGACTCGGATGCCTCGGATGATTCGGACGGCCTGGAGGAGGGGCCGCCGTCGTGCGGCACGCGCGTGTGCGCGCATCCCTCTTCACCCTCCCGACTCGACTCACAGCGGAGTGCTCCCTTCATGAAGGCTTCCCGTATCGCCGCGGCCGGCGCCGCCGCCGGTGTCACCGTTCTCGCCCTGTCCGTCCCCGCCTTCGCGCACGTCAGCGTGCAGCCCGAGGGCACCGCCGCCAAGGGCAGCTACGCGGTCGTCGACTTCAAGGTCCCCAACGAGCGGGACGATGCCTCGACCACCAAGCTCGAGGTCACCTTCCCCACCGACCACCCGCTGGCCTCGGTGATGCCGGAGCCGATGCCCGGCTGGAAGATCGACGTCACCAAGTCCAAGCTGGACAAGCCGCTGGAGCTGCACGGCGAGAAGATCTCCGAGGCCGTCACCAAGGTCACCTGGACCGCCGACGGCAAGGGCGTCGAGCCCGGCTACTTCGAGAAGTTCCCGCTCTCGATCGGCCAACTGCCCGAGGACACCGACCAGCTGGTCTTCAAGGCCCTCCAGACGTACTCCGACAAGGAGGTCGTCCGCTGGATCGAGGTGCCGCAGGAAGGCAAGGAGGAGCCCGACAACCCGGCCCCCGTGCTGGAGCTGTCCGCCGCCTCCGAGGACGGGCACCACGCCTCATCGGGCGACGAGGCCTCCGACGCCAAGTCGGCCGAGAAGGCCTCCGCCGACACCGCCGCCTCCGACTCCACCTCCTCCGACAGCACCGACACCACTGCCCGCGTCCTGGGCATCGTCGGCATCGTGGTCGGAGCGGCGGGCGTCGCCTACGGCGTGCTGGCCGGGCGTCGGCGTACCAACGCCTGACACCGTTTCCGTTGCAACGGCGCGCGCCGGGTTCCGCCCCCCCGGCGGGGCACCCCGGTGCGCGCCGGGTCACCGACATCTGGGACATTTCTCTATGCGCACCAAGAAGTTCGCCGCGGCCGCTCTGCTCGCCACGGCCTCCCTGACCCTCACCGCCTGCGGCAGCGGCAACGACAGCGACAAGCCCGTCGCCGTCGTCTCGGAGCAGGCCGGCAGCGACAAGGCCGCCACCGTCCTCGACAAGCCGTTCGAGAAGCCGGACCTGGTCCTCACCGACACCCAGGGCAAGAAGTACGACCTCCGCAAGGAGACCGAGGGCAAGCCCACGCTGATCTACTTCGGCTACACCCACTGCCCCGACGTCTGCCCCTCGACCATGAGCAACATCGCCGTGGCCAAGAAGCAGCTGCCCAAGGCCGAACAGGACGAACTGCGCGTCGTGTTCGTCACCACCGACCCGGACCGTGACAAGCCGGCCGAGCTCGGCAAGTGGCTCAAGGGCATCGACCCCCGGTTCATCGGCCTCACCGGCGACTTCCCGACCATCCAGGCCGGCGCCCGCACCCTCGGCATCTCCATCGATGCACCGCACAAGGACAAGAACGGCAAGATCATCTCCGAGCACGGCACCCAGGTCATCGCGTTCTCGCCGAAGACCGACGGCGGCTATGTGCTCTACGGCGAGGACGCCACCGTCGACGACTACACCAAGGACCTCCCCGAGATCGTCAAGGGGGAGAAGCCGTGAGGCGGCGACTCGGCCCGGCGGCCCTCCTCATAGCCGGGGCACTGGCCCTGGCGGGCTGCGGCGGCTCGGACTCGGACTCCGGGAACTCCGGTTCCGGGAGCGGTACGGCGGAACTCTCCGTGAGCTCCGCGTACATGCCGCAGCCCGTCTCCGACGAGATGGCGGCCGGCTTCTTTACCGTCACCAACAAGGGCGGGGCCGCCGACGAGCTGACCTCGGTCACCAGCGACGCCGCCGGACAGGTCACCGTGCACGAGACCAACGGCGGGGCCATGCAGGAGGTCAAGAGCCTGAAGGTCCCCGCCCACGGCGAACTCGTGCTGAAGAGCGGCGGCAACCACCTGATGTTCGAACAGCTGAAGCGGAAGCCGAAGGAAGGCCAGACGGTCTCCGTCGAACTCCACTTCGCCCGCTCCGGCCCTGTCAAGGTCGAGATGCCGGTGAAGTCGGCGACCTACACCCCGAAGACCGGACACTGAGGGAGGGACCACTGTGACGCAGACCATCGCCCCCCGCGTCCGGACCGTCGTGCTGCTGCTCCTGGCCGCGGCTTGCGCACTCCTGGCCGGAGCCGGTCCGGCCTCCGCGCACGCCGCGCTGACCGGCAGCGACCCCGCACAGGGGGCGGTGGTCGACAAGGCCCCGGCCCGGGTCTCGCTCACCTTCTCCGAGCAGGTCGCGCTGTCCGCCGGCTCGCTGCGCGTGCTCGACCCCGAGGGCAAGCGCGTCGACGCGGGCGAGCCGTCCGGCGTCAGCGGCACGACCTACGCCGTGCGGCTGCACTCCGGCCTGCCCGACGGCACCTACACGGTCGCCTACCAGGTGGTGTCCGCGGACAGCCATCCCGTCGCCGGCGCCTACACCTTCTCCGTCGGCGCCCCCTCCAAGACGTCTGTGTCGGTCTCCGGGCAGGGCGCCGACGACGGCGTGGTCGGCTGGCTGTACGGCTTCGGACGGTACGTGTCCTACGCCGGGTTCATCGTGCTGGCCGGCGGCGCCGCCTTCGTCCTCGCCTGCTGGCCGCGCGGCACCGGGGTTCGGCCCGTGCAGCGGTTCGTCGTCTCCGGGTGGCTCGCGCTCACCGCCGCCACCCTCGCCCTGCTGCTCCTGCGCGGCTCCTTCACCGGCTCCGGGAAGGTCGCCGACGTCTTCGACCTGTCCCTGCTCGGGCAGGTGCTCCAGACCAAGACCGGCGCCGCCCTGGTGTCCCGGCTGCTGCTGCTCGCCGCGGCGGCGCTGTTCATCGCCGTGCTGTTCGGGGCCTACGACAAGCGCGAGGACCCCCAGGAGAAGCGGGACCTGACCTTCGGGCTCGCGATCGGCGGCGTGGTCGTGGCGGCCGGGCTCGCCGCGAGCTGGGCCATGTCCGAGCACGCCTCGGTCGGACTGCAGGCGGGCATCGCCATGCCGGTCGACGTCCTCCATCTGCTGGCCGTCGCCGCGTGGCTCGGCGGGCTGGGCACACTGCTGGTCGCCCTGTACCGGGCCCCGGCCGACGCGCCCGTCGACGCGTCGGCCGTACGCCGCTTCTCGCGCGTCGCCTTCGGCAGCGTCCTCGCGCTGATCGCGACCGGGACGTGCCAGTCCTGGCGCCAGCTCGGCTCCTGGTCGGCCTTCACCGACACCCGGTACGGACAGCTGCTCCTCGCCAAGATCGCGCTCGTGGCCGTCCTGGTCGGTGTCGCGTGGATATCGCGCCGGTGGACCGGACGGCTGGCCGAGACGGTGCCGGCACCGGTGGAACGGGAGAAGGCACGGGTCGGAGCACAGGCCGATGTCTCTGGCGAGGCCGCTGGTAGCGCCGGGTCCGATGGGACCGGCCATGCCCAGACCGCCACAGCCGCTGAAGCCGACGCCGTCTCCGACACCGACACCGACTCCGGCGAGCGGCCCGATGCCGAGCCCGCCGACCCCGAGCGGGCCGCGCAGCTCGCCCGGCAGCGGGCCGCCCTGGACGCCGCCCGGCAGAAGCGGCTGCGGGACGCCGACCCCAACCGCTTCGGCCTGCGCCGCTCCGTGCTGGCCGAGGCAGGCATCGCGGTCGTCCTGCTCGCCGTCACCACCGTCCTCACCCAGACCGAGCCGGGACGCACGGAGGAGGAGGCCAAGGCGGCCACGTCGTCCTCCGTGTCCACCTCGCCCGACACGGGCGCCTCCGGGGCGCTGACCCTGAACATGCCCTTCGACACCGGCGGCCAGGACGGCAAGGGCATCGTCACGGTCGACCTCGACCCCGCACGCGTGGGCGACAACGAGATGCACGTCTACGTGGAGCGGCCCGACGGCCGGGCCTTCGACATCCCCGAGGTGAAGGTCGACTTCACCCTCAAAGCCAAGGACATCGGGCCGCTGCCCGTCGTCCCCGACCACCTCGCTACCGGACACTGGTCGGCGAACGGAGTGCAGATCCCCATGGCCGGCGACTGGAAGGTCGACGTGACCGTGCGGACCTCCGACATCGACGAGGTGACCGTCTCCAAGAACGCGCAGATCGGCTGAACCACCATGGCTGACCAGTCCATTCCGAAGGCCCGAACCCCCGGCACCGTCCCGGGGGAGACCGAAGCGGCCCCGGCAGGCGAGGGCATCTCGCGGCGACGCCTGCTCGGCACCGCCGGTGCCACCGGGCTCGTGCTCGGCACGGCGGGCGCGGCCGTCGGATACGCCGCCGCTCCCTCCGATGCCGCCGCTCCGCTCACCTCGCTCGGCACCGGCCGGGCGATGTTTCACGGGAAACATCAGCCCGGCATCACCGACGGCCTCCAGGCCCGCGGCCATCTCGTCGCCTTCGACCTGACGGCGGGCGCCGGCCGCAAGGAAGCCGCCGCCCTGCTGCGCCGCTGGTCGCAGACGGCCCGGCGGCTGATGGCGGGCGAGCCGAGCCCGCACGACGACACCGACGTGGCCCGCGACGCCGGTCCCTCGTCCCTGACCATCACCTTCGGCTTCGGCCACAGCTTCTTCGGCAGGACCGGCCTGGAGAAGCAGCGCCCGAGCGCCCTGGACCCGCTGCCCGAGTTCTCCTCCGACCACCTCGACAAGAACCGCAGCAACGGCGACCTGTGGGTGCAGATCGGCGCCAACGACGCCCTCGTCGCCTTCCACGCCCTGCGCGCCATCCAGAAGGACGCGGGCGCGGCGGCCCGGGTCCGCTGGCAGATGAACGGCTTCAACCGCTCGCCGGGCGCCACCGCCCATCCCATGACCGCCCGCAACCTGATGGGCCAGATCGACGGCACCCGCAATCCGAAACCGTCCGAAGCCGACTTCGACCAGCGGATCTTCGTGCCCGAGAAGGGCGACCCGGCCTGGATGGCGAACGGCTCCTACGCCGTCGTACGCCGTATCCGCATGCTCCTCGACGACTGGGAGAAGCTCTCCGTCAAGGCGCAGGAGGACGTGATCGGCCGCCGCAAGTCCGACGGGGCGGCCCTGTCCGGCGGCACGGAGACGACCGCGATGGACCTGGAGAAGACGGACGCCAAGGGCAACCTCGTCGTCCCGATCAACGCCCATGCCCGGATCACCCGGCCCGACCAGAACGGCGGCGCGGCGATGCTCCGCCGCCCGTTCTCCTTCCACGACGGCATCGACCCGGACGGCGTCCCGGACGCGGGCCTGCTCTTCATCTGCTGGCAGGCCGATCCGCTGCGCGGCTTCGTGCCGGTGCAGCGCAAGCTCGACCGCGGCGATGCCCTGTCGCAGTTCATCCGGCACGAGTCGAGCGGACTGTTCGCGGTGCCCGGTGGGGCCGCGGAGGGTGAGTATGTGGGGCAGAAGTTGCTTGAGGGGTGAGAGTCGAGCTGTGTGCGGGTTGTGGGGGATAGCGCTTCCGCGAGCCCATTAGGGTGAGGTCATGCCAGCGAGCTATGCGTATCTCGGCCCCGAGGGCACCTTCACCGAAGTCGCCCTGCGCACGCTTCCCGAGGCCGCCACCCGGGAACTCATCCCGTACGTGTCCGTCCAGTCCGCGCTCGACGCGGTACGCATCGGCGAGGCCGAGGCCGCGTTCGTGCCGATCGAGAACTCCGTCGAGGGCGGCATCACCACCACCCTCGACGAGCTGGTCGCCGGCGCGCCGCTGATGATCTACCGCGAGGTGCTGCTGTCGATCACCTTCGCGCTGCTGGTCCGCCCGGGCACGAAGCTGTCGGACATCAAGACGGTCTCCGCGCACCCGGCCGCCCAGCCTCAGGTGCGCAACTGGCTGAAGAAGCATCTGCCGGACGCCCACTGGGAGTCGGCCGCCTCCAACGCGGACGCGGCGCGGCTGGTCCAGGAGGGCCAGTACGACGCCGCCTTCGCCGGTGAGTTCGCCGCCGCCCGCTACGGCCTGGAGGCCCTGGAGACCGGGATCCACGACGCGGAGAACGCCCAGACGCGGTTCGTGCTGGTCGGCCGGCCCGCCCGGCCCGCGGCGCCCACCGGCGCGGACAAGACCTCCGTCGTGCTCTGGCAGCGCGACGACCACCCGGGCGGCCTGCGCGACCTGCTGGGCGAGTTCGCCACCCGCGGCATAAACCTGATGCTGCTGCAGTCCCGCCCCACCGGCGCGGGCATCGGCAACTACTGCTTCTGCATCGACGCCGAGGGCCATATCTCCGACCGCCGGGTGGCCGAGGCCCTGATGGGCCTGAAGCGGATCTGCCTCCAGGTGCGCTACCTCGGCTCCTATCCGCGCGCGGACCTGCAGCCCGCGGATGTCCGGCGACCGCGGCTGGGGACGTCGGACGACGAGTTCGTGGCGGCGGCGGACTGGGTGGCGCGGTGCCAGGACGGCCGGTTCTAGGACCGGTCCCAGTGGGTCTCAGGTCGGTCGTACCTGCTGATTGTCGTTGTCCACAGAAGTTATCCACAGGCCAGGTTCTCGACCTGGGGACAAGTCGACAACGAAGCATGAGTCAGTCGACAAATCGCCCTACAGACCTCTGATGCGTCCATCGACGGGCAGGTCACCCTTCGTCCACCGTTTTCCCTTGCGTAACTCTTCGGGGTGACCCATTTCCACTCGAAAGTGAGGGTAGGGCGGGTTTGCATCGGGAATTCTTCGGCGTGACAGGGCCTTCCGGAGTGATCAATTCCGAAGTCCACAGATCTTCCACACAGCCTGTGGATAACTCTTCGGCGAGTGTGGATCCCTGTGGACAACCGGCGCCCAAGTCCCGCTCCTCACAAGGGATTCGAGTCAATACCGCGCCCTGCCGGTGCCTCGTTCCGGGGAAAGACGGTCGGTTTATTGACACAGCGCGCAATTGCCGCATAGCGGTACGTAAGCCACGCTCGGAATAGTGAGTCGTGGGCGGTCACCCCACACCGGTAGCCTTGAGCACGTGATTGACCTTCGCCTGCTCCGTGAGGACCCCGACCGTGTGCGCGCGTCGCAGCGCGCCCGTGGAGAGGACGTCGCGCTCGTCGACTCCCTCCTGTCTGCCGACGAGCGGCGCAGGTCGTCCGGCGTCCGCTTCGACGAGCTGCGCGCCGAGCAGAAGGCGCTCGGCAAGCTCATCCCCAAGGCGTCCGGGGACGAGAAGGCCGAGCTGCTGAAGAAGGCCGGCCAACTCGCCGCCGACGTCAAGGCCGCCGACGCGGAGCGCGACGCCGCGGCCTCCGAGACCCAGGAACTGCTCCAGAAGCTCGGAAACCTCGTCCACCCGGACGTGCCCGTGGGCGGCGAGGAGGACTTCGTCACGCGGGAGACGCACGGCACGATCCGCGACTTCACCGCCGAGGGCTTCGAGCCCAGGGACCACCTGGAGCTCGGCCAGATCCTCGGCGCGATCGACGTGGAGCGGGGCGCCAAGGTCTCCGGCTCGCGCTTCTACTTCCTGACGGGCGTGGGCGCCCTGCTGGAGCTCGCCCTGGTGAACGCGGCGATGTCCCAGGCCACCGCGGCAGGCTTCACACCGATGCTGACCCCGGCCCTGGTGCGCCCCCAGTCCATGGCGGGCACCGGCTTCCTCGGCCAGGCCGCCCAGGACGTCTACCACCTCGCCGACGACGACCTCTACCTGGTCGGCACGTCCGAGGTCCCGCTCGCGGCGTACCACATGGACGAGATCCTCGACGCCGACACGCTGCCGCTGCGCTACGCGGGCTTCTCGCCCTGCTTCCGTCGCGAGGCCGGCTCTCACGGCAAGGACACCCGGGGCATCTTCCGCGTGCACCAGTTCGACAAGGTCGAGATGTTCTCCTACGTCGCCCCGGAGGACTCCCAGGCCGAGCACCAGCGGCTGCTGGAGTGGGAGAAGCAGTGGCTGACCTCGCTGGAGCTGCCGTACCGCGTGATCGACGTGGCGAGCGCCGATCTGGGCGCCTCGGCGTCCCGCAAGTTCGACTGCGAGGCCTGGATCCCGACCCAGGGCAAGTACCGCGAGCTGACCTCGACCTCGGACTGCACCGAGTTCCAGTCCCGCCGCCTGTCGATCCGTGTCCGTGAGGGCAAGCAGGTCCGCCCGCTGGCCACGCTCAACGGCACGCTGTGCGCCGTACCGCGCACGATCGTGGCGATCCTGGAGAACCACCAGCAGGCCGACGGATCGGTGCGGGTGCCCGAGGTGCTGCGTCCGTACCTGGGCGGCCGGGAGGTCCTGGAGCCGGTGGCCAAGTGACCGCCGACGGTTTCCCGTACCGGCTGGTCGCGACCGACCTCGACGGGACGCTGCTGCGTTCCGACGAGTCGGTGTCGGCCCGTACGCGTGACGCGCTCGCCGCGGCCACCGCGGCGGGCGCCGCGCACATCGTCGTCACCGGCCGCGCGGTCCCGTGGACCCGGCACATCCTCGACGACCTCGGCTACCAGGGCCTGGCCGTCTGCGGCCAGGGCGCGCAGGTGTACGACGCCGGCGCCCACCGGCTGCTGACGTCGGTGACGCTGGACCGGCAGCTGGCCGGGGTGGCGCTGGCCAAGATCGAGGCGGAGGTCGGCCCGCTGTACCTGGCAGCGAGCCGCGACGGCCTGGACGGCGAGGTGCTGGTGGGCCCGGGCTACGCGGCGCACGGCAACCTGCCCGCGACCCCCTTCACGGACGCGTCGGACCTGTGGACCGCGCCCCTGAACAAGCTGTACATCCAGCACCCGACGCTCTCGGACGACGAGCTGTGCGAGGCGGCCACGCGCACCGCCGGCGGTTTCGTCACCGTCGTCATGGCGGGCGAGGGCATCGTCGAACTCCTGCCCCTGGGCCTGTCCAAGGCGACCGGCCTGTCCCTGGCGGCGCGTCGGCTCAAGGTGAAGGCGGCCGACACGATCGCCTTCGGCGACATGCCCAACGACATACCGATGTTCGCCTGGGCGTCCTACGGTGTCGCGATGGCGGACGCCCATGAGGAACTGAAGGCGGTCGCCGACGAGGTGACGTCCTCCAACGAGGAGGACGGGATCGCGGTGGTGCTGGAGCGGTTACTGGGCTGAGCCTTCGTGTCGCGTGTGCGGCGGAGGATGCACGGATCGAACGTGCGCGGGCTTTCCAGGCCCGACCATGACTCGCTTTGATCGAACACAGCGCAAGCCAGTGCCTTACCACTCGGCCAATCCTCCGGGTGGGCGGCCTCACGCGATGTGCGATTCGCGTGCTCGAAGCGGCCGCCCCGGGCAGCTCCCCGTGTGGGGCGGGCTCTACGGAGGGGTAGCGATCACTCCGGAACCCGCCGCGGGCTGCCCTGACGGGAGCTGGACGTACTGCCGTGCATGGACATCGTCCGGCTCCTCTCCCAGAACGTGACGCCGGACTGATCGCCCGGCAGGAACACGACTACTCTGCCTGCCGGGCGAAAAGGACGCCACCGATTAAATCGGCGGTCGGACGGGGCCGGTCAGCGCTTGCGCCACCTGCGCCGCCGGGCCTTGCTGAAGAACCAGCCCGCGGGCGGCTCGTCGGAGCGCCAGGGCTGCGGCTCCGGTTCGTCGCGCCGCCAGCGGGCGGCGAGCATGCGGGCGCGGGCGGACGGCTCGGAGGTCTCGGCGGAGCGTATGAAGTCGTCGTCCAGGACGAGGTCGTCCCAGGCGTCGTCTCCGGACCCCGGTCCCGACTGCCCGTGGTCGTCGTACTGAGCCCTCTCGCCCGCCATCCCCGTCCCTCCCAGCCGTCCAACTTCCGTGCGATATCCCTACATACCGTTCGCCCAGTGTGCCCGGAGGGGGGTGAAGACCCCGTCAGGGCCGGGGCACGTCACTCCTCGCCGGCGAGGGTCAGCGAGCGCAGCTTCTGACCGGCGTACCAGGTGGCCAGCGCCGTGACGGCCACCAGCAGCACCGTCGCCGTGGTGAGGCCCACGTCCGAGGTCACCAGGTCGCCGCCGGACACCTTCTGGGCCACGGCCAGCGCCCACTGCTGGACGCTCAGCGTGCGGGCGCCCGGCACCAGGGAGCCGAACAGGGCCTCCCAGACCAGCGCGTAGACGAGGCCGAACACCACCGCGTGCCGGGAGACCGTGCCGAGCAGCAGGAACAGGGCCGCGTACGCGATGGAGGCGACCAGTGCGGCCACCGTGTAGGCGACGGCGATCTGCTGGCCGTTGCCGTTCAGGATGAAGCCGGCGATGAGCGTCGGCACCGCGGAGAACACCATCGTCACCGCGATGGCGACGATCAGCTTGGTGAAGATGATCGTCGGGCGTTTGATCGGCTTGGACAGCAGGTACACCACCGAGCCGTCGTCGATCTCCGGTCCGATCGCGCCGGTTCCGGCGATGACGCCGATGATCGGCACCATCGTGGCGAGGGCGAGGCCGCCCAGCAGGTCCGCCGCCGTCTGGTCGTCCGCCCCGGCGAGGAGACGCACCACCACCGAGATGGCGATGAGCAGCAGCGGCAGGGCACCGAGGATGAGGGCCCGGCGCCGGCCGAGCAGGGCCCGGTACGTGAGCCGGGCGACTGTGGGGTCGTACATCAGGGCCTCCTACGCCGCGACGAGGTACGAGAAGACGGACTCGAGGGACTCGTCGGACGGCGAGACCGTGAGCAGCCGGATGCCGTGGTCCCGGGCCACCCGCGGCAGCAGGGCCGTGAAGCGGCCGAAGTCGACGGCCTGGACGCGCAGCGCGCCCTCGGCGAGATCGACCTCGATGCCGGACGTCGACGGGTCGGCGATCAGCGCGGCCGCGAGGGCGCGGTCGTCGCTGGAGCGCACCAGGTAGCGGTGCGGCCGGTCGGTCATCAGGCGGCGGATCTTGCGGAAGTCACCGCTGGCGGCGTGCCGGCCGGCGACGACGACCTCGATGTGCCAGGCGAGTTGCTCGACCTCTTCGAGGATGTGGGACGAGAACAGCACCGTGCGGCCCTCGTCGCCCATGCGCCGCAGCAGGTCCATGAGCTGCATGCGCTGGCGCGGGTCCATGCCGTTGAAGGGTTCGTCCAGCAGGAGCAGGGACGGGTCGTGGACCAGGGCGGAGGCCATCTTCACGCGTTGGCGCATGCCCTTGGAGTACGTCTGGATCTTGCGGTCCTGCGCGTACTCCATCTCGACCGTGGCGAGCGCCTTCTGGGCCGCCTTGGCGCCCAGGCCGTGCAGTTCGGCGTTGGCGAGGACGAACTCCTTCCCGGTGAGGAAGTCGTACATCGCCTCCCGCTCGGGCACGACGCCGATCTGCTGGTAGATCCGCTCGTTGCGCCACACGGCCTGGCCGTCGAGGGTGACCGTGCCGGTGGAGGGGGCCAGGAAGCCGCCCATCATGTTGATGAGGGTGGACTTTCCGGCGCCGTTGGGGCCGAGCAGACCCGTGACGCCGGGGCCGATGGTCATGGTGATGTCGTTGACGGCGACCACGTTGCCGAACCAGCGGGAGACGTGGTCGATGGAGAGCGTGGTCACAGTCCCACCTTCTTGTAGCGGCGCATCAGGAGGCCGTAGCTCGCCGCGATGAGGCCCAGGGCGACGAGGACGTAGACGACGCCCTCGGCGGTGCTCGGGCCCACCCCGCTGGGGGATGCGGAGGTCGCGCCCAGGAACGCGGACTGCACACCGTCGATGATCGTGATCGGCGAGAAGAGCCCGATCCACGGCACGGCGTCGCCGCTGCCCTGTGCGTCGGCGATGGCCTGGAGGGTGGAGACCGCGCCGTAGGTGATGGTCAGCACGGCGATCACGGCCGCGATGCCGAAGCCGCGGCGCGGGGTGAAGGACGCGATGACCAGGCCGATGCCGGCGAAGAGCAGTGAGAGCAGTGCCACGGAGACGAGTCCCTGTGCGAATCCCTTGGTCTGGTCGGCGAAGTCGAGCTTGGCCAGCAGCGCGCCCACGTAGAGCACGAGCAGGGGAGCGGCCGTGAGGATGAACAGCGCCGAGGCGAGCGCCGCGAACTTGGCGCGGACGTAGTCGGCGATCTCGATGGGCCGCGAGAAGTACAGCGGCACGGTCTTGAAGCGCAGGTCGCGCGAGACGGACTGGGGTGCCTGCGAGGCGACGTACAGGCTGATCACCGCCTGCATGATGATCGCGTAGCGCGTGTAGTCGACGGGCAGGGCCTTGGCCTTGGTGAAGACCGCGACGGCGACCATGATGGCCGCGGGCACGCACATCACCACGAACAGCAGCATCGGCAGCACCTTGGACTTCACCGAGCGGCCGAGGCCGTAGGAGCCGCGCAGGGACTGCGAGTACAGGGAGCGGCGGGCGTAGGCGCGGCCCAGGCGGGGGCCGTCGTAGCTGCGGTAGCCGATGTTGTGGATACGGGTCTGGTCACCCGGCGCCGGGGCGGATGTCCCCGTGGAGTGCTCAACCGCCATGGCCGACCGCCTCCTTCCGCTGCTCGTGCTGGTCAGTGATCGTGAAGACCTCGGAGATGTGGTGCCGGCGCTGCTCCATGCGCACCAGGCCGAGCCCGAGGTCCGCGATCACGTCCCGGACCAGGTCGTACGTCTCCTCGCCCTGGGCGGTGAGCAGCAGGATGTGGCCGGCGCCCGGCAGGCCGCTGCCGTCCTCGACGCTCACCCCGCGCGCGTGCAGCGCGTCGCGCACCGCGCGGGTGCCGTCCGGGTGCTCGTCGGTGTCGGTGACCTCGATCGCGAGGGTCGTCGTGGTCTGGGTGAAGTCCGTGGTGGAGCTGGAGCGCAGCAGCTTGCCGCCGTCGACGACGACGACGTGGTCGCAGGTGCGCTCCAGTTCGCCCAGCAGGTGCGAGGTGACCAGGACCGAGATGCCGAAGTCGGTGTGGATCCGGCGGATCAGGCCGAGCATCTCGTCGCGGCCGACCGGGTCGAGGCCGTTGGTCGGCTCGTCGAGGAAGACCAGCTGCGGGTCGTGGACGAGGGCCTGCGCGAGCTTCACGCGCTGCTTCATGCCGGTCGAGTAGCCGCCGATGGGGCGGTAGCGCTCCTCGTACAGGCCGACGTGCCGCAGGGTGTCGGCGGTGCGCTCGCGTGCGGCGGTGGGCGGCAGGCCGGACATGCGCGCCATGTGGACGACGAACTCGGTGGCCGAGACGTCCGGCGGCAGGCAGTCGTGCTCGGGCATGTAGCCGACCCGCTCGCGGATGTCGGCGCCCTTGGTGGCGACGTCGAGGCCGAGCACTTCGGCGCGGCCCTCGGTGGCGGGGGACAGACCCAGCAGGATCTTGATCAGTGTGGACTTGCCGGCTCCGTTGGCTCCGACGAGTCCGGTCACACCGGGCCCGACGTCCACGGAGAGCCGGTCAAGCGCGGTCACCCTGGGGAACCGCTTGCTCAGGCTTTCGGTCGCGATCACAGTCACGCTTAGAAGGTACGGGCCGCGATCGTGGCGGTCGTCACTCCGCAGAGCTGTCTTCAGGTCAACCTGGAGTAGTACGGGCCCTTAGGGGGCCTGGTTCTCGAGAGTTACCACGACCGGGAGTCTCCTGTTGACGAACCCTCTAACAACTGCCAGATTCGCCGGATGACGTTGCTCACGGGCGCGCGGGAGCGCCGGGTGCGGACCGGTGAGGTCGAGCTGTGCGTGGCCGAGGCCGGTGATCCGCGGCGGCCGACGGTGGTCCTGGTGCACGGCTACCCCGACAGCAAAGAGGTGTGGTCCGAGGTCGCCGCGCGCCTGGCCGGGCACTTCCACGTGGTGGCGTACGACGTCCGCGGCCATGGGCGGTCGACGGCGCCGCGGCCGCTGCGGGGCGGGTTCACGCTGGAGAAGCTGACGGACGACTTCCTGGCCGTCGCGGACGCGGTCAGCCCAAACCGGCCGGTGCATCTGGTCGGGCACGACTGGGGCTCGGTGCAGGGCTGGGAGTTCACCACCGTCCAGCGCACCGAGGGCCGCATCGCGTCCTTCACCTCGATGTCCGGGCCGTCCCTGGACCACTTCGGCCACTGGATCGACAGCCGTGTGAAGCGGCCCACCCCGCGCCGGATCGGCCAGCTCCTCGGGCAGGGCGCCAGGTCCTGGTACGTGTACCTGCTGCAGACGCCGGTGCTGCCCGAGCTGGCCTGGCGCGGCCCGCTGGGCAAGCGCTGGCCGGGGGTTCTGGAGCGCGTCGAGAAGGTGCCCCGGGGTGACTACCCGACCTCGTCCCTGCCGTCGGACGCGGCACACGGGGCCTGGCTGTACCGGGACAACGTACGGCCGCGGCTGCGCAGGCCACGCACGGACGCGTACGCGCACGCGCCCGTGCAGGTCGTGACGCCCCTGGAGGACCGGTTCCTGTCGGAGCGGCTCACCGACGGGCTGGAGCAGTGGGTTCCGGAGTTGACCCGCAGGACCGTGCAGGCGGGGCACTGGATCCCACGCACCCGTCCGGATCTGCTGGCCTCGTGGATCGAGGAGTTCGTGACGTCCGTGGAGAGCGGACGGTCCCCGGCGCCGGCGCGCGGCAGGCACGCCCAGCGGTTCGGCGGACAGCTCGTCCTGGTCACCGGGGCGGGCAGCGGCATCGGGCGGGCGACGGCGCTGGCGTTCGCCGGGAACGGCGCGCGCGTGGTCGCCGTCGACCGGAACGCACAGGCGGCGGCCCGCACCGCCGAGTCGTGCCGCCTGACGGGCGCTCCGGCGGCCTGGGCGGAGACGGTCGACGTCTCCGACGAGCAGGCCATGGAGACGCTCGCCGAGAAGGTCACCACCGAGTACGGCGTGGTGGACGTCCTCGTGAACAACGCCGGGATCGGACTGTCCGGTTCCTTCTTCGACACCACGCCGCAGGACTGGAAGAAGGTCCTCGACGTCAACCTGTGGGGCGTGATCCACGGCTGCCGGCTCTTCGGCCGGCGGATGGCCGGGCGCGGGCAGGGCGGCCATATCGTCAACGTGGCGTCGTCGGCGGCGTACCAGCCGTCCCGGGCGCTGCCCGCGTACAGCACCTCCAAGGCGGCCGTCCTCATGCTCAGCGAGTGCCTGCGGGCGGAACTCGCCGGGCAGGGGATCGGCGTGACGGCGGTCTGCCCCGGCTTCGTCAACACGGCGATCACGTCCACGGCGCACTTCGCCGGGGTCGGGGCAGGCGAGGAGAAGCGGCTCCAGCAGCGTGCCGCCCGTCTGTACGGGCTGCGGAACTACCCGCCGGAGAAGGTCGCCGCCGCGATCCTGCGGGCGGTGGTGCGCAACGAGGCGGTGGTCCCGGTCACACCGGAGGCGCGGGGTGCGCGCTGGCTGTCGCGGTTCGCGCCGGGAGCACTGCGGGGGATCGCACGGCTGAAGCCGCCGGTGTGACCCCAAGTCGCCTGATGTGAAGGCAAGTTGTCCACAGACTCTGCGAATTCGCCTGTGGATAACACCCCTTGGCTGTGGATCAAACCTCCAGAGGGAAACTCAATCGCGTGATTCAGGTCTCTCCCGCACCCTGAGGGAATGGATGAAAGACGCACCGTGAAGGTGTCGAAGTACCTCTCGAAGCATCTGCGGCACCAGCCGGAGCGAATCGGGCTGGCACTGGACGAGGGCGGCTGGGTCGAGATCGACACGCTGATCGCCGCAGCCGCCGCCCATGGTTTCCCCGTCACCCGCGCCGAGCTGGACCACGTCGTCGCCACCAACGACAAGCGGCGTTTCGCCGTCGAGGGCACCCGGATCCGCGCCAGCCAGGGGCACAGCGTCGAGGTCGAACTCGGACTGCCGACGGCGACCCCGCCCGCGTACCTCTACCACGGCACCGTCGCCCGCAACCTGGACGCGATCCGGGCCGAGGGACTCAGGCCGATGCACCGGCATGCCGTGCACCTCTCGCCGGACCGCGAGACGGCGACCCGCGTCGGCGCCCGCCGTGGCCGGCCGGTCGTGCTGGCCGTGGACGCGGCCGCCATGCACCGCGACGGCCATGTCTTCCAGGTGAGCGCGAACGGCGTATGGCTCACCGAGGCCGTACAGCCGCGGTATCTGCGCTTTCCAGGGCCTCACTGACGCGCGGTGCGGGACGAGCCGCGCACGGTGACTGTTTCACGTGAAACACGGTCCAGCCGCTGCGCTCCCTTAGGCTCGATGCCATGAGTCTGCGTCTGAGCACCGTGATCCTCCCCTATCAACGCTGGCAGGAAGGCGGTCGTGCGGCCTGGACGCGTGCCGAGGAGCTCGGCTTCCACACCGCGTACACCTACGACCACCTGTCGTGGCGCAGCTTCCGGGACGGCCCCTGGTTCGGCGCCGTTCCGACCCTCACCGCCGCCGCGACCATCACCGACCGGCTGCGGCTGGGCACTCTGGTGACCTCGCCGAACTTCCGGCACCCGGTGACTCTCGCCAAGGAGCTGATCTCCCTCGACGACATCTCCGGCGGCCGGGTCACCCTGGGCATCGGCGCGGGCGGCTCGGGCTTCGACGCCACCGCGCTCGGCCATGAGCCGTGGACCCCGCGCGAGCGCGCCGACCGCTTCGCCGAGTTCGTCCCGCTGCTCGACCGGCTGCTCAGTGAGGACGCGGTGTCGTACGAGGGGGACTTCTACTCGGCGCACGAGGCACGGAACATCCCCGGCTGTGTGCAGCGCCCCAGGCTGCCGTTCGCGGTGGCCGCGACCGGGCCGCGCGGAATGCGTCTGGCCGCACGGTACGGGCAGGCGTGGGTGACCACCGGCGACCCGAAGCTGTACGAGAACGGCACTCCTGAACAGTCGGTTCAGGCCATTCGCGGGCAGGTGGAGAAGCTCGCCGACACCTGCGCCGAGATCGGCCGGGACATGACCGACCTCGACAAGGTCCTGCTCACCGGATTCACCCCGGACCGCGGCGGCCCGCTGCAGTCCCTGGACGCCTTCGTCGACTTCGCCGGCCGGCACCGGGAGCTGGGCTTCACGGAGATCGTGCTCCACTGGCCCATCCCCGACTCGCCCTTCGCGACGGACGAGAAGGCCTTCGAGCAGATCGCCATGGAGGCGTCGGCGCAGTTGCGCTGAGGACCTCAGGTGCGCTGAGGGCCTCACGTGCTCTTGAGGGCTTCAGGTGCTCTGAGGGGCTTGCGAGAAACCCCTCGTGAGGCCCTGGTGAGGGCGGTATCCACTCACCTGTGCGGACTCCCGCACGCCCGTGCAGGCATATGCGGGACAATGGCCGGGTGATCTCAGCGACCCGACAGCCCGAGACCGCGGCCGAGACCGTCCCGCCGCGACTGATCGCCACCGACCTCGACGGCACCCTGCTGCGCGACGACAAGTCGGTGTCCCCCCGCACGGTGGCCGCGCTGGCCGCCGCCGAGAAGGCGGGCATCGAGGTCTTCTTCGTCACCGGCCGCCCGGCCCGCTGGATGGACGTCGTCAGCGACCACGTGCACGGCCACGGCCTGGCGATCTGCGGCAACGGCGCCGCCGTGGTCGACCTGCACGGCGGCCCCGGCTCCCACCGGTTCGTGAAGGTACGGGAGCTGGAGCGGGCGAACGCGCTGGACGCCGTAAGGCTGTTGCGTGACGCGGCTCCGGGCACGGTGTACGCGGTGGAGCAGACGTACGGCTTTTACCAGGAACCGGCTTATCCGAAGCTGCACATGGAGATCCCCGACAGCCTCGCCCCGGCGGAGGAGCTGCTGTCGCCGGAGCACCGAGCGGCCGGGGAGCCGGTGCTGAAGATCCTGGCCTACCACCCCGAGATGGACCCCGACGCCTTCCTGACCCTGGCCCGGCTCGCCATCGGTGACCGGGCCAACGTCACCCGCTCCAGCCCCAGCGCCCTGCTCGAGATCAGCGGCCCCGGCGTGTCCAAGGCCAGCACGCTCGCCCTGTGCTGCGCCGAGCGCGGCATCTCACACGAGCAGGTCGTCGCCTTCGGTGACATGCCCAACGACGTCGAGATGCTGACCTGGGCGGGCCGGTCCTACGCGATGGGCAACGCCCACCCGGACGTGATCGCCGCGGCCTCGGGACGGACGGTCGCGAACAACGAGGACGGCGTGGCGGTCGTGATCGAGCAGCTGCTCACGGAACTGCCGTAGCCGGCGTGGCTGGAGGTGTGACGGCGGTGCGGCTGCGGCTCTCGCCCGGGTCAGAGCGACACCCCGCGCGCCGCCAGCCATGACACCGGATCCACGGACGAGCCCATCTCCGGCGTGACCCTGGCCTCGAAGTGCAGGTGCGGTCCGGTGGAGTTGCCCGTGGTGCCCGACTGGCCGATCCACTGTCCGGGTTCGACCTGCTCCCCCTGGTCGACCGCGACGGACGCGAGATGGGCGTACTGCGTGTAGTAGCCGCCCGCGTGCCTGAGCACGATCTCGATGCCGAAGGCCCCCCCGCAGGACACCTTCACCACCCGGCCCGCGCCCACAGCCCGCACCGGCGTACCGATCGGCACCGCGAAGTCCTGCCCGGTGTGCCGGCTCGACCACCGCGCACCGCCGCTGCCGTAGGACGCGGACAGCTCGTACGTCTCCACGGGCGCGACCCACGCGGTCGTGAATCCCGTCTCCGGCTGGTCGAGCCGCACGGCACCATGGCATGCCCCGGCGGCGGCCGAGGCGTCCGCCTGCCCCTGGAGCTGCGAGCGGGCGGTTTCCAGCTTCTGCTCGATGTCCGCCTTGAGAGCGGCGAGTTGGGTGTTCCGTTTTTCCAGCGCCTGCCAGTGGGCCGCGGCCCTGGTCTCGTCCGCGGCGAGCCGTGCCTCGGCCCGCCGGCTCTTGGAGATCGCGTTGTTCACGGCGAGATTCGTCTGGGAGAAGGCGTGCTGGCCCCGCATCAGATCGTCGGGGCCGTCGGCGAGGATCATCTGGGCGGCCACCGGCAGCCCACCGCTGGAGCGGTACTGGGCACGGGCGATCCTGCCCAGGTCTTCGTGCAGGGCCGCGATGTGCCGCCGCTGACGGTCCAGGAGTTCCTCGGCCCGCTGGGCTCTGGCCCGTTGCTCCTCGGCCTCTTGGCGCCCCGCCTCGTACTGCTGCGTCGCCACGGCGGCCTCCTCGTACAACCGCACCACCTCGGCGCTGAGCCCCGGGTCCCCGCCGGTATCGCTCCCGGGTTCCCTGGGCGCCGCCGTCGGTCCGGCCGCCAGCACCGCCAGCGCGCACAGCAGGACCGGAACCAGCAGACGATGGCGGCGATATGAGCGCATGTCAGTGATCGTCGCCCAGCCCGGGCGCCCTGGCCCTGTTCACCTCGTACGGCCGGGGGACCGACTGCCCCGAACGGCTCAGTGCGGCGCCGGTCGGACTCTGTCAGGGGGCGCTCGGTGCGGCGCCGGCCGGGCCCGCTAAGGCGCGGCCGTCAGCGACTCCGACGCCGCCTCCCGCTCCGCCATCTCCCGCAGCGGCCCGTCGACGGCCACCAGCTCCGCGTACGTCCCGCGCTGCACGACCTGTCCCTGGTCCAGCACGATCACTTCGTCCACCGCCTCCAGACCCGCCAGCCGGTGCGTGATGAGCAGCGTCGTGCGGCCCTCGGTGGCGGCCAGCAGGTCGGCGGTGAGCGCGTCGGCGGTCGGCAGGTCCAGGTGTTCGGCGGGCTCGTCGAGCACCAGGACGGGGAAGTCGGCGAGGAGTGCCCGGGCCAGTGCCAGCCGCTGCCGCTGGCCTCCCGACAGCCGCGCCCCGTGCTCGCCGACGAGCGTGTCGAGCCCCTCGGGCAGGCCGTCGGCCCAGTCCAGCAGCCGGGCCCGGCGGAGTGCGGCACGCAGGTCGTCCTCCGTGGCGTCCTTCTTGGCGAGCAACAGGTTCTCGCGCAACGAGCTGTCGAAGAGGTGCGCGTCCTGCGCGCACAGCCCGACGAGCCTGCGCACGTCGTCCCCGTCCAGCGCGTACGCGTCCACGCCCGCCAGCGTGTACGAGCCCGCGTCCGCGTCGAGGAAGCGCAGCAGCACCTGCGCCAGGGTCGTCTTGCCGGAGCCGGAGGGCCCGACCACGGCGACGCGGCGGCCTTCGTCGAGGGTCAGGTCCAGCCCGGCGAGCGCGTCCCGGTCCTGGCCCGCGTGCCGCGCGGCCAGCCCCTTGACGGCGACCGGGAACGGCGACGCGGGCGCCTGACGCGGCTGCTCGGGCTCCCCCACGGGCTCCGGGGCGTCCAGCACCTCGTACACCCGCTCGGCGCTGCGGCGCACCCGCTGCCGGTACTGCACGGCGAGCGGCAGCCCGAGCACGGCCTCGAAGGCGGCCAGCGGGGTGAGGACGACGACGGCCATGGTCACGCCGTCCAGCCGCCCGGCCGCGACCGCCTGTGCGCCGGTCAGGGCGGCGGCCGTGACGGTCAGGCCGGAGATCAGCGCGGTGAGCCCGTCGCCGAGTGCCGTGGCGGTGGCGGCGCGCGACGCGATCCGGGTGAGGACCCCGTCGGCCTCGCGTGCCTGGGCGGCCCGGGCGGGCAGGGCACCGGCGACGGCCAGCTCGGCGGTACCGGTGAGCAGATCGGCCACCCGCGTCGCGAGCACGCCGCGGGCGGGCGCCAGCCTGTGCTCGGCCCGCCGCGCCACGGCACCCGTGATGAGGGGCACGCCCGCCCCCGCCGCCAGCAGCCCGGCCGCGAGCACGGCCCCGGCCTCGGGCAGCAGCCATGCCGTGAAACCGACGGACGCGGCCGACACGACGACGGCCGCCCCGGCCGGCAGCAGCCACCGCAGCCAGTAGTC
The DNA here is from genome assembly GCF_002150735.1 of Streptomyces africanus. GTDB lineage: Bacteria > Actinomycetota > Actinomycetes > Streptomycetales > Streptomycetaceae > Streptomyces > Streptomyces africanus. The sequence goes on from NZ_MUKA01000075.1 coordinate 33,311, forward strand.
CTGCAACGCGTCCACGTCCGCCACCAGCCGGGACAGCAGATCACCCCGGCGGGTCCGGCGCAGCCCCGCGGGCGCCAGCCGCTCCAGCCTGCGGAACACCGCGACCCTGGTGTCCGCCAGCATCCGCAGCACGGCGTCGTGCGAGACCAGCCGCTCGGCGTACCGGAACACGGCCCGTCCGATCCCGAAGGCCCGCGTCGCCGTCACGGCCACCATCAGATACAGCACGGGCGGCTGCTGCGACGCCCGCGAGATCAGCCACCCGGAGGTCGCCATGAGACCTACGGCACTCCCAAGCGCGAGGCTCCCGAGCAGCAGGGCGAGTCCCAGCCGCCCGCGCCGGGCACCGGACATGGCGCGGACGCGCCCGAGGACACCGCCCGAAGCGGGCCGCCCGCCCGGCTCCGCCGGAGAGGCCGCAGGGGGAAGCTCGGCCTCGACGGAGACCGTTCCCTGGTTGCGGACCGCTGCCGACGCGACAGGCACCGCGGCGGTCTCGGGCTCCGTCAGCCGCACCACCCGGTCCGCCACCCCCAGCAGCGCCGGGCGGTGCACGACGAGCAGCACCGTCCGCCCGGCCGCGAGCCGCCGTACGGCCGCCACGACCTCGGCCTCCGTGGCCCCGTCCAGCGCGGCCGTCGGCTCGTCGAGCAGCAGCACGGGCCGGTCCGCGAGGAACGCCCGGGCCAGCGCGAGCCGCTGCCGCTGCCCGGCGGACAGCCCGGCCCCGTCCTCGCCGAGCACGGTGTCCGCGCCGTCGGGCAGCGCCTCCACGAACTCCAGCGCCCCGGCGTCCCGCAGCGCCCGCCGTACCGCGTCGTCGTCGGCGTCGGGCCGCGCCAGCCGTACGTTCTCGGCGATCGTCCCGGCGTACAGATGCGGCCGCTGCGGCACCCATGCGATCCGGGACCGCCACTGCTCCAGGTCCACGTCGGCGAGGTCGGCTCCCCCGATCCGCACCCGTCCTCCGGCCGGTGGCACGAATCCGAGCAGGACGTTCAGCAGCGTCGACTTGCCGGCACCGCTCGGCCCGACCAGCGCGACCGTCTCCCCGGGCTCGACGGTGAAGGACACGCCCGACACGGCGTCGGCGGCCCGCCCGGGGTAGCGGACGGTCACTCCCTCGAAAGCCAGCGCACCGGGCGGTACGGCCACGGAACCCGACGCCGGAACGGGTGTCTCCAGGACCTCGAAGATCTCCTCGGCCGCGGCGAGCCCCTCCGCCGCCGCGTGGTACTGCGCCCCGACCTGCCGCAACGGCAGATACGCCTCGGGGGCCAGGATCAGGATGACCAGGCCGATGTACAGATCCATCTCGCCGTGCACCAGCCGCATGCCGATCGTCACGGCGACCAGCGCCACCGAGATCGTCGCGAGCAGCTCCAGCGCGAAGGAGGAGAGGAAGGCGATCCGCAGGGTCCGCATGGTCGCCTGCCGGTACTCGCCGGTGATCCGCCGGATCGACTCGGCCTGCGCCTTGGCCCGCCCGAAGACCTTCAGCGTCGGCAGCCCCGCGACGACGTCCAGGAAGTGCCCGGACAGCCGCGACAGCAGCCGCCACTGACGGTCCATCCGGGACTGGGTGGCCCAGCCGATCAGCACCATGAAGACCGGGATGAGCGGCAGGGTGCCCACGATGATGGCCGCGGAGACCCAGTCCTCGGTGACGATCCGCGCCAGCACCGCCACCGGCACGACCACCGCGAGACCCAACTGCGGCAGATACCGCGAGAAGTAGTCGTCGAGGGCGTCGACGCCCCGGGTCGCCAGGGCAACCAGCGAACCGGTCCGCTGCCCGCTCAGCCAGCCCGGCCCCAGCTGAGCGGAACGCTCCAGCAGCCGCCCCCGCAGCTCGGACTTCACCGCCGCGCTCGCCCGGTGCGCGGCGAGCTCGGTGAGCCAGCCGACCAGCGCCCGGCCGACCGCGACAGCGGCCAACAGCAGCAGGGGAGTGCCGAGGTCGGACACCGTCATGCGGTGCTGGAACGCGCCGACCACCACCTCGGCGATGAGCATCGCCTGTGCGATGACCAGCCCCGCCCCGACGGCGCCCAGGGCGACGACCGCCACCAGGAAGACCCGGGTGGCACGGGCGTACCGGAGCAGACGCGGATCGATCGGTTTCACGTGAAACACACCTCAGTGCACGGTCTCGGCGATGTGCTGCGTACCGATCCGCTTGCGGAACACCCAGTACGTCCAGCCCTGGTAGAGCATCACGATCGGTGTGGCGACCGCCGCGCACCAGGTCATGATCTTCAGCGTGTACGGGCTGGACGAGGCGTTGGTGACCGTCAGGCTCCAGTCCGGGTTCAGCGTCGACGGCATGACGTTCGGGAACAGCGTCAGGAAGAGCATCGCCACCGTGGCCACAATGGTGAGCCCCGACAGGGCGAAAGCCCAGCCCTCACGCCCCGCCCGCGCCGCGACCAGGGCCACGACGAGCGACGCCACCGCCACGACCACCGCGACGAGCGATGCCCCGTCGCCCCGGTCGGACTGCGTCCACAGCAGGAAGGCGAGGGCCAGCAGGACGGTCACCAGCCCGACCCGCAGCGCCAGCTTCCGCGCCCGCTCCCGGATCTCCCCGACCGTCTTGAGCCCGACGAACACCGTCCCGTGGAAGGTGAACAGCGCCAGCGTGACCAGACCGCCGAGCAGGGCGTACGGGTTGAGCAGGTCCAGGACGCCACCGGCGTAGTTGAAGTCCTGGTCGATCTTCACGCCCCGCACGATGTTGCCGAAGGCCACACCCCACAGGAACGCGGGGATCAGCGAGGTCCAGAAGATCGCCGTCTCCCAGTTGCGCTGCCAGTTCTCCTCGGGCCGCTTGGCGCGGTACTCGAAGGCCACACCCCGGACGATGAGGCAGACCAGGACGAGCAACAGCGGCAGGTAGAAGCCCGAGAAGAGCGTGGCGTACCACTCGGGGAAGGCGGCGAAGGTGGCACCGCCCGCGGACAGCAGCCACACCTCGTTGCCGTCCCAGACGGGACCGATGGTGTTGATCAGCACCCGCTTCTCGGGCCGGTTGCGGGCGAGCAGCCTCGTGAGCACCCCGACCCCGAAGTCGAAGCCCTCCAGGAAGAAGTAGCCGGTCCACAGGACGGCGATCAGGACGAACCAGACGTCGTGCAGTTCCATGACTGTGCAGCTCCCTCGGCCTAGTACGAGAAGGCCATCGGCTTGTCGGCGTCACGGGACTCGCCGCCGATCTTCGTGGGCGGGTTGAGGTCGGCCTCGGTGAGCTCCGGCGGGCCCGCCTTGACGTACTTGACCAGCAGCTTGACCTCGACGACGGCGAGGATCGCGTACAGCGTGGTGAAGACGATCATCGAGGTGATGACCTCGGCCTGGGAGACACCGGGGGAGACCGCGTGACGGGTCTGGAGCACGCCGTAGACGACCCAGGGCTGGCGGCCCATCTCGGTGAAGATCCAGCCCCAGGAGCTGGCGATCAGCGGGAAGCCCAGAGTGAGGATCGCGATGCGCCAGTACCACTTGGTGAGGGTCGGGCCGAGGGCCTTCCTGGGCAGGAGCACGAGATGCGGCACCTCGTCCTCACCCACCCGCAGATGCTGCGGCAGCAGGAACTTCTTGCGGGTCAGCCACAGCCCGGCCAGGCCGATGGCGAACGACGTCATGCCGAAGCCGATCATCCAGCGGAAGCCCCAGTAGGCGACGGGGATGTTGGGCCGGTAGTCGCCGGGTCCGTACTTCTCCTGCTCGGCCTTGTTGACGTCGTTGATGCCGGGCACGTACGAGGTGAAGTCGTCCTTGGCCAGGAAGGACAGCAGGCCGGGGATCTCGATGGCGACCTTGTTGTGCCCCTTGTCGACGTCACCGATGGCGAAGACCGAGAAGGGCGCCGGCTTCTCGCCGTCCCACAGCGCCTCGGCCGCGGCCATCTTCATCGGCTGCTGCTGGTACATGATCTTGCCCAGGGTGTCACCGCTGACCGCGGTGAGCAGACCGCCGATGACGACGGTGACGAGGCCCAGCCGAAGCGAGGTCTTCATCACGGGGACGTGCTTCTTGCGGGCCAGGTGGAAGGCAGCGATGCCGACCATGAAGGCGCCGCCGGTCAGGAAGGCCGCGGTGAGCGTGTGGAAGACCTGGGCGAGCGCGGTGTTCTGGGTGAGCACCAGCCAGAAGTCGGTGAGCTCGGCCCGGCCCTTCGCCTCGTTGATCCGGTAGCCGACCGGGTGCTGCATCCAGGAGTTGGCCGCGAGGATGAAGTACGCCGACAGGATCGTGCCGATCGAGACCATCCATATGCAGGCCAGGTGGATCTTCTTCGGCAGCTTGTCCCAGCCGAAGATCCACAGGCCGATGAAGGTGGACTCGAAGAAGAAGGCGATCAGGGCCTCGAAGGCGAGCGGCGCGCCGAAGACGTCACCGACGAAGCGCGAGTAGTCGGACCAGTTCATGCCGAACTGGAACTCCTGCACGATGCCGGTGACCACACCCATCGCGATGTTGATCAAGAAGAGCTTGCCCCAGAACTTCGTCGCCTGGAGGTACTTCTCCTTCTCCGTCCGCACCCAGGCGGTCTGCAGTCCGGCCGTCAGGGCGGCCAGCGAGATCGTCAGGGGGACGAACAGAAAGTGGTAGACGGTGGTGATGCCGAACTGCCATCGCGCCAGGGTCTCCGGCGCCAGAGCCAGGTCCACGTCGCCGCTCCTTACAACCGCTTGTGAAAGCGTTCACATTCACAAGCCATTATGCAGCACGCAGTTTCGAGCCCCGGAGGGGGCCCCTGTCTCCCCCGTCACAGTCAACCCCTTGGCCGGAACTTGTCGGTTTCACGTGAAACAGGCGAGCCGGTCGACGACTAGCACCGACCGGCTCATCCCATAGTTCTCAGCTGCTAGATCTCCTTGCGGAACCCTTCCGCCACCTTGAGGAAGATGTCGTTCGCCTCGGTCTCCCCGACCGTCACCCGCACACCCTCACCCGCGAACGGCCGGATCACCACACCCGCCTGCTCACACGCCTCCGCGAACGAGACCGTGCGCTCCCCCAGCCGCAGCCACACGAAGTTGGCCTGGCTCTCCGGCACCGTCCAGCCCTGGGCGCGCAGCCCGTCGACCACGCGCGTGCGCTCGCACACCAGCGAGCCGACCCGGCCGAGCAGTGCGTCCTCGGCACGCAGCGAGGCGATCGCCGCCTCCTGCGCGAGTTGGCTCACCCCGAACGGGACCGCCGTCTTGCGCAGCGCCGCGGCCACCGGCTCGTGGGCGATGGCGAACCCGACGCGCAGGCCGGCGAGGCCGTACGCCTTGGAGAAGGTCCGCAGGACGCAGACGTTGGCCCGGTCGCGGTAGAGCTCGACACCGTCCGGGACCTCGGGGTCGCGGATGAACTCGCGGTAGGCCTCGTCGAGCACCACCAGAACATCACCGGGCACCCGGTCGAGGAAGCGCTCCAGCTCCGCCCGCCGCACGACCGTACCCGTCGGGTTGTTGGGGTTGCAGACGAAGATCAGCCGGGTCCGGTCGGTGATCGCGTCGGCCATCGCGTCGAGGTCGTGCACATCACCGGAGGTCAGCGGCACCTGCACCGACGTCGCGCCGCTGATCTGCGTGATGATCGGGTACGCCTCGAAGGACCGCCAGGCGTAGATGACCTCGTCACCAGGGCCGGAGGTGGCCTGGATCAGCTGCTGGGCGACACCGACCGACCCGGTGCCGGTGGCCAGGTGGGAGAGGGGCACACCGAACCGCTCGGACAGCTCGTTCATCAGCGCCGTACAGGCCATGTCCGGGTAGCGGTTGAAGTTGCAGGCCGCCGCCGTCACCGTCTCCATCACGCCCGGCAGCGGCGGGTAGGGGTTCTCGTTGGAGGACAGCTTGTAGGCCACCGGCCCACCCGCCGCGGCCGGCTTGCCCGGCTTGTAGGTGGGGATCCCCTCCAGCTCGGCGCGCAGCTTGGGGCTCGTCTCGCTCACCGCAGTCCTCCTCACGAAGACCGGCGGCCCATGACCGCCGCCGACATCCAATACTCCTCACCTTATGAGGATTCGGCGCCGCTGCGTATAGCCACGACGCAGCGACGAAGGCCGGCCTCCTGCGTCCCTCGGCATCACATGTGCGTCCCACCGGCATCAGGGGCATCGCCGCACGAAGGCGTACGAATTCAGGGGCGCGCCGCACATATATCTACGCGCCGGTGGTGCACGCCGTAGCGCGCATCCCCCGTGCAGGTGAGTTGAGACCTCTTCGCAACCTCGGCCACTTGGCAGGCACGTGCGGGCCGACACGTCACGTCCTGGCATGAGAGCCGCCAACGCCCTTGTTTTCCAAAGCAATTGAGGTTAAATGATCATGCAGAAACGTGCCTGTCAACGCGTGCATATGCGTCCGCACTACCCCACCGCATGAGCCCTACTATCGGCTCGCCATGACAGCAGCAGGGAAGCACCAGGTGAGCCGCGCGGAAACCTCACGTCGAGGCAGTCGGCCGGGTCGGGCGGGTATCAGAGACGTGGCCGCCGCCGCCGGAGTGTCCATCACGACCGTCTCCGACGCCCTCAACGGCAAGGGCAGGCTCCCGGACGCCACCCGGCGCCATGTCCGTGAGGTCGCCGACCGGCTGGGCTACCGGCCCTCGGCCGCCGCCCGGACCCTCCGTACCGGCAAGTCGGGACTCATCGGCCTGACCGTGACCACGTACGGGGATGAACCTTTCACCTTCACCGAGTTCGCGTACTTCGCCGAGATGGCGCGGGCCGCCACCTCCGCGGCGCTCGCCCGCGGCTACGCCCTCGTCATCCTGCCCGCGACGTCCCGCCACGACGTGTGGTCGAACGTCGCCCTGGACGGCACGGTCGTCATCGACCCCTCCGACCAGGACCCGGTCGTCAGCGAACTCGTCCGGCAGGGCCTGCCGGTCGTCTCCGACGGCCGCCCGGCCGGCTCGCTGCCGGTCACGGCCTGGGTCGACAACGACCACGAGGCCGCCGTCCTCGGCATCCTCGATCACCTGGCCGGCGCCGGCGCCCGCCGCATCGGCCTGCTGACCGGCACGAGCACGGACACGTACACCCACCTGTCGACCACCGCGTACCTGCGCTGGTGCGAGCGCGTCGGCCAGGATCCGGTGTACGAGGCCTACCCGGCGCACGATCCGTGCGCGGGTGCCGTCGCCGCCGACCGGCTGCTCGCCCGGCCCGACCGGCCCGACGCGGTCTACGGCCTGTTCGACCCGAACGGCACCGACCTGCTCGCCGCCGCCCGCCGCTACGGCCTGCGCGTACCGGACGACCTGCTGCTGGTCTGCTGCAGCGAGTCCACCGTCTACGCCAACACCGAGCCGCCCATCACGACGCTCTCCCTGAAGCCGCGCCGCATCGGCACGGCGGTCGTACAGCTCCTCATCGACGCCATCGAGGGAGTGGACTCGGACCGTCCGGTGGAGCAGGTGATACCGACGGAGCTGATCGTGCGCACATCGTCCCAGCGGCGCCCGCCGCGTACGACGGTCAGCCCGCCCCGGTCACCCGAGGGGGCCTGAGCCCCTCCGATCGAGTCAAGGAAAGTGCGCACTCCTGGGGAGAAACGGGGCCGGTCCCCCGGAGAGAAGGGATCGTTCTCGCGAAGAGAAGGAAAGCGAGGACGGTCACACGGTGGTCAAAGCCTGGCTCAATCGGGGCGAAAGCCGCAGTGAACTGGACTCTTGCTCTGATTCACCACCCCTGGGTCATCACATGGCGCGATCCGCATTCCTATGATGGGCCCACGACACCCACGGGCCGCTACGACCAGGCAGTCCGATGCGGTGCAGATGCGGCGCGATGGTGGAGGGGTCGATGACTCAGGGGGCCGGTCAGGGACCCGAGGTGGAGCGGACGGCGACGCTGCGCGACTTCCGGGTGCCCGCATACGTCCACGAGGCCGGTCCGTACGTCCACAGCACCCACCCCGGCGAGGTCGCCCCGCCGCCCGAGGAGGCCTACCCCGAGGGGTACACGCCGACCGAGCGCGATCTGCCCGTGATCAACCGGGGCGACACCGTCCAGGTGACCGTCGACCCCGAGGCCGTCGCAGCCCCGCAGGCCGACACCGGGCAGGGCCCGCTGTACGTCGTGGGCGATGTACACGGCTACCTCGACCAGCTGGTGGCGGCCCTCCAGGAGAAGGGCCTCCTCGACGCCGACGGCCAGTGGTGCGCGGGCACCGCCCGGCTGTGGTTCCTCGGCGACTTCACCGACCGCGGCCCGGACGGCATCGGCGTCATCGACCTGGTGATGCGGCTGTCCGCCGAGGCCGCCGCGGCCGGCGGCTACTGCAAGGCGCTCATGGGCAACCACGAGCTGCTGCTGCTCGGCGCCAAGCGGTTCGGCGACACCCCCGTCAACTCCGGCGCCGGCACCGCCACGTTCCAGGCGGCCTGGCTGCTCAACGGCGGCCAGAAGACCGACATGGACCGCCTCCAGGACCACCACCTGCAGTGGATGGCCCGTCTGGACGCCGTCGAGGAGGTCGACGGCCACCTGCTCGTCCACTCCGACACCACCGCCTACCTCGACTACGGCCGCTCCATCGAAGAGGTCAACGACACCGTCCGCGAGACGCTCACGCGCAACGACGCGGACGAGGTCTGGGACCTGTTCCGCAAGTTCACCAAGCGGTTCTCCTTCCGTGACGAGGGCGGCGCGGACGCCGTGCGCTCCTTGCTCGATACGTACGGGGGCAGCCGCATCGTTCACGGTCACAGCCCGATTCCGTATCTCCTGGGCGAGGTCGGCTCCGAGGACGACGAGGAGAGGAACGACCCCGTGGTCGAGGGTCCGCACGTCTACGCCGACGGACTCGCCATCGCCATGGACGGCGGCGTGACCATGGCCGGAAAGCTGCTGGTCCAGCAACTGCCGTTGGATACGTGAACGTTCACCGGGCAGGCGTTTCCCGTCACAGGACCGGACCTGTGACGGGTCAATTTCGGTAAACCCCCTGTCACCGCCCACCTTCACGGCTCTACCATCGGCTTATCCGTAGCAGGCTCCCCTCCGTTTCTGCCCGACGGCTCGTCAGCATGCCGAGCCCCAAGCCCTACGGAGCATCGGGGGATGCACATGAACAGCGTTCCGCAGCACCTGCTGAGCGAGGACCGCCAGGAATACGAGCGGATCCTCGATGAGGCGCTGCGCTCCGCACCACACCGTCCGGAACTGGCCGCTGTCGGACAGCGGCTCAACCCCGAACAGCTGCGCACCATGGCCCTGAACGCCACCGCGCTCATCACGGCGGCCGCGTCGACCGAATACCAGCACTACGTCAAGGTCCGCGAGGAACAGCGCCGGCCGGCGCCGTCCAGCCGGCCGGCCGTGCGCGCATCCGGCTCCTCCGAGCCGGACACGGGCGCTGCGGGCCTCGCCGCCACCATGGGCGAGGTCGCCGAGACCGCCGGCGCGGGCGCCGTCGCGGTCGTCGCCGTCCTCGCCCCCGTCCTGGCCGGAACCGCCGCGGCGATCTTCCTGCTCGTCGGCTACATCCTTCAGATGCTCAACCCCGAGCAGACGTTCGCCCGGACGATGCTCACCACGGGCTGGGTGTTCGGCGCCGTGACCGCGGTCGCGATCCTCGTCGCCGCGGTGGGACTGCTGATCACCGCTCTGCGCAACAAGCCGACGGCCGAGAGCGACCCGCACGGCGAACCGCACGGGGAGGTGGACCGGGCCAGGGAGGCCTGGCACGAGGCCCTGCTGGAACGCGGCATCGTGCCCTTCCTCCGGGAGGCCCTCGTCGACCCGAGCGGGGCCGCCGCGCTGCACCACACCTCCCCGTCCACGCCGGTCAGCCGCATCCCGCACCTCGGCTACGACCGCCCGGGCTTCACCAGCCCGGAGGACGGCGACCACGGCTCGCGGCCGAGCTTCAGCAGCCCGGACTACACCAGCCCGGACTTCGGAGGCCCGGAGCACCAGCCGGAGTAGCCGTCGGGTCAGTGCCCCGGCCGGGTCCCTCCCGCGGGCCAGGGGACCAGGGACCACCGGTCCCCGGCCCTCGGCCTGTGTGCGGGCGGCTCAGTCCGCGATGGGCAGGTACACACGATTCCCGCTCGCCGCGAACTCCTTGGACTTCTGGGCCATGCCGTCCTCGATCTCGGCCGGTGTGCCACCGTGTTCACGGCGGATGTCCTGCGAGATCTTCATGCTGCAGAACTTGGGACCGCACATCGAGCAGAAGTGAGCCGTCTTGGCGGGCTCCGCCGGCAGGGTCTCGTCGTGGAACTCCCGTGCCGTGTCCGGGTCGAGGGCGAGGTTGAACTGGTCCTCCCACCGGAACTCGAAACGGGCGTCGGAGAGCGCGTCGTCCCACTTCTGGGCATCCGGATGGCCCTTGGCGAGATCCGCCGCGTGGGCGGCGATCTTGTAGGTGATGACGCCGGTCTTGACGTCGTCACGGTTCGGCAGGCCCAGGTGCTCCTTGGGCGTGACATAGCACAGCATGGCCGTGCCCCACCAGGCGATCATCGCGGCGCCGATGCCGGACGTGATGTGGTCGTACGCCGGCGCGACGTCCGTGGTCAGCGGGCCGAGCGTATAGAACGGAGCTTCATCGCAGATCTCCTGCTGAAGGTCGATGTTCTCCTTGATCTTGTGCATCGGGACATGGCCCGGGCCTTCGATCATGGTCTGTACGTTGAAACGCTTCGCGATCCGGTTGAGTTCCCCGAGCGTGCGCAACTCCGCGAACTGCGCCTCGTCGTTGGCGTCCGCGATCGAGCCCGGCCGCAGGCCGTCTCCGAGGGAGTACGTGACGTCGTACGCGGCGAGGATCTCGCAGAGCTCCTCGAAGTTCTCGTACAGGAAGCTCTCCTTGTGGTGCGCGAGGCACCATGCGGCCATGATCGAGCCGCCGCGGGAGACGATCCCGGTCTTCCGATTCGCCGTCAGCGGCACGTACGGCAGGCGCACGCCCGCGTGGACCGTCATGTAGTCCACGCCCTGCTCGGCCTGTTCGATGACGGTGTCCTTGTAGATCTCCCAGGTCAGCTCCTCGGCCCGGCCGTCGACCTTCTCCAGGGCCTGGTAGAGCGGCACGGTGCCGATCGGGACGGGGGAGTTGCGCAGCACCCACTCGCGTGTGGTGTGGATGTTGCGGCCGGTGGACAGGTCCATGACCGTGTCGGCGCCCCAGCGGGTCGCCCAGGTCATCTTCTCGACTTCCTCCTCGATGGAGGACGTCACCGCCGAATTGCCGATGTTGGCGTTGACCTTCACCAGGAACCGCTTGCCGATGATCATCGGCTCGATCTCCGGGTGGTTGACGTTGGCCGGCAGCACCGCCCGGCCCGCCGCGATCTCGTCGCGGACCACCTCTGGGGAAACGTTTTCCCGGATGGCCACGTACTCCATCTCGGGCGTGATCTCGCCGCGGCGGGCGTACGCGAGTTGCGTGACCGCCTTGCCGTCCCTGCTGCGCCGCGGCTGGCGCGGCCGTCCGGGGAAGACGGCGTCGAGGTTGCGCAGGCCGCCGCGCGGCGAGGTGTGCTTGACGCCGTCGTCCTCGGGGCGGACGGGCCGACCCGCGTACTCCTCGGTGTCGCCACGAGCGATGATCCAGTTCTCGCGCAGCGGCGACAGGCCCCTGCGGACGTCGGTGTCGACGAGCGGATCGGTGTACGGGCCCGACGTGTCGTACAGCGTGACCGACTGCCCGTTGGTGAGATGCACCTGACGGACCGGCACCCGCAGGTCGGGGCGGCTGCCCTCGACGTACGCCTTGTGCCAGCCGATGGACTTCCCGGCCTCCTCGGACTGTGCGTCCTGAACGGAGGCAGGCGTGCGTGCGTCCTTGTTGGTCATGAGACCTACTCCCTACGCCGGCATTACCCGGTAACAGGTTCGGCGGTCGACGCAGCGGCTTCCGTCTGCCGACGTTCCGTGTGAAACATCACTCGACTTCGGTGATGTTTCATGTGAAACATCGCTGGGACGGAGGTCAGCGCCCTCTCAGCCCGGTGCTCCGAGCTCCCGCGTGTACAAAAGGTGCCTCCACGCTAGCGGCAATTCTGGCGCGGTGACCAGAGGGCCCCCCTCGTTCTTGCGATGATCGGTCGGTGACCACGACGCAGCGTCCTCCTTACCCACCGCCCGAACCGCCTCGCGGGTCCGGCGCCGGCAACGGCAACGGGCGTGGGCACGAGCACGATTTCGCCACCGGGGGCGGGCTCGGGCCTGTGCGGGGACCGGCGCAGGGACACCGGTCCGGCCCCGGGAGCGGGCAGGGTGCGGGCCCGACCGGTACCGCCGGTCCGGCCGGTTCGTATGGTGCCGGTTCCGGAGACTGGCACGGAGCCGGCGCCGGCGCTGGAGCTGGAGCCGGCTCCGGTGAAGGCGACGGGTACGGGCACGGCGGAGGCGACAGGCCGGGCGAAGGCGGGTACGGGCACAACAGAGGCGACGGGTACGGCGGAGGCGACGGGCGCAACGGAGGCGACGGGCGCGGCGGTGGCGGCGATGGGCGCGGTCACGGAAGCGGCCCCGGCTCCGAGCCGGGCGGCGGGCACGGGCACTCGCACAGTCACAACCACGGTCCTGCCACACCCGTCTCCCTGCACCTGCGCAAGGTCATCGCGGCGGTCCTGATCCCGTTCGCCGCCGCCGTGCTGGTCGGTCTCGCCGTGCTGTGGCCGGGCGGCGCCCCGGCGCACGAGCGCACCGGCGTCGGCTTCGACCGGCAGACACAGGAGGCCTCCGTCACCAAGGTCGTGGCGGTGAGCTGCAAGGAGGCCGGCGCCTCGGGCGTCCCGCCGACCGGCGACACCGCCACCGCCGAGGGGTCCTCCGCGGTGCAGCAGGAGAAGGGAACCTGCAAACGGGCGACGATTCGGGTCGACAGCGGCAAGGACAAGGGCCGTACCTTCACCGAGATCGTCCAGCCGGACCAGTCCCGCCAGTTGCACGAGGGCCAGGAGGTCGTGGTCGCCTACGAGCCCTCCGCGCCCAAGGACCTCCAGTACTCGGTCACCGACATCAACCGCCGTCTGCCCCTGGCGCTGCTCGCCGGCATCTTCGCCCTCGCCGTCGTGGTCGTCGGGCGACTGCGGGGTGTCATGGCCCTGGTCGCGCTGGCCATCAGCTTCATGGTGCTGAACTTCTTCATTCTGCCCGCGATCCTGCAGGGCTCGAACCCGCTGCTCGTGGCGGTGGTGGGCGCGAGCGCCATCATGCTCATCGCCCTGTATCTGTGTCACGGCCTGTCCGCCCGGACCTCCGTGGCGGTGCTCGGCACCCTCGTCTCGCTGCTGCTGATCGGCGTTCTCGGTTCGCAGTTCATCGACTGGGCCGCGCTCACCGGCAACACCGACGACAACACCGGCCTGATCCACGGCCTCTACCCGACGATCGACATGAGCGGTCTGCTGCTCGCCGGCGTCATCATCGGATCGCTCGGTGTGCTCGACGACGTGACGGTGACACAGACGTCGGCGGTCTGGGAGCTGCACGAGGCCAACCCGACCATGGGCTGGCGTGGCCTCTACCGCGCGGGGATCCGGATCGGCCGCGACCACATCGCCTCGGTCGTCAACACACTCGTCCTCGCCTACGCGGGCGCCGCGCTGCCGTTGCTCCTGCTGTTCTCCATCGCGCAGAGCGGTGTCGGGACGGTCGCCAACAGCGAGCTGGTCGCGGAGGAGATCGTGCGCACGCTGGTCGGTTCCATCGGCCTGGTCGCTTCGGTGCCGGTCACCACGGCCCTGGCCGCGCTCGTGGTCTCGGCCGACCGCCCGGGAGACCAGCCCGCCGCGGAGGCCGCCACGGTCCCGGCACGCGGGGGGAGGGGCCGGCGCCGCAAGCGCTGACGGCTCTCGAACTCGGAAGCCCGGCTGCCCCGCCGTACGGCGAAGCGTTCCTGCACAGCTCGGCGGCATCCGGTGAAGCGTTACTCCACCGTGCCGCCCGACGGATGTCTCAGCCGGCGCCCTGTTCCGCCAGGATGCGGTCCAGGGCCTCGTCGAGATGGGCGTCGAAGTCGGCGAGCGAGCCCTCCTGACCCAGCGGCACCAGCTTGTCGGTGCGGTCGAGGAAGGCGACCAGCGGTGCCGTCGACGACCGGAACAGCGCCTGGTCACTGCCCACCTGAAGCCGGATCAGCACCTCGCCCAGCGAATCCGGTTCGACGGGCGTGACCCGCACATCGCCCTCCCCGCACGGCCGGCCCACCCCGTCGATCAGCAACTCCCGGCCGAAAGCCCAGGTCACCGGGGCATCACCGGGCAGATGGAAGGTCAGCCTGACGGCATAGGGGTCACTGGTCTCATAGCGCAGCTCCACCGGAATACGGAAGGAGAGCTCCTCGGACACGAGAAAGCTCATCATGACCTCTGCCTGTACGGACTCGCGCATCGCTAACCCCGTCATTCGCCGTGACTGGCCGGGAACGAACCTCTGACACTTGGTGGAATCTTGCTGAACGTACACAGCAGATCACAAGGAGTGAGTTTTCACATACTGATAGAGAGCGCGAGCGACCCGAGCAGACTCCCGATCTCGCTCTGCAACTGCCGGGCCGCCGGGAGCAGCCGGTGCTCCTGGTGGGCGGGCAGGGAGATGGCCATCGTCGCGGCCGTCGTGCCGAGCGTGAGCGGGATCGCCGCGCAGACGGCGCCCAGGGCGTACTCCTGACGCTCGGTCACGGGTTCCATCCGCCGCACCCGCTCCAGACGGCGCAGCAGGCTGTGGTTGTCCCGCACGGTGTACGGCGTGAGGGCCTGCACCGGATAGCGGTCGAGGTGGTCCCGGCGGGCCTCCTCGTCCAGCTGGGACAGCAGGCACTGCCCGATGGCGTGCGCGTGCCCGGTCTCCCGGAAGTCGGCCCACTCCTCGACCGCGGGATTGCCCGGGGTGTCGGAGACGCACATGACTTCGATCTCGCCCTCGCGGTACACCGCGTAGTACACGGGGACGCCGAGCACGTCCCGCCAGCGCGCGAGCGCGTCGACGACCGTGCTGCGACGTTTCTGCCGTGCCCCGCTGCTGCTCAGCCGCTCGGCGGCCTCGCCGAGGAAGAACAGGCCCTTGTCCCGGTGCAGATAGCCCTCGTGCACGAGGGTGCGCAGCAGGTGGTAGGTCGTGGGCAGGGCAAGCCCGGTCTCCCGGGCCAGTTGCTTGGCGGGGGCGCCGTATTCGTGCGCGGCGACGGTTTCCAGCAAGCGCATCGCGCGCTGCACGGATCCGATGAGGGTCGCCGGAGGGGGTGGCGTGGCGGGAGGCCGTTGCTCCGAGGGGGGCGCCGAGCGGGGTTGCACGGGGACGGTGTGCAGGTGGACAGGTGCGGTGTCAGCCGGGGCCAAGGGTCACTCCCGAAGCGCGAGGGGGCAGACCGTGCCGATGGACACGGGTGGGGGTGTACGCCGCTCACGGGGCATGTCCCCGCGTCGAGTTCGGACTCTATTCGCCTGCCACCGCACGCAGACGGCCCGGAACGGAAACTTCCCCCGGCCGAGGGAACCGGTGAATCCGGGTGTTTCCCGCTACCCCCACCGGTTTCCCACCGGTCTCACCAGTCGCTGCGCGACGAGGAGCTCGACGTGAACTTCCGTACGACGTAGATCAGTCCGCCGACCAGCGCCACGAAGACCAGCACCTTGAAGAGCAGTCCGATGACGAACCCGACCACACTGGCGATCAGCCCGCCGAACACGACCAGGGCGATGACCGGCACCGCGATCCACTTCACCCACCACGGCAGTCCCGTGAAGATCTCTCGCATCGCCCTCGTCCTTACCTCTCCGCCCGTTCGAGTGCCGGGTCCTGTCGGCGTCTTTCGGACTCCTGATGTCCTGCACTCGATGCTAGGTCCGCGAGGGGGCCCCGCGGGGGCCTCGCATCCCTTGTCCTCCCCTGACCGAACCCCTAGGGAACCCCGAGAGGGCTCGTCAGCTCTCGGGGGGAGAGAAGACCACGAGCACCCTCAGGTCCTCGGTGATGTGGTGGAACTTGTGCGCGACACCGGCCGGTACGTAGATCACGCTGCCGCGCGCCACCTGCGTCGTCTCCAGCCCGACCGTGATCGCGGCACGGCCGCTCACAACGAAGTAGACCTCGTCCTGATTGTGCGGCTTCTGTGGATCCTGGTCGCCCGCGTCCAGGGCGTACAGGCCGACCGACATGTTCTGCTCTCGCAGAAACTGCAGGTAGGCGCCCTCGTTGGCGGCGCGCTCCGCCTCCAGTTCGTCCAGCCGGAATACCTTCATCGCTTGGTCCGCCCCTGCCTCGTGTCCCCATGTCCGATCAGGTCTGCCACGATCAGACACATGATGAATTTTGTAGTCAAGACGATCGCCAACGCGGGTGCCCTGGCGGTCGCCGTATGGCTGCTCGACAAGATCACCCTGACCGGTGACAGCACGGGCAAGAAGGTCGGCACCCTGATTATCGTCGCGCTGATCTTCGGTCTGGTGAACTTCTTGGTGAAGCCGGTCGTCAAACTCCTCAGCCTCCCGCTGCTGATATTGACGCTGGGCCTGTTCACCCTGGTCGTCAACGCGCTGATGCTGCTGCTCACCTCGTGGCTGGCCGACAAGCTCGACCTCAGCTTCCACGTCGAGGGCTTCTGGACGGCCGTCCTGGGCGGCCTGATCATCTCGGTCGTCTCCTGGGCGCTGCACGTCGTCCTGCCCGACAAGGACTGAGCGCGCATGACCTACCGCGTCTGCTTCGTCTGCACGGGCAACATCTGCCGTTCCCCGATGGCCGAGATCGTCTTCCGCGCGCGCGTGGCGGAGGCCGGTCTCGACGGCATGGTCGAGGTCGACAGCGCCGGCACGGGCGGCTGGCACGAGGGCGACGGCGCCGACCCGCGCACGGTGGCCGTCCTGGAGGAGAACGGCTACGCCACCGGCCACACGGCCCGGCAGTTCCAGCCGTCGTGGTTCTCCCGCCTCGACCTGGTCGTCGCCCTCGACTCGGGCCACCTCAGGGCGCTGCGCCGCCTCGCGCCCACGGAACAGGACGCGCAGAAGGTGCGTCTGCTGCGTTCGTACGACCCCGCGGCCGGAGACGACCTCGACGTGCCGGACCCCTACTACGGGGGCGCCGAGGGCTTCGAGGAGTGCCTTGAGATGGTGGAGGCGGCGAGCGCCGGCCTGCTCGCCGCCGTACGTGAGGACGTGGAGGGACAGGCGGCATGAGCGAATCCGCGACGGGTGACGCGCATCGAGGGACAGGCGACGACTGCGGTCGGGGGGATGCCGCGGGCCGGGTGGCGCGCGACGCCGACCCGGTGGCCGCGGGTGCCGGTGACGGCACGCGCGCGGTGCGGGCCGGGCTGCCCGAGCCGGCCAAGTACGAGCCGACCCTGCCCGGACCGGTCTTCGCCGCCCACTACCACCTGCCGGGCGAGCCCACCGGCCCCTACACCTACGGCCGCGACGAGAACCCGACGTGGACGCTGCTGGAGCGCGCCGTCGGCGAGCTGGAGGCGCCCGGCCAGGACGGCGTCGAGACCCTCGTGTTCGCCTCCGGCATGGCCGCGACCTCGGCGGTGCTCTTCTCGCAGCTGCGCGCCGGCGACGTGTGCGTCCTGCCCGACGACGGCTACCAGGCGCTCCCCCTGGTGCGCGCCCAGCTGGAGGCGTACGGCATCGAGGTGCGCACCGCGCCCACCCGTGACGACGCCCAGCTCGACGTCCTCGACGGCGCGAAGCTGCTGTGGATCGAGACCCCGTCGAACCCCGGCCTCGACGTGTGCGACATCAGGCGGCTCGCGGAGGCGGCACACGCGCGTGGCGCCCTGGTGGCCGTCGACAACACCCTGGCGACACCGCTCGGCCAGCGCCCCCTGGAGCTCGGCGCCGACTTCGCGGTGGCCAGCGGCACCAAGCAGCTCACCGGGCACGGTGACGTCCTCCTGGGCTACGTCGTCGGCCGGAACCCCGAGGCCATGACCGCCGTACGCCGCTGGCGCAAGATCGTCGGTGCGATCCCCGGGCCGATGGAGGCCTGGCTCGCGCACCGTTCGATCGCGACGCTCCAGATGCGGGTCGACCGGCAGAGCGCAACGGCCCTGGCGGTCGCCGAGGCCCTGCGCGAGCGGCCCGAGGTGACCGGGCTGCGCTACCCCGGGCTTCCCGGCGATCCCGCACACAAGATCGCCGCGCTGCAGATGCGGCGCTACGGCTGCGTGGTGTCGTTCACCCTGCCCACGCGCGCGCGTGCCGACCGTTTTCTCGACGCCCTGCGGCTCGTGGACGACGCGACGAGCTTTGGCGGAGTGCGGTCCACGGCCGAACGGCGCGGGCGCTGGGGCGGCGACGCGGTGCCTGAGGGCTTCATCCGCCTCTCGGTCGGCGCCGAGGACCCGCAGGACCTGGTGGCCGATGTGCTGCGCGCGCTGGACGCGTCGGCAGCCTGACTCCCCCCACGGACGGTCCGAGCCTCCCCCCTCGTGGCTCGGACCGTCCCCCGGTTCTGCGCGCAAGAACCGCGCGACCAAGGCTAGTTGACTCTCTGTCAGTGTCCAATCACAGTAGCGACAGGGACCTATCGACTTATTTATAGTTGAGCGCGGTCGGGGGGCCGGGAACGGGGCCGACGAGGGGAGAGCGGTGTGGATCTGGCCTTGCTGCGGACCTTCGTGACCGTGCACCGGGCCGGCTCCTTCACCCGCGCCGCCGCCCTGCTCGGCCTCTCGCAGCCGGCCGTCACCTCGCAGATCCGCACGCTGGAACGGCAGCTGGGCCGCCCCCTGTTCCTGCGGCAGGCCCGCGGCGTGACCCCGACCAGCATCGGTGACGAGCTCGCCCACAAGGCGGCCCCTCATCTCGACGCCTTGGTGGAGATAGCCGAGACCGGCCTCGACGACGACTCCTCCTTACGGACGCTGCACCTCGCCGGACCCCCGGAGTTCACCGCCGAACGAGCCCTGCCCGCCCTCACGGAGCTGACCGGAGAGGACGGCCAGGGCTTCGCTCTGCGCGCCTCCTTCGGGAACGCCGAGGAAACGCTGGAAGGGCTTTCCGCCGGGCATCATGATCTGGCCATCAGCACAGCCCGTCCGCGCGGTGCCCTGCTCACGGCGACTGCGCTCTGCGACGAGGAGCACGTCCTCGTCGCCGCCCCGCGCTGGGCCGAACAGATCGGTGCCGGGCAGCCGGACCGCAAGCCGGAGCCGGCCCTGGCGCAGGTGCCCGTGGTGGAGGTGCACGAGTCGCTGCCCTTCGTCTCCCGCTACTGGGCCTCCGTCTTCGACTCGCGCCCGGCCGCCCCGGGCACCGTCGTCGTCCCGGACCTGCGTGCGGTACTGGCGTGCGCGGTCGCGGGCGCGGGCCTGGCGGTGCTGCCCCGCTATCTGTGCGCGGCCGCGTTGGAGCGGGGTGACGTCGTCGCCCTGCACGAGCCGGCGGTGCCACCGCTGCGCACGTACTTCCTGGTCGTGCGCACCGGGACGCTCGCGATGCCCCATATCGCGCGGGCCCACGAGTGGTTGCAGCGCGCGGCGGCCGACTGGTGCTGAGGCGGCGCCCGAGGGCGGATGCCGGGTTGCGCGGCGCGTATGACGGCTGCCCGGGCAGGGCTTCACTCTGGGAGCTCGGCCGGTTACCTTTCGCGATGTTTCACGTGGAACCAGCGGGGCCACATTTCACCCATGACCGTCCGACCCGTGGTCAAGCGCACCGCCCGTGCCGTTCTGCTGGACGGGGACGACCTGATCCTGATCAAGCGCACCAAGCCGGGCATGGATCCCTACTGGCTCACTCCCGGCGGCGGGGTAGAGCCCGACGACTCGACCGTTGTCGACGCCCTGCACCGCGAGGTGTACGAGGAACTCGGCGCGAAGATCACCGACGTAGTGCCCTGCTTCGTGGACACCGTGGAGCACATCGGGGAGGACGGCGGCGCGACCGGTGTGAAGGTCCAGCACTTTTTCGTGTGCCGCCTGGAGTCCATGGATCCCTCCCTCCGCCACGGCCCCGAGGTGGACGAACCCGTCGGCGAGTACGAGATCGTGCGCGTGCCCTTCACCCGGGTCGGCATCGCCTCGGTCCATCTCGTTCCGCTGTCGCTGCGGCACTACCTGGACGGCAACATCGAGGGCGTACGTGCCATGCACGCCCCCGACCTGGGCTGACACCGGCGGCGATCAGGGCCCGGCCGCGACCAGTTCCTCTACGGAGTCGTGCCGTATGCGCTCGGACGGGATGCCGATGTCCCGCAGGGTGTCCACGCCGTTGCGGATCATCCCGGGCGGGCCCGACAGATAGGCGTCGAACTCGTTCCACGGCCCGTAGGCGCGTACCGCGTCCGGAAGCTGCTGGTGTGCCAGCTGGTCGATGATCGCGCGGACCGAGAGCCAGGGGTGGCTCTGCTGGAGGCGCAGCATGGTGTCGATGTCGTACAGGTCATGGTCGGTGCGGGCCCCGTAGAAGACCTCGACCGGCCGGCGTTCCCCGTGCTCGGCGACGTCCTCGACCAGCGCCTTGATGGGCGCTATGCCGGTGCCGCCGCCCAGGCAGAGCAGCCCGCTGTCTGTGGTGTGGTCCACGGTCATGGAACCGGCGGGCGGGCCGAGCCGGACGATGTCACCGGGGCGGGCGCGGTGCACCAGAGCGTTGGAGACCCACCCCGCCGGGACGGCCTTCACGTGGAACGACAGCAGGCCGTCGGAGCGGGGTGCCGAGGCGAACGAGTAGTGCCGCCATATCCGGGGCCACCAGGGGGTCTCCAGGCTCGTGTACTGCCCGGCGAGGAAGGGGTAGGGCTGGTCGGGGCGGACGGTGACGACCGCGACGTCGGGGGTTCTGAGGTCGTGCGTGACGATCTCGGCGTACCACCATGCCGGGGCGCGCAGTTCGTCGGCGGCCGCCGCGTCGATCATGATCTGGGAGATCGTCGTGTACGTCCGGACCCAGGCCGCCTCCATCTCCGCGTTCCAGACCCCGGCGGCGTACTTGCTCAGCGCGGCGATCAGGCATTCGCCGACGGCCGGATAGTGCTCGGGCCGCGTCCCGTACTTCCGGTGGCCCCGGCCGAGGTTCTGCAGGTAGTCGACCAGGACGTCGGTGTTGTCGATGTGCTCGGCGGCGGTGAGCAGTGCCCTGAGCAGCCGGTCCCGCTGGGTGTCCATCGCGGCCGGGAAGAGCGGGCGCAGGTCGGGGTGGCGAACGAAGAGCAGGGCGTAGAAGTACGAGGTGACCTTGTCGGCCACGGGCGTGACCTCTGCCATGGCGCGGCGAATGAGGATGGCGTCCGGGGAGGCCTGGTTGCCCGGGGCGGAGGCAGCCGGCTCCGAGGGCGACACCGGTGCGGGCCGCTGGGTGGGAACACGCTGCTCGGCGGGAGGAGCCGTGGCGGAGGCGAAGGACGCCGGAGGCGGCGTGCCCGTCGCGGGTGCGGGTCGTGGCGACGGGGCCTCGGGAGAGGGCGCGGACGGCGGTGCCGTGGGGGCGGGCCCGAGATTCGCGTCCGGGGGCCCGTGCTCCTCGTCCGGCGCACCGGTACTCGCGCTGTCTGCCGTCGACGTGGGCGGGGCCGCCGTGCCGTCTGCCGGTGTTTCCGGGTCGGCCGCCTGCCGACCCACCGGGCGTATCACCGCCGGGCGACGGCCGTGGATTGTACCCGGGTCGTGGTCCGTGGTCCCGGACTCATGGTCCGTGGTCCCGGACTCGTTGTCCGGCGTGCCGGCGTCGTTGTCCGGCGTCGTCGTCGGCTTCTTGCGGGGCGTGAACCAGCCGCCCCCGCCGCCAGAAGTGCCGTTGTCGGCCGACGTGGTGGTCGGAGCGTCCATGGTGTGCCTCGCCTCGAGCATCTTTCGGTCGGTCTGCGCACTTCCCGAGTCGGAAGGTGCCTGCTTTCCCCCGTGGACGGACGGCGTTCCCATCCGGTGTCGCGGCCAATGAGGCCACATTCAACCCGTGTCCCAGTTCTGTACGGACAAGTAAGGCAAGAGTGTGACATTGGCCGCAGTACTCCCAGCTGAGCTTCCCACTCGCCTGGGGCGGTTCAGTCGCATCACCGGAAAAGCGTGTTTTCGATCTCTCCGTCCCGTTAGGCTGCATTGCCCTGTACGCGGCCCACCCAGAACGGGTCACCCGCCCCGAACGTGAACCGGAGTCGACCCTACCGGCCACCGCTGTGCACACAAGTCCCCCCTTGCCCCGTCACGAATGAGGGCACAGCGCGAATCATCAGCGCGGTCCACCACCGGGTGACGCGCTTGTGTTTCACGTGAAACGTCCAGCGTCTGTCCGCACTCTGTGCAGTGGGCTACAACTGGCCAAAAGCTCGTATGCGTCCTGGGAAAGAGGTGGACGTCAGGGGCTCCGGTCGGACAGCCTGACCTGCGTGCCGACTCCTTCCCTTGCCTCTTTGCCCATCCGCCGTCTGACGCTCCGCGATCTCGCCGCCTGCGCCGACTTGTCCGAGGACCGGGGGTGGCCACGGGAGGAGCACAAGTGGGGCTTCCTCCTCACGGCCGGGAAGGGCTACGGCATCGACGACCCCGGCGGCGGCCTTGTCAGCGCCTGCGTCGTCACCGAGTACGGACCGCAGGAGCGCCCCGCTCTCGCGGCGATCGGCATGGTCCTCGTCGCCGCACAGCACTCCCGACAGGGCGTGGGACGCCGGCTGATGCGCCACGTCGTCTCCGAGATGGGCACCACGCCCCTCACCCTGCATGCGACGCCGTACGGCCGGCCCCTCTACGAGGAACTCGGCTTCAAGGTCACCGGGCGGGCGGAGATGGTGTGCGGGCGTTTCACTCCTGACGGGCCCCAGCCGACGGTCGCCACCCGTGCCGCGACCGCCGAGGACCTCTCCGCGATCCTCCGGCTCGACGAGCAGGCGTTCGGGACTGACCGCACTCACATCATCACCCGGCTGCCGGCCTTCGCCGACCAGTTGCGCGTGGCGGAGGAGGACGGGCGGATCATCGGATACGCGTCCGCCTGGCCGAACATGGACACTCATGTCGTCGGTCCGCTCATCGCGCGTGACACGTCGGTGGCCCAGGCCCTCATCACCTCCCTCGCCGCCCACACCGACCGCCCCCTGCGCACCGACATCGACGTACGGCACACAGAGCTGCTCGCCTGGGTCAAGGGGCGCGGTCTGGCGTCCGTTGCCTTCAACTCGGTGATGACCTACGGGATCACCGAGCTGCCCGGGGACTGGAGCCGTCGCTTCGCCCCGGTCACGGTCGCGGCGGGCTGAGCCACCCCGAAACGACAGGGCCGGCTCCCCAGGATCGGGGAACCGGCGTCGTCTCGCTGAGGGAGCCCGGTCAGGCGAGGGCCTCCGCGGCGGCCGCGGCGAAGGCGTGGTCCTGCTCCGGGTCGGGGGATGGCGGTGAGCCTGGTGGGCCCGGTGGCTCAGTGGTGGACGGCGGTCCGCTGCTCGGTCGGCGCGGATCCCGTGACGACGGTGCTGGGGGCATCCGCACGGCGTTCCAGGGCGGCCGAGAGGAGGGCCAGGACCAGGGCTCCCGCGGCCAGGGCGGCGCCGACCCAGTTGGGGGCGGTGTAACCGAAGCCCGCCGCGATCACGAGCCCGCCGAGCCAGGCGGACAGCGCGTTGCCGAGGTTGAAGGCGCCGATGTTCACGGCGGAGGCAAGCGTGGGGGCGCCGTGTGCCTGGTCGAGGACCCGCTTCTGGAGCGGCGGGACGGTGGCGAAGCCCAGGGCGCCGATCAGGGCGATCGTGACGGCCGACAGCAGCTTGTCGTGCGCGGTGAGCGTGAACAGCGCCAGGACGACGGCCAGGGCACCCAGGGACACGTACAGCATGGGCATCAGGGCGCGATCGGCGAACTTGCCGCCCACGAGGTTGCCGCCGACCATGCCGAGGCCGAAGAGGACCAGCAGCCAGGTGACGGAGCCGTCGGCGAAGCCCGCCGTGTGGGTCATCATCGGGGCGATGTAGGTGATGGCCGCGAAGACGCCGCCGAAGCCGAGGACGGTCATCGCCATCGCGAGCAGCACCTGCACGTTCTTGAACGCGGCGAGCTCGTGTCGCAGGCGCACGCCCTCCGGCTTGGGCATGTCGGGGACGAGCCGGGCGATGCCGGCCAGGCCGACGACGCCGAGAGCGGCGACGATGCCGAAGGTCACCCGCCAGCCGACGGACTGCCCGACGAGTGTGCCCAGCGGGACGCCGACGACGTTGGCGACGGTCAGGCCGGTGAACATCATCGCGATGGCTCCGGCCTTCTTGTCCGGGGCGACGAGGTCGGCCGCGACGACCGAGCCGATGCCGAAGAAGGCACCGTGGGCCAGCGAGGCGACGATCCGGCCGATCAGCATGACGGAGAAGGCGGGAGCGAGTGCCGAGAGCAGGTTGCCGACGATGAACAGGCCCATGAGCAGCATCAGCATCCGCTTGCGCGGGACCTTGGTGCCCAGCACCGTCATCAGCGGGGCGCCGAACATGACACCGAGCGCGTAGCCGGTCACCAGGTACCCGGCGGTGGGAATGGTGACCCCGTACTCGCCCGCGACCTCGGGCAGCAAGCCCATGATCACGAACTCGGTCGTTCCGATCCCGAAGGCCCCGATCGCGAGGGCCAGAAGCGCGAGAGGCATGGAGAGGTACACCTTCCCAAACGATTGCAGGAGCGCTTTGCGTGCGCCCACAATAGTTGCACACGCGGGCAATGGGCAACCGCCGTCAATTGCAGCCCTGCTCTATCCTGGTTGTCAGCCGCTCCGGGACGGAGGAAACGCCAATGACAGCGACGGACCCCGCGCTCACCGCTCTCGCCCAGAGCTGGTGCGCCCTCTCCCTGCTGCACGGGAGGATCGAGGCCCACATCGAGCGCGCCCTGCAGGCCAAGCACGACCTGAGCGCGCGTGAGTACTCCCTGCTCGATGTGCTCAGCCGGCAGCACGACGGGGACGGAGGGCATCTCCAGATGAAGCAGGTCGCCGACGCTGTCGTCCTCAGCCAGAGCGCCACCACGCGTCTGGTCACCCGGCTCGAGGACCGCGGACTCCTGGAGCGTTACCTCTGCCCCACCGACCGCCGGGGCATCTACACGAACGTCACCGAGGCGGGCCTCAAGCTGCTCGAAGAGGCCCGGCCGACCAACGACGCCGCCCTGCGTGAGGCTCTCGACGAGGCGGCGAAGAACCCCGAGCTGGCCCCGCTGGTCCACGTCGTGGAGACGCTGAAGGCTCCGGTGCCCGCCTGAGCCGGCCTCCTCCGGGCGTCTGTGCGTAGGGTGCGGTCATGGGAGATCTTGAGATACGCCCCGCGACCTCCGACGACGTTCCCACGATCGTCGCCATGCTCGCGGACGACCCCCTGGGCGCCCAGCGCGAGTCACCTGACGACCTCACCCCGTACCTGACCGCGCTGGAACGGCTCAGCGCCGACCCGAACCAGCGCCTGGTCGTGGCGGTCCGGGAAGGCCGCGTCGTCGGAACGCTCCAGCTCACGATCGTTCCCGGGTTGTCCCGACGCGGCGCGACCAGGTCGATCATCGAAGGCGTACGGGTCCATGCCGATGAGCGCGGCAGCGGCCTGGGGACACAGCTCATCGAGTGGGCGATCGACGAATCCCGTCGTCAGGGCTGCCAGTTGGTCCAGCTGACCTCCGACAAGACCCGCACTGACGCCCACCGCTTCTACGAGCGGCTCGGCTTCACGGCCTCTCACACGGGCTTCAAGCTCCCGTTGTGACCGAATGCGAGTGGGCGCCCTGTTTCACGTGAAACAGGGCGCCCACTCATGTCACCGCCTATCCGATGCCGCGCCACCCCTCGGAATCGACCCCACCCGGCACCGGAGCCGCCTCGTCGTACGGCTGCCGCGTGAACACGAACGAGCCGAGGTCCAGATGGCTCACGGACCCGTCCGGCCGCCGTACGGCCTTCAGCAGCTCACCCGCGTAGTAGCCCTCCAGCCCGGTCCAGGTACCGTCGCCGTTCGGACGGAACCGCGAGCGGCGCCCGTTTCCGGACAGCGGCTCCAGCGAGGCGAGCCCGTCGGCCGTGAGCCGCAGGGCGAAGGCGTACGTCCCCCAGTACCACTGCCCCGTCAGCTCCAGCATCGACGGGTCGACGTCACGCAGTGGCCTCCACGGAGCGGGGATGCGCGGCTCCGACTCGGCGACGATACGGACGAGATCGGCGCAGACACCGGACACCAGAGGGCCCGAGGTGCAGTTGGCCAGCACGACCGCCGCCACGTCGTCCTCCACGCTGATGCTCACACTCGCCAGGAACCCCGGCAGGGATCCGCTGTGCCCCACGAGCAGCCGGCCGTGGCGGCTCTGCACCTGCAGGCCGAGGCCGTAGGCGTCACCGGAGATCACGTCCGCGGCTTCCGCCGGCGCCGCCGGAGTCCGCATCTCCCGCAGGGTCTCGGCGCTCAGCACCCTCTCGTCCCCCTTCATCAGGAAGGCGGCGAACCGCGCCAGGTCTGCCGTGGTCGACCAGAGTTGACCGGCGGGTGCCATGCGGCCGAGGTCCTCGGCGGGCTCAGGCAACAACACATCGGCCCAGGGGTGCACGGCCCAGCCACCCGCGTGCGGGGCCTCGGGTCGCACACCGGTCCGGTTAAGACCCAGTGGTTCGAGCACTTCACGCCGTAGTGCCTCCCCCCAGGAGGTCCCCCGCAGCTCCTCCACGAGCGCGCCCAGCAGCGTGTAGCCGGGGTTCGAGTAGTGGTGCCGTCGGCCGACGGGGTGCAGAAGAGGCTGCTCGCCGAGCACGTCGGACAGTTCCGGCCGCAGGGAGCCGGACGTGCGCTCCCACCACGGCCCGGGCGACTCGGCCGCCAACCCGCCCGTGTGGGCGAGCAGATCGGCGATCGTGGCCTCCCCCGCGCCGGTTCCCGGTACGTACTTCTCCAGCGGGTCCCCGAGCCCGAGCAGCCCCTCGTCCCGCAGACGCATCACGAGAACGGCGGTGAAGGTCTTGGTGATCGAGCCGATGCGGTACTGGACGTGCTCGTCGGGCTCTTCGCCCTCCACCGACGTCCGGGCGCCGTGCCACACCGCCCGCCCGTCCCGGACGACGGCCGCGACCAGCGACGGCGCCCGCCCCTCGGCCTGTGCCACGGCGATCCGGTGCAGCAGCGCACGGCTCGTTGCGGGAAGCAGCTCTTCCTGAGGTGTCGTCATGGCCCCAGTCCATCCTGGTCCGGCCCGGCGAGTCGACCATATTTCGCCGTCAGTACCGGATCAGGTCTGCGCCATGTCCACGAACCGTGAGTAGTGCCCCTGGAAGGCGACCGTGATCGTCGCCGTCGGGCCGTTTCGGTGCTTGGCCACGATCAGGTCGGCCTCACCCGCGCGCGGCGACTCCTTCTCGTAGGCGTCCTCGCGGTGCAGCAGGATGACCATGTCGGCGTCCTGCTCGATGGAACCGGATTCACGCAGGTCGGAGACCATCGGCTTCTTGTCCGTGCGCTGCTCGGGACCACGGTTCAGCTGGGAGAGCGCGATGACCGGGATCTCCAGCTCCTTGGCCAGCAGCTTGAGGTTACGGGACATGTCCGAGACCTCCTGCTGGCGGCTCTCGGCCCGCTTGGAACCGCCGGACTGCATCAGCTGGAGGTAGTCGATGACCACCAGCCGGAGGTCGTTGCGCTGCTTGAGGCGGCGGCACTTGGCGCGGATCTCCATCATCGACAGGTTCGGGGAGTCGTCGATGTAGAGCGGGGCCGCGGAGACATCCGGCATCCGCCGGGCCAACCGCGTCCAGTCCTCGTCCGTCATCGTGCCGGACCGCATGTGGTGCAGGGCGACCCGCGCCTCGGCGGACAGCAGACGCATCGCGATCTCGTTGCGCCCCATTTCGAGCGAGAAGATCACGCTCGGCAGGTTGTTCTTGATCGAAGCGGCCCGCGCGAAGTCGAGCGCGAGCGTCGACTTACCCATGGCGGGACGCGCGGCGATGACGATCATCTGGCCCGGGTGCAGCCCGTTGGTGAGCGAGTCGAAGTCCGTGAACCCCGTGGGCACGCCGGTCATCTCACCGCTGCGCGAGCCGATCGCCTCGATCTCGTCGAGCGCGCCCTCCATGATGTCGCCGAGCGGCAGATAGTCCTCGCTGGTGCGCTGCTCGGTGACCGCGTAGACCTCCGCCTGGGCGCGGTTGACGATCTCGTCGACGTCGTCGTCGGCCGCGTATCCCATCTGCGTGATGCGCGTCCCCGCCTCGACCAGGCGGCGCAGCACGGCCCGCTCGTGGACGATCTCCGCGTAGTAGGCGGCGTTGGCGGCCGTGGGCACCATCTGGACGAGGGTGTGCAGATACGAGGCCCCGCCGACCTTGTTGATCTCGCCGCGCTTGGTGAGCTCGGCGGCGATCGTGATGGGGTCGGCCGGCTCGCCCTTGGCGTAGACGTCGAGGACGGCCTGGTAGATCGTCTCGTGGGCCGGCTTGTAGAAGTCGTGGCCCTTGAGGATCTCGACGACGTCGGCGATGGCGTCCTTGGAGAGCAGCATGCCGCCGAGGACGGACTGCTCGGCCTCGATGTCCTGCGGCGGTACCCGCTCGAACGCCGGGGCGGCGCCGCCGTCCCATGCCCCGTTGTCCCTGCCACGCTCGTGCTGCTCGTCGCGGCCCCGGGATCCCTCGCCACGTCGGCGGGAGGCGGGCAGACGATCACTGGGACCGCTGTCGGCCCACGGGTCGTCCAAGGGCTCGGAAATGCTCACCGAGCCACCTCCTCCCGTCCGCCGCAGCAGACCTCGCCGTGCCCCTCTTTTCTACGGCACGGCACTGACAAATGAGACGCCCAACTCCGGTTAGCCAACGCCGGTTTTGTGACGTTTTGAAAACCGGCAGACGGAGTGGGCGCCGGACCACGTTAGGCCTGTCGGCACCGTCAGCCAATCTGGTTATCCACAGGCCATGTGGACGACGGCCCAGATGCTGTGGAGAACTCCTCAAAACCTGTGCACGACCCGGTGGACAGGCCTGTGAACAAGCTCCGAGCCGCCGCGAAGAGACGGCTCTGACCTGCTGCTTTGCCGTCCACCGGCTGTGCAGAAGAAAAACTTCCCCAACCGGCGCAAGATCGCTTCGAACGGCGCACGGCAGTGCGCACTCCTGGACGGAAAGTAAGGGACGCAAAGCCTTTGCATCTCTTACCTGTGGACGATTAGATTGGTGCGCATGACACAGGCCCCCGCGCGCCGCAGAACCGGCCGGAGACAGCACGACCGAGAGATCGTCGCTCTGGCCGTGCCGGCCTTCGGCTCCCTCGTCGCCGAGCCCCTCTTCCTCATGGCAGACACCGCCATCGTGGGCCATCTGGGTACGGCACAACTCGCCGGACTCGGCGTCGCCTCGGCGCTGTTGATGACCGCCGTCAGTGTCTTCGTCTTCCTCGCCTACGCCACGACAGCGGCGGTCGCCCGCCGCGTCGGCGCGGGCGACCTCCAGGCAGCCATCCGCCAAGGCATGGACGGCATCTGGCTGGCACTGCTCCTCGGTGCTGCTCTCGTCGCCGTCGTCCTGCCGACGGCGTCCGGCGTCGTGGACCTCTTCGGCGCTTCGGATGCGGCGGCTCCCTACGCGACCACGTACCTGCGCATCTCCACGCTCGGCATACCGGCCATGCTCGTCGTCCTCGCCGCGACCGGCGTTCTGCGCGGCCTCCAGGACACCAAGACCCCTCTCTATGTGGCCGTCGCCGGATTCGTCGCCAACGGCGCCCTCAACGCAGCGCTCGTCTACGGCGCCGACCTGGGGATCGCCGGCTCCGCCTGGGGCACCGTGATCGCCCAGTGGGGCATGGCCGCGGTCTACCTCGCCGTGGTCCTGCGCGGGGCACGCAAGCACGGTGCCTCGCTGCGCCCGGACGCTGCCGGGATCAGGGCCTCCGCACAGGCCGGTGTGCCCCTGCTGGTGCGCACCCTCTCCCTGCGGGCGATCCTGATGATCGCCACGGCGGTCGCCGCCCGTCTCGGGGATGCCGACATCGCCGCACACCAGATCATCCTGTCCCTGTGGAGCTTGCTCGCCTTCGCTCTGGACGCCATCGCCATCGCGGGGCAGGCCATCATCGGCCGCTACCTCGGAGCCGGTGACGCACAAGGTGCCCGCGACGCATGCCGTCGCATGGTCGAGTGGGGGGTCGCCGTCGGGGTCGTCCTCGGCATCCTGGTGGTCATCACCCGGCCGGCATTCCTGCCCCTGTTCACCAGTGACGCGGCGGTCAAGGACACAGCACTGCCCGCGCTGCTCATCGTCGCCCTCTCGCAGCCGATCTCCGGCGTCGTCTTCGTCCTGGACGGAGTCCTGATGGGCGCCGGCGACGGCCCCTACCTGGCCTGGGCGATGCTGCTCACTCTGGCGGTCTTCACCCCGGTCGCCCTGCTGGTGCCGGTACTGGGCGGTGGGCTCACCGCCCTCTGGGCCACCATGACGCTGATGATGACCGTGCGGATGCTGACGCTGTGGCTTCGGACCCGCTCGGGCCGCTGGATTGTGACGGGCGCGACCCGCTGACCATCGGGCTCAGCCCTCGATGACTGTTTCACGTGAAACACCGTGTTTCACGTGAAACGACGAAGGGTCCAAAACGACGATGGGGCCGCACCCCGAAGGGTGCGACCCCATCGCTCACTGCTTCAGCGAGCGCGGCACTCAGGCCGCGACGACCTCGATGTTGACCTTGGCGGCAACCTCGGGGTGCAGACGCACGGACGTCTCGTGAGCGCCCAGCGTCTTGATCGGCGAGCCCAGCTCGATGCGGCGCTTGTCGACCTCGGGGCCACCGGAAGCCTTGATCGCGGAAGCGATGTCGGCCGGGGTGACGGAACCGAAGAGACGACCGGCGTCGCCGGAGCGGACAGCCAGGCGGACCTTGACGCCCTCGAGCTGGGCCTTCACCTGGTTGGCCTGCTCGATGGTGTGGATCTCGTGGATCTTGCGAGCACGACGGATCTGCTCGACGTCCTTCTCGCCACCCTTGGTCCAGCGGATAGCGAACTTCCGCGGGATCAGGTAGTTGCGAGCGTAACCGTCCTTGACGTCGACGACGTCGCCCGCGGCACCGAGGCCGGAGACCTCGTGGGTGAGGATGATCTTCATGAGTCGGTCACCCTTCCCTTATCGCGCGGTGGAGGTGTAGGGCAGCAGCGCCATCTCACGGCTGTTCTTCACGGCCGTGGCGACGTCACGCTGGTGCTGCGTGCAGTTGCCGGTCACGCGGCGGGCACGGATCTTGCCGCGGTCGGAAATGAACTTCCGCAGCATGTTCGTATCCTTGTAGTCCACGTACGTGACCTTGTCCTTGCAGAATGCGCAGACCTTCTTCTTCGGCTTGCGCACAGGCGGCTTCGCCATGGTGTATCTCCTGTGTGATCAAGAAGTTGGGGTGCGAACCCGCCCTAGAAGGGGGGCTCGTCCGAGTAGCCGCCGCCCTGCTGGCCGCCGCCGGAGCCACCGCCCCAGCCGCCGCCACCGCCCTGGTTGCCACCGGCGGGAGCGCCGGTCGCCCACGGGTCGTCGGCGGGAGCACCGCCGGCCGGCTGACCGCCACCGGGGCCGCCGCCCCAGCCGCCGCCACCCTGGCCGCCGCCGCCACCGCCGCCGTAGCCGCCCTGGCCACCGCGGCCGGTGGTCTTGGTGACCTTGGCCGTGGCGTTGCGCAGGCTGGCGCCGACTTCCTCGACGTCCAGCTCGTAGACCGTGCGCTTGACGCCCTCACGGTCCTCGTAGGACCGCTGCTTCAGCCGGCCCTGCACGATGACGCGCATGCCTCGCTGGAGCGACTCGGCGACGTTCTCCGCCGCCTGACGCCAGACCGAGCAGGTCAGGAACAGGCTCTCGCCGTCCTTCCACTCGTTCGTCTGGCGGTCGAAGGTGCGGGGAGTGGACGCGACACGGAACTTCGCGACGGCCGCACCGGAGGGGGTGAAGCGCAGCTCGGGGTCGTCGACAAGATTGCCGACCACCGTGATGACGGTCTCGCCTGCCATGGGGGAACCTCTCGGCGGGTTTGCTCTGGCTGCTTGCTACTCGAATCCCGGAATCAGCTGAGCGGGAGAGCTCAGTGGGTCTCGGGACGGAGGACCTTGGTCCGGAGGACCGACTCGTTCAGGTTCATCTGGCGGTCGAGCTCCTTGACGACCGCAGGCTCAGCCTGAAGGTCGATGACCGAGTAGATGCCCTCGGGCTTCTTCTTGATCTCGTACGCGAGACGACGACGGCCCCAGGTGTCGACCTTCTCGACCTTTCCGCCGCCGTCACGGACGACAGAGAGGAAGTTCTCGATCAGCGGGGAGACAGCGCGCTCCTCGACGTCGGGGTCGAGGATGACCATCACCTCGTAGTGACGCATGTGGAACCCACCTCCTTTGGACTCAGCGGCCACGGTCGTTCCGTGGCAGGAGGGTTGTGATGCGTAGCAACGGTATCGGCCACCACTGACAGTCGGGGGTTCTGTGGAGAAGCCCCTGTCGTGACATGGGCAGACACCGGTGCGGAGGGTACAGACTACCCGCACAGTGGCTTGCGGTTGAAATCCGGCCGTGAGGGCAGCCAATCTGTACACATCGGGTGTGTATGGCGCTACGATGCGCCGACTTTCGCAGGAGGTGCCCTATGGCACAGGCATTGCGACCCAACACCGCCGGCGGCCTCTTCGCCACGGACGGCAAGCCCCATCCCCTCCAGGACACTCTGCTCGCGGTGACCCTGGTGCTGGGCCTCACGGCGTTCCTCACGGCGATCATCGACGAGGACCTGCATCTGCTCAGCTCCTGGACCGGCCTCGTGGGCATCCTCACGGGCGCGTACGGCCAGTGGATCTCGGAGACGACCCGGGAGCGCTTCGGCCTGATCCTGGGCCTGGGCGCATCGGGCGTCGGGTTCTTCCTGGGCATGGCGCACGGCGGTCTGATCGGCTGACGCCAGGGCACCCCTTCTTCTGAACACCACTCGCGCCGCGGCCGACCTCGGGCCGGGGCGAAGGTCCCGCACGCCCAACCGGCGCGCTCCCAAGGCGCAGTAGGCTTCGCGCGAGAGCCGGAGCCCCTGACCCCATGGGGACACACCAGCCCGAGGAGCGCCCCGAAATGAGCCTGACCCTGAGGACCATCAGTCGAGAGCAGCATCTGGCCTACATCCAGAGCCTGCCGTCGGCGAGCCACATGCAGGTCCCGGCCTGGGCTGACGTCAAGGCGGAGTGGCGCTCCGAGAACCTCGGATGGTTCGACGACAGGACGGGCGAGCTGGTGGGTGCCGGTCTGGTCCTCTACCGGCAGCTTCCCAAGATCAAGCGCTACCTCGCCTATCTGCCCGAGGGCCCGGTCATCAACTGGTTCGCGCCGAATCTCCA
Source organism: Streptomyces africanus (assembly GCF_002150735.1). Lineage (GTDB taxonomy): Bacteria > Actinomycetota > Actinomycetes > Streptomycetales > Streptomycetaceae > Streptomyces > Streptomyces africanus. The sequence continues at coordinate 66,558 of NZ_MUKA01000075.1, forward strand.
GGACTGGATCGAGCCGATGCTGGCGCATCTGAAGCAGCAGGGCGCCTTCTCGGTGAAGATGGGCCCGCCGGTGGTCATCCGGCGCTGGGACGCCACCTCTATCAAGCAGGGCATCCAGAACCCCGACGTGAAGCGGCTGCGCGACATCGAGGCCGACCACATCGAGCCGCGTGCCTTCGAGGTCGCCGACAAACTCCGCCGCATGGGGTGGCAGCAGGGCGAGGACGGCGGCGCCGGCTTCGGCGACGTCCAGCCCCGCTACGTCTTCCAGGTGCCGCTGGCCAACCGCTCCCTGGAAGAGGTCCACAAGAACTTCAACCAGCTGTGGCGCCGCAATATCAAGAAGGCCGAGAAGGCCGGGGTCGAGGTCGTCCAGGGCGGCTACCAGGACCTCGAGGAATGGCAGCGGCTGTACGAGATCACGGCCGTGCGCGATCACTTCCGGCCGCGCCCGCTGTCGTACTTCCAGCGCATGTGGACGGCCCTCAACACCGAGGACCCCAACCGCATGCGGCTGTACTTCGCCCGGCACAACGGCGTGAACCTGTCGGCGGCGACGATGCTTATCGTCGGGGGGCACGTCTGGTACTCCTACGGCGCCTCCGACAACATCGGCCGTGAGGTCCGGCCCTCGAACGCGATGCAGTGGCGGATGCTGCGCGACGCCTACGCGCTCGGCGCCACCGTGTACGACCTGCGCGGTATCTCCGACTCGCTGGACGAGACCGACCACCTCTTCGGTCTGATCCAGTTCAAGGTGGGCACGGGCGGCCAGGCCGCCGAGTACCTCGGCGAATGGGACTTCCCGCTGAACAAGCTGCTGCACAAGGCGCTCGACATCTACATGTCGCGCCGCTGATGTCACGTTCAGTGCTTCTATACCTCTGATACACGGCAACCACGAGAAAGGTTCCAGGTCCGGCCATGGCGCTCACGCTCTACGTCGACACCGCGCGCTGGCGGGCGCACCACAAGCACGTGCAGGAGCAGTTCCCCGGCCTCGTGCCGGTCTGCAAGGGCAACGGCTACGGCTTCGGGCACGAGCGGCTGGCGGAGGAGGCCACACGGCTGGGCTCGGACGTCCTCGCCGTCGGCACGACGTACGAGGCCGCCCGGATCAAGGACTGGTTCAGCGGTGACCTGCTGGTGCTGACGCCGTACCGGCGCGGCGAGGAGCCCGTGCCCCTGCCGGACCGGGTCATCCGCTCGGTCTCGTCGATAGACGGCGTGTACGGCCTGGTCGGTGCGCGTGTGGTGATCGAGGTGATGTCCTCGATGAAGCGGCACGGCATCGGCGAGCAGGATCTGGCCCAGCTGCACGCCGCCATCGAGAACGTCCGCCTGGAAGGCTTCGCGATCCACCTGCCGCTGGACCGCACCGACGGCTCGGACGCGGTCGAGGAAGTCATCGGCTGGATGGACCGGCTGCGCGCCGCCCGGCTGCCTCTGCACACCATGTTCGTCAGCCACCTCAAGGCCGAGGAACTCATCCGGCTCCAGCAGCAGTTCCCGCAGACGCGGTTCCGTGCCCGCATCGGCACGCGACTGTGGCTGGGAGACCACGAGGCCACCGAGTACCGCGGCGCGGTCCTGGACGTCACGCGTGTGGCCAAGGGCGAGCGCTTCGGCTACCGGCAGCAGAAGGCGGCTTCCGACGGCTTCCTGGTGGTCGTGGCAGGCGGTACGTCGCACGGGGTGGGTCTGGAGGCCCCCAAGGCGCTGCACGGCGTCATGCCGCGTGCCAAGGGCGTCGCCCGGGCCGGCCTCGCGACGGTCAACCGGAACCTTTCTCCGTTCGTCTGGGGCGGCAAGCAGCGCTGGTTCGCCGAGCCGCCGCACATGCAGGTCTCGATCCTGTTCGTGCCCGCGGACGCGCCGGAACCGACGGTCGGCGAGGAGCTGGTGGCCCATCTGCGGCACACCACCACGCAGTTCGACCGGCTCATGGACCGCTGACCGGCACACGCACCGACGGGCAGCAACGGGCTCAGCACAGCGAAAAGGCCGTACACGGTTTCCCGTGTACGGCCTTTCGCATCGTTCGCTCAGAGCGAACCGCCCGTGGCGCCGTTCCGGCCCCACTCGACCTGCGGCCCGTCGAACTGAGCGGCCGCGTGCCGGGAGGGACGGGCCGCGGGACCGAGGACGAAGACGTCCTCCGCGCCCTCGAGCACTCCGCCCGAGGGATCGTCGTCCCCGGACCGGCGAACGGGATCCCGATCCGGCAGGAAGATGTCGCGCACGATCATGACGCACAGATACAGCGTGCCCAGCAGGTGCAGGCCGATGGCCCAGTGATAGCCGTCGGTGGGCAGCCCCTTGTGGGCGTCTCCGCTGGTCGTGTACGCGAGGTACAGCCAGATGCCCAGGAAGTACGCCACCTCGCAGGCCTGCCAGATCAGGAAGTCCCGCCACTTCGGCCGGGCCAGGGCGGCCAGGGGCACCAGCCACAGGACGTACTGCGGCGAGTAGACCTTGTTGGTGAGGATGAACGCCGCGACGATCAGGAAGGCCAGCTGGGCGAACCGTGGGCGGCGCCGAGCGGTCAGCGCCAGCACGGCGACACCCGCGCAGCACACCAGCATCAGCAGCGTGGCGAGCGTGTTGACGGTGTCGGTGCTGAGCGGGTTGTCCGAGTTCTGGGCCATGATCAGCCAGAAGGATCCGAAGTCGACGCCCCGTTCCTGGCTGAACGTGTAGAACTTCGACCAGCCGTCGAACGCGAAGAGCATCACCGGCCCGTTGACGACGACCCAGGCGACGATCGCACCGCCCAGAGCCGTCCCGAACGCACGCCACTTGCCCGCGCGCCAGCACAGCACCAGCAGCGGCCCGAGGATCAGGAAGGGATAGAGCTTGGCGGCCGTGGCGAGTCCCAAGAGGACGCCGAAGGCGAGGGAGCGGCCGCGCGACCACATCAGCATCGCCGCGGCCGTCAGGGCGACCGCCAGCAGGTCCCAGTTGATGGTCGCCGTCAGGGCGAAGGCAGGCGCCAGGGCGACCAGCAGCCCGTCCCAGGGGCGTCGGGCATGGGTACGGGTCACGCAGACGGCGATGACCGACGCGCAGACCATCAGCATCCCGGCGTTGACCATCCAGTACCACTGCTCCTGGTCCTGGATGGTGCCGCTGCCGGGCGTGAGCCAGTTGGCGACCTCCATGAAGACACCGGTGAGCACCGGGTACTCCAGGTACTGCATGTCGCCGGGGAGCTTGTCGAAGTACGGCACGAGCCCGTCGGCGAAGCCCCGCCCCTGGTAGAGGTGCGGGATGTCCGAGTAGCACGCGTGCGTGTACTGGGAGCTGGCACCGAAGAACCAGGCGCCGTTGTAGCAGGGCGCCTTCTGGACCAGGCCGAGGGCGAACATGCCGATCGCCACCAGCGCGATCACCCGTACGGGAGTCCACCAGGACGCCCCGAGCAGGGCACGCCGCCCGAGCGGGCCGCCGATCAGCTCGCTGCCGGCCGCGGCGACCTCGTCCTCCTGGGTCGGCCGGACCGGGTCCGGCTCGTGGACGCTCGCTTGCGTCGATTCTGCACTGGCCATGCCGCACATCCTGCCGTACGTATCCATCAATACGCCGAGGGCCGCCGCACCGGGTAGGTGCGGCGGCCCGTGTTTCACGTGAAACGTCTTCGCGTTTCACGTGAAACACCCATGCCGGGCGATCAGCCGGCTATCCGGCGGGGCCTCCGAAGATGCCGCCGTTGCCGTTGCCTCTGGTATTGCCGCCGTTCTCGTTCGTGAGGCTGGGCGAAGGCGAGGGCGACACGTCTCCGCCTGTACCGCCGCCGTTCTCCGTACCGCCGTCGTTCTCACACCCGAAGAAGCCACAGGTGTCGCTCGGCGAGGGCGACGGAGACGTGGGTGTCTCGCTGGGCGTGGCGCTCGGCGACTCGGTCACGGTCTCGCTGGGCTCCACGCTGGGCGTCGGCTTCGGCGACGGAGCGCCCACCTCGTGCTGGATCTGGCCGATCTCCTCGGCCTCCGGGAAGCCGAGGTCGGGCTTGCCCTTCAGCGCGGCCTTCATGTACTCGGTCCACACCTCGGTGGGAGTGTCACCACCGTGGATGGACTCCTCACCCGCCGTGCCGTTCATGGAGAGCAGCTTGGCGCTCTTGGGATCCTCACGGAACATCGCGACCGAGGTCGACAGCTGCTGGGTGTAGCCGACGAACCAGGCGGACTTGTTCTCATCCGTGGTACCGGTTTTACCGGCCGCCGTACGGCCCAGGGCCAGGGCGTTCTTACCCGTACCGTTCTGGACGACGTTCTCCAGAGTGTCCGTGACGTTGTTGGCCACGTTCTCTGGCATCGCCTGCGTGATGCGCGGCTTGTCGAAGCCTTCGACTTCCTGCCCGTTGAACTTGACGCTGGTCACGGAGTACGGAGAGGCCTGCTTGCCGGCGGCGGCGAACGTCGCGTAGGCGTCGGCCATGCGGATCGCACTGGGAGTCGACGTACCGAGCGCGAACGACGGGTTGAGGGTGGCGAAACTGGCGTCCAGGATGCCGGACTTCTCGGCCACGTCCCGCACGTTCCTCATCCCGACGTCCATGCCGAGCTGGACGAACGGGGTGTTGACGGACTGTTCCATCGCCTTGCGCAAGGTGATGTAGCCCCAGGGATGGTCGCTCTCGTTCTCCTGGAAGAACGGTGTGTTGTCCTTCTTCAGGACGTAGGAGCCGTCGTTGTTCCTGACCTTGAGGTGGTCGTTGCCGTTGTACTTGCTCAGCGGGGAGAGGGGACCGTCGCTCCGGTAGGTGCCGTGTTCCATGGCGGCGGCGAGTACGAACGGCTTCCACGTCGAACCGACGGGGACACCCGACGTGTCCGCGTTGTTGTTGAAGTGGCCGTTCTCGTACCCCGCACCACCGTAGAGCGCGACGATCGCGCCGTCCTTGGGCTTCACCGACGCCGCGCCGAACTGGACGTGCTTGTCCAGCTCACGCTTCTCCGGGTTCAGCTTTTCCTTCTCGACCTTCTTCACGGCCTTGGCCAGCGCCTCGACCTTGGCTTTCTCGAAGGTCGTCTTGATCTGGTAGCCGCCCTGGTCGAACTGCTTCTCCGTGATGTTGGAGTGGTTCAGGACGTACTTCTTGGCGGTGTCCGCCAGGTAGCCGATCTGGCCGCTCATGCCCTTGGTCGCCTTGCGGCCCTGGGGCATGGGGTAGTTCTTGATCGCCTTCTGGTACGCGGCGTCCGAGAGCTTGTTGTCGTTGTGCATCTGCTCGAGGATCCAGCCCCAGCGCGCCCTGGACCGCTTCTCATTGGCCTTGGGGGTCGCCGTGGAGTCGAGACTCTCGTTGCCCGCGGGGTCGTAGTACGTCGGGCCCTTGAGGAGGGCGGCGAGGAAGGCGCACTCGTTCGGCTCGAGCCTAACCGCGTCCTTGCCGTAGTACGTCTGGGCGGCGGCCTGGATGCCGTAGGCGCCGCGGCCGTAGTAGGAGGTGTTCAGGTACCCCTGGAGAATCTCGTCCTTGGAGAGCTTGGTGCCCACCTTGATCGAGATGAACATTTCCTTGAACTTACGGGTGATCGTCTGGTCCTGGCTCAGGTAGGTGTTCTTGACGAACTGCTGGGTGATCGTCGAACCACCCTGCGTGTCGCCGCCCCGGGCCATGTTCGCCAGAGCACGGGCGATGCCCATCGGGTCGACACCCGAGTCCTTGTAGAAGCTCTTGTTCTCGGCCGAGATCACCGCCTGCTGCATGGCCTCGGGGATCCGGTCGATCGTGACGTTCTGCCGGTTCTGGCCGCTTCCGGTCGCGACCATCTGCTGGCCGTTGGACCAGTAGTAGACGTTGTTCTGCGACAGCGCCGCCGCGTTCTCCTCGTTGGGGACGCCGACCATGGCGTACCCGATGCCCGCCACGGCCACCAGGCTGCCGAAGAAGCCGATGCACAGACCGGAGACGAGCTTCCAGGACGGCAGCCAGCGCTGCCAGCCGTACTTGTCGGCCCGCGGATAGTCGATCAGCCGCTTCTTGTCGGAATAGGCGGGCGTGCGCCCTCTGCCTCGCCCGGGCCCGGCCGGACTGCCGGGAGCGGCGCGCCGGCCGCCACGGGACGGTTCGGCCGCTCTGCGTCGGCCGCCTCCGGTACTTCTCTGCGCCGCACGCCGGGCCTCGGCACGGCCGCCGTACGGACGCTCCTCACCCCCCGAGCCGTAGGAGTCCGACCCATAGGAGTCGGACGGAGACCCGGTGGCGCCTCGCGGGGCCGCGCGGCGGCCGGGGGACGAGCCGGACTGGCCGCGTCGGGCCGCGGCACGTCCGCCTCCCTGCGGCTGCGGCGGTTTGCGACGGTGCTCGCTCATCGAACGACTACTCCTCGGGCAGGCGCACCCCTGCGCGCCTGGAAACGGCGGCTGGTTTCCGGTCCCCCCGAAGTACGGATGCGGTCGGCTCCGCATTCATCGGTCCCGCATGCACCCGTACTACACCAGAGACGACGACGCCCTCAGGCGTCACTTGGTTCCCGGTGATGTGCATGGCGCACAGACTACGCACCGTCAAAACCTGCCGAGGCCTGAAGTTCACCTCAAATCAGGCAACTCGCGTCCGATGAATCGGTGATGTGACCCCGTTCACCGCACCCTCTCTTGTCGCATCCGGAAGGCCGTTCTATCGTCGTGATGTATCGAGTCGATACATCAGCGCGACACATCGGCCCGAGACATCGGGTACCGCGGCAGAGAGGAGGCGACGATGAGCCGGCGTTCCGGGATCCTCGAGTTCGCCGTACTCGGCCTGCTCCGCGAATCTCCGATGCACGGCTATGAGCTGCGCAAACGACTCAACACATCACTGGGTGTGTTCCGTGCGTTCAGCTACGGGACGCTGTACCCCTGCCTCAAGACGCTGGTCGCCAACGGCTGGCTGATCGAGGAGCCGGGGAACGACACCGAGGCCGCTCCCCTCACCGGCCGCCGCGCCAAGATCGTCTACCGGTTGACGGCGGAGGGTAAGGAGCACTTCGAGCAGCTGCTCTCACAGACCGGGCCCGAGGCGTACGAGGACGAGACATTCGCAGCCCGTTTCGCCTTCTTCGGGCAAACCTCACGTGATGTACGCATGCGCGTGCTGGAGGGCCGCCGCAGCCGGCTGGAGGAGCGCCTGGAGAAGATGCGCCTCTCCCTGGCCCGGACCCGGGAGCGCCTCGACGACTACACGCTTGAGCTCCAGCGCCACGGGATGGAGTCCGTGGAGCGCGAAGTGCGCTGGCTGAACGAGCTCATCGAGAGCGAGCGGGCGGGGCGGGACCTGAAGGGTTCCGCGACGGGGGAGCCCGGTTCGCGTGACACCACATCTGGAGCGTCGGGCGGCCTGCCCCGGCCGGGGGACGACCCCCGTCCGGATACGCCCGGCGACACCGCCACGTGAGAGCCCGCCACGGGCCTCACTCGTACACACAGGGAGCAACCGGAATGGGTTCGGTTCGCGTAGCCATCGTCGGTGTGGGCAACTGCGCCGCATCGCTGGTGCAGGGAGTCGAGTACTACAAGGACGCCGACCCGGCGTCCAAGGTGCCGGGCCTGATGCACGTCCAGTTCGGCGACTACCACGTCCGCGACGTCGAGTTCGTCGCCGCGTTCGACGTGGACGCCAAGAAGGTCGGCCTCGACCTGGCGGACGCCATCGGCGCCTCCGAGAACAACACCATCAAGATCTGCGACGTCCCCAGCACCGGTGTGACGGTCCAGCGCGGCCACACGCTCGACGGCCTCGGCAAGTACTACCGCGAGACCATCGAGGAGTCCGCCGAGGAGCCGGTCGACGTCGTTCAGGTCCTCAAGGACAAGCAGGTCGACGTCCTCGTCTGCTACCTGCCCGTCGGCTCCGAGGACGCGGCGAAGTTCTACGCCCAGTGCGCCATCGACGCCAAGGTCGCCTTCGTCAACGCCCTTCCGGTCTTCATCGCCGGCACCAAGGAGTGGGCCGACAAGTTCACCGAGGCGGGCGTCCCGATCGTCGGCGACGACATCAAGTCCCAGGTCGGCGCCACCATCACGCACCGCGTCATGGCGAAGCTGTTCGAGGACCGCGGTGTCGTCCTGGACCGCACGATGCAGCTGAACGTCGGCGGCAACATGGACTTCAAGAACATGCTCGAGCGCGACCGCCTCGAGTCGAAGAAGATCTCCAAGACGCAGGCCGTCACCTCCCAGATCCGCGACCGTGACATGGGCGCGGACAACGTCCACATCGGCCCGTCCGACTACGTCGCCTGGCTGGACGACCGCAAGTGGGCCTATGTCCGCCTGGAGGGCCGCGCCTTCGGTGACGTCCCGCTGAACCTGGAGTACAAGCTGGAGGTCTGGGACTCCCCGAACTCCGCCGGCGTCATCATCGACGCCCTGCGCGCCGCGAAGATCGCCAAGGACCGCGGCATCGGCGGTCCCGTGCTCTCCGCGTCGAGCTACTTCATGAAGTCCCCGCCCGTCCAGTACTACGACGACGAGGCCCGCGAGAACGTCGAGAAGTTCATCAAGGGTGAGGTCGAGCGCTGAGGCGCCGTAACCAGTCGCTCCTGCCAGGGCTGTGAGGGTCCCCGGGTCGTACGACCCGGGGACCCTCTCCCGTATGTGAGGCTGTGCCCCATGGCCGTCGTCCGTGACCTGCGTGTCCTGTTGCGCTTCCAGGGCTTCAGGCGCCTGCTCGGCGTACGCCTGCTCTCCCAGGGTGCCGACGGCGTCTACCAGATCGCGCTCGCCTCGTACGTGGTCTTCTCGCCGGAGAAGCAGACCTCGGCGGCCGCGGTCGCCTCCGCCATGGCGGTGCTGCTGCTCCCGTACTCTCTCGTCGGCCCTTTCGCCGGTGTCCTTCTGGACCGCTGGCGGCGCCGTCAGGTTCTGCTCTACGGAAGCCTGCTGCGCGCGTTGCTGGCTTCCGCCACGGCCCTGCTGATACTCAGTCCCGCTCCGGACTGGCTCTTCTACGTCTCCGCCCTGTGCGTCACCGCCGTCAACCGTTTCGTCCTCGCCGGCCTGTCCGCGGCCCTGCCCCGCGTGGTCGACGCCGAGCGCCTCGTCATCGCCAACTCCCTCTCCCCGACCACGGGAACACTGGCGGCGACCGCTGGCGGCGGCCTTGCCTTCGCCGTCCGCCTGGTGGTGGCGGACGGCGACGCCGCCGTGGTGCTCGTGGGAGCCGTGCTATATCTGTGCGCCGCCCTGGCATCGCTCAGCATGGCGCGAGAACTCCTGGGCCCCGACCGGAACTCGGCACGCGTGCGGCTCGGGACGGCTCTCACCGGAACCGCGCGCGATCTGGCGGCGAGCGTACGTCACCTGGCCGCGCCGCAGCGCCGGGAAGCGGCCTGGGCGCTCGTGGCCATGTCACTGATGCGCTTCTGCTACGGCGCCCTGCTGGTGATGCTGCTGATGCTCTGCCGGTACGCGCTCACCACGACCGCGGACGACGGACTCGCCTTGCTGGGCCTGGCGTTGGGCGTCTCCGGCGCAGGCTTCTTCGCGGCGGCCGCGGTGACGCCGTGGGCCGCGGGGCGGCTCGGGCCGGGCCGCTGGATCGTCGTGTGCGCGGGGGCCGCCGCGCTGCTGGAGCCCGCTCTCGGGCTGCCCTTCGCCACTGCCCCTCTGCTGGCCGCGGCCTTCGTCCTGGGTCTGACCACCCAGGGCGCGAAGATCGCCACGGACACGATCGTCCAGTCCTCCGTCGAGGACGGTTTCCGTGGCCGGATCTTCTCGGTCTACGACGTGCTCTTCAACGTCGCTTTCGTCGGCGCAGCCGCCATCGCCGCCCTGATACTGCCGCCGGACGGCCGATCCGTGCCGCTGGTGATCACGATCGCCGTTATCTACGCGGCAGTAGCTGTGACTATGGGACGGTTTGGCCACCAGTAAGTGTCACATCAATGACACAGAGCCACATCTGGCTACTGCGGTGTCAGTGGGGACCGCTACCTTACGTGGGTCTTATCTCGCGACATGTTCGCGTCACTCAACCATGTTCTAGGGGGACCCCCAAGTGACCACTCCGCCGCCCCAGGGCAACCCGTTCGCACAGGGCCAGCCCGCGGGTCAGCCCCAGGCTCCGTACCCGCCGCAGGGCGGCTACCCCCAGCAGCCCGGCCAGCCCGGCTTCCCGCCCCAGGGGGCGGCTCCGTACGCTCCGGTCCCGCCGCAGCCGACCGGCCGCAAGCTCAGCTTCAAGACCATCAAGAACATCGTCATCGTCATCGCGGTGGCGGGCATTGCCATCGGCGGCTACATAACCAGCCGCGACGACGCCAACACGGCGTCCGTCGGCAGCTGCATGCACCGCGGCAGCTCCAACGACAACAACCCGGACCTCGAAGTCGTCGAGTGCAGCGATGCGAAGGCTCAGTACGTGGTGCTGGCCAAGATCGAGGGCGCGTACCTCACGGAGACCCTGGCATCGAGCAAGTGCGAGGCCGAGGCCAAGGACTTCCAGTACACGTACACCGAGAGCGGTGACGGCAAGGACTTCCTGCTCTGCCTGAAGGACAAGAAGTAAGGCAGACACAGCGAGGGGCGGTGTTTCACGTGAAACACCGCCCCTCGGCCCGTCTCCCCAGGGTCATGTTTCACGTGAAACATGACCCTGTTTCACGGCCTCAGCTCTCCTGGCCGGCCCACCACTCTTTGAGTGCGGCCACCGCGGAGTCGTGCTCCATCGGCCCGTTCTCCAGGCGCAGCTCCAGCATGTGCTGGTACGCGCGGCCGATGACCGGACCTGGACCGACGCCGAGGATCTCCATGATCTGGTTGCCGTCGAGGTCGGGACGGATCGAGTCCAGCTCCTCCTGCTCCTGAAGCTTGGCGATCCGCTCCTCCAGACCGTCGTACGCGCGCGACAGGGCCGCAGCCTTGCGCTTGTTGCGCGTGGTGCAGTCCGAGCGGGTCAGCTTGTGGAGACGGTCGAGCAGCGGACCGGCGTCCCGGACGTAGCGGCGGACCGCCGAGTCCGTCCACTCGCCGGTGCCATAGCCGTGGAACCGCAGGTGGAGTTCGACCAGACGTGAAACGTCCTTCACCAGCTCGTTGGAGTACTTCAACGCCGTCATGCGCTTCTTGGTCATCTTCGCCCCGACCACCTCGTGGTGGTGGAACGAGACCCGGCCGTCCTTCTCGAAGCGACGCGTGCGGGGCTTGCCGATGTCGTGCAGCAGGGCGGCCAGGCGGAGAGTCAGGTCGGGGCCGTCGTCCTCCAGCGCCATCGCCTGCTCCAGGACGATCAGCGTGTGGTCGTAGACATCCTTGTGCCGGTGGTGCTCGTCGCGCTCCAGGCGCAGGGCCGGCAGCTCGGGCAACACGCGGTCGGCGAGGCCCGTCTCGACGAGCAGCGTCAGGCCCTTGCGCGGGTGCGGCGAAAGGATCAGCTTGTTCAGCTCGTCCCGCACCCGCTCGGCCGAGACGATCTCGATACGCCCGGCCATCTCCTTCATCGCCGCGACGATCTCGGGGGCGACCTCGAAGTCGAGCTGAGCCGCGAAGCGCGCGGCCCGCATCATCCGCAGGGGATCATCGGAGAAGGACTCCTCCGGGGTGCCAGGAGTGCGCAGCACACGCGACGCGAGGTCCTCGAGCCCGCCGTGCGGATCGATGAACTCCTTCTCCGGCAGCGCGACGGCCATCGCGTTCACCGTGAAGTCGCGGCGGACGAGATCCTGCTCGATGGAGTCGCCGTACGACACCTCGGGCTTGCGTGAGGTCCGGTCGTACGCCTCCGACCGGTAGGTGGTCACCTCGACCTGGTAGCCGTCTTTCTGCGCTCCGACGGTGCCGAAGGCGATCCCGACCTCCCAGAGGGCGTCCGCCCACGGGCGCATGATCTTGAGTACGTCCTGGGGGCGGGCATCGGTCGTGAAGTCCAGATCGTTGCCGAGCCGGCCCAGCAGCGCGTCCCGGACCGAGCCGCCGACCAGGGCAAGTGAGAACCCGGCCTCCTGGAAGCGGCGGGCGAGGTCGTCGGCGACAGGAGCAACCCGCAGCAGTTCACTCACCGCGCGGTGCTGCACCTGGCTCAGGGCACTGGGCATTTCTTCGTTGGCGTTCGGCACAACAGAAGAGGGTACGTGGCCTGGGCGCCCCCGACCTCCCCCTATGACGCATGCAGACACGTCCCTCCATACACGCACAAGAAGCACCCTTGATATCGGGGCAACCGCTCTCCGCCATACAGCGACATACCGGACAGCTCGGTGCCGGGCCGCGATCTTGTGGAACGGACCGCGGCACTTCCCCTCAGCGCGCATCGTTACCATGCGTGGACGCACATTCCGACGACCACTGACGACGACGAGGGACGGACGAGCGCGTGGCCGAGGCGGCAGACTTCCAGGGGACCAGTGCCTCACCTGCCCGCCGGTGGCTGCGGCGCACCGGAGCACTGCTCGCCGGTGCGCCCCTGCTGGCCGGACTCCTCCAGTTGCCCGCCGCGACGCCGGCGGACGCGGCCGGACAGGAGTCCGCGCAGGCTGCCTCCGGCACGAGCGGCTCGGTGTCCGTAGCCGTCGACTCGCTCACCCCCAGCGCCCCCACCGAGGGGGACACGGTGACCGTGACGGGAACGGTGACCAACAACGGCAAGCAGCCCGTCACCGACGCCCACGTCGACCTGCGGGTGGGGCCCTCGCTCGACACCCGCTCCGCCATCGACAGCCTCGCCAAGAAGAGCGACGACATCCAGGGCCCCGCCGGCGAGGCAGTAGGCGGCAAGTACACCAAGAAGTTCCCCAAGCTCACCCCCGGCGTGGCGGAGCCCTTCAACATCTCCGTCCCGGCCGACGAGCTGGACCTCGGCCAGGACGGCGTCTACCAGCTGGCCGTCGCACTCTCCGGTGAGACCGCCGCGCAGCCCTGGGACCAGGTTCTGGGCGTCCAGCGCACGTTCCTGCCGTGGCAGCCGGAGGAGGCCGGGACCAAGACGAAGACCACGTTCCTGTGGCCGCTCGTCTCCGACGTCCACATGACGGCCGAGACGGGGTCGAACGAGCAGCAGACGCCGGTCTTCAGCAACGACGACCTCGCCGAGGAGATCTCCCCGGGCGGCCGCCTCGACCAGATGGTGTCGCTGGGCAAGGGCCTCGACATCACCTGGGTGATCGACCCGGATCTGCTGGCGTCCGTCGACGCGATGACGAGGACCTACCAGGTCAGGGGCGAGGACGGCGCCACCACGCCCGGCAGGAACCAGGCGGTCGCCAAGCAGTGGCTCTCCGAGCTCCAGCAGGCGGTGTCGGGCAAGGAGGTCGTCGCCCTGCCGTTCGGCGATCCGGACCTGGCCTCCCTCGCCCACAACGGCACGGCCGTCACGGGGTCGCTGAACCACCTCAAGGAGGCCACCGACGCCGTCGACAACACGGTGGAGCCGATCCTCCACGTGAAACCGTCCAAGGACTTCGCGTGGCCCGTGGACGGCGCCGTCGACCCGTCGATCATGAAGGTCGCGACCTCGGGTGGCGCCGACAAGGTGATCACCCGCAGCGACAGCCTCCAGGACGATCTGTCGTACACACCCTCCGCGGCCCGGCCCATCGGCGGCGGCACCACGGCGGTCGTCGCGGACTCCAGGATGTCCACAGCGTTCCAGGGCAACCTGACGAAGGCCTCCGCGTCCACGCGCGCCGTGCAGCGCTTCCTGGCCCAGAGCCTGACGCTCGGCCTCCAGACCGGCAAGCAGCGCAGCGTCGTCGTCGCCCCGCAGCGCACGCCCTCCGTGAGCCAGGCACAGGCGATGGCCGAGGCGCTGGGCGCCCTCCAGGGCGGGAACTGGTCCGAGTCGCAGGACCTCACGGCCGCCGCCAAGGCCAAGCCGGACCCGTCGGCCAACAGGAAGGTGCCGCCCGGCTCCGCGTACCCCGCCTCGCTGCGCAGGCAGGAATTGCCGCGGGCCGCCTTCGAGCAGATCGCCAGGACGCACGACAAGCTCGACAACTTCAAGGTGATCCTCACCGACGAGTCCCGGGTGGTCACCCCCTTCGGGCGAGCCATGAACCGCGAGATGTCCGCGTCGTGGCGGGGCCGGGGCGTCGCCGCGGTGGGGTACCGCGACAACGTCGAGTCCTACCTCGACGGGCTGATCGACGGGGTCAAGCTGATCGAGAAGTCGGAGACCAAACTCTCCGGCCGCAGCGCCACGATCCCGGTCACCGTCCAGAACAACCTGGTCCAGGGCGTCGAGCACCTGGAGCTGCGCCTCACGTCGAAGAACCAGACCCGCCTCAAGATCGGCGGCGACGCCTACGAGGAGCAGCGGGTCACCGTGAACGGCGGGCACAGCCAGTCGGTGAAGTTCACCACGTCCGCCAACGCCAACGGCCGGGCGGAGGTGGTCGCCCAGCTGTACACGGAGGACGGCCAGAAGTACGGCGAGCCCGTCACCTTCGACGTGAAGGTCACCGAGGTCACGCCCACCGTGATGCTGGTCATCGGCGGCGGTGTCCTGCTCCTGGTCCTCGCCGGCTTCCGTATGTACACCCAGCGCAAGCGCGCCGCCGCCCGCGAGGCCGCCGAGGACGCCGCCGCTGAGGCGGACGACGACGTCGACAGCCCGGTCGGCGCTCCGCAGAACCCGGACGCCCCCGCCGACCGTCTCAAGGAGGAGTCCGAGGCCGGCTCCCGGGAAGACGCCCCGCAGCAGGCGAGTGACCCGGCCCCGGACACCGCAGCGGAAAGCGCCGACCCGTCCGGCACGGGTGAGAGAGTGGACCGTTGAGATGTCGTGGCCGGTGGGCCCGGGACGATGAGGTGGGGTAACCATGAACGCGCCGTACGACGGTGACCACGGCCGTGGCGTGGGCAGCTCGGGCTACCCCGAGTCGAGCGGGCCCGAGGGCTCGCAGCCCGAGCACGGCCAGGTGCCGCCGCAGCCGCCCGCGGACATGTACCTCCAGGACGCCTACGGCCAGGACCCCTACGGGGTACAGGACCTCTCCGCCCAGGACCCGGTCGCCGAGGCGCGCTACGACCGCGCCGCACACCCCCCGCCCCCTCCGGGCACGTACCAGCCGCAGCAGCAGCTGTACGCCCAGCCACCGCAGTCTCCCTACGCGCCCGACCCACGGGTGTGGGCCCAGACGCCCGCGCCGGAACCGGAGGGCCCGACCAGGCACCTGCCGTACGGCGACGACGCCCGGACCACCCAGTTCGTGGGCGTGGACGACCTCGTCTCCCAGGCGGGTGAGCCGCACCAGGAGCCGGACGCGTTCGCCCATCTCTTCCGGGACCAGCAGCAGGCCAGCGGCCACCCGTCCTACGAGTCGCCGTCGGTCCCCGGCCCGTCACCGGCCCCCGGCCAGATGGCGCAGGGACAGTACGCGGCGCAGGGGCAGTACGCGGCGGGCCAGTACCCGGCTCCCGGCGAGACCGCGGCGACGCCGGCGGTGGACGACACCCCCGCTCCGGAAGCCGCTGCCCCGCCCGCTCCGAAGAAGGGCGGCCGCGCCGCGGGCCTGATGAAGTCCAGCGCCGTGATGGCGGCGGGCACGATGGTCTCCCGCCTCACCGGCTTCATCCGCTCCGCGCTGATCGTCTCGGCCATCGGCGTCGGCTTCCTCGGTGACACCTTCCAGGTCGCCTACCAGCTGCCGACGATGCTCTACATCCTCACGGTCGGCGGCGGTCTCAACTCCGTCTTCGTGCCGCAGCTCGTGCGCGCCATGAAGGACGACGAGGACGGCGGCGAGGCGTACGCCAACCGCCTGCTGACCCTCGTCATGGTGTCGCTCGGCACGCTCACCGCGCTCGCGATCTTCGCCGCGCCGCTCCTGATCCGCCTGATGTCCCCCTCGATCGCCAGCGACCCCGCGGCGAATCAGGTCGCCATCACCTTCGTCCAGTACTTCCTGCCCTCGATCTTCTTCATGGGCGTCCACGTGGTGATGGGCCAGATCCTCAATGCTCGCGGGAAGTTCGGCGCGATGATGTGGACCCCGGTCCTGAACAACATCGTCATCATCGCGACGCTGGGCATGTTCATCTACGTCTACGGCACGGCCGCCGACTCCAAGATGAATGTCACGACCATCCCGCCGGAGGGCCAGCGCCTCCTCGGTATCGGTGTGCTGCTCGGCCTCGTGGTCCAGGCGCTGGCGATGATCCCCTACCTGCGCGAGACGGGCTTCCGGCTGCGGCTGCGCTTCGACTGGAAGGGCCAGGGCCTCGGCAAGGCCATCACGCTCGCCAAGTGGACGGTCCTGTTCGTCCTGGCCAACCAGGCGGGCGCCATGATCGTCGTGTGGCTGTCCACCGCGGCGGGCAAGGCCTCGCCCGTCGACGGCACCGGCTTCTCCGCCTACGCCAACGCTCAGCTGATCTGGGGCCTGCCGCAGGCCATCATCACGGTCTCCCTCATGGCCGCCCTGCTGCCGCGCCTGTCGCGCTCGGCGGCCGAGGGCGACGGCGGTGCCGTCCGCGACGACATCTCCCAGGGCCTGCGCAACACGGCGGTCGCCATCGTGCCGATCGCGTTCGGTTTCCTCTCGCTCGGCATCCCCAT
The DNA here is from genome assembly GCF_002150735.1 of Streptomyces africanus. Lineage (GTDB taxonomy): Bacteria > Actinomycetota > Actinomycetes > Streptomycetales > Streptomycetaceae > Streptomyces > Streptomyces africanus. Next base: position 83,044 of record NZ_MUKA01000075.1, read on the forward strand.
GTGCACCCTGATGTTCGGTTCCTCCGGCACCAGCGAGGCCACCAACATGGGCTTCATGCTGATGGCGTTCGGTCTCGGCCTGATTCCGTACTCCGTGCAGTACGTCGTCCTGCGCGCCTTCTACGCCTACGAGGACACCCGAACCCCCTTCTACAACACGGTCATCGTGGCCGCGGTCAACGCGGGCGCATCGGCGGTCTGCTTCTTCGTCATCCCGTCGCGCTGGGCCGTGGTCGGCATGGCCGCCTCGTACGGCCTGGCCTACGCGATCGGTGTCGGCGTCGCCTGGCGCCGGCTGCGCAAGCGGCTGGGAGGGGATCTCGACGGCGCCCGTGTCCTGCGGACTTACGCCCGGCTGTGCATCGCGTCGATCCCGGCCGCCCTGCTCAGCGGCGCGGCCTGCTACGGCATCGGCCGCACGCTCGGCCAGGGTGTCGTGGGCTCGCTCGCCGCGGTGCTGGCCGGAGGCGCCGTGCTGCTCGTGATCTTCTTCGTCGCCGCCCGCCGCATGCGCATCGAGGAACTCAACTCGCTGGTCGGCATGGTCCGCGGACGCCTGGGACGCTGAGTCGGGGGTGGGCGCACAACCATCGTCAGCCACCGCGTGTCGTGCATAGCGGCGGACTGTGGGCACAATTGGTTTCGGCGTCGAACGGCGCGCAACGGATGCCGGGCGGCGTGCAATGGATGGGGAGGCAGGAACGACGGTGGCGGAACGGAGTACGGCTGCCGTCGACGTGGCAGACAACAGCGACGAGACGTCGCTGACCGCACAGGCGGACCAGTCCACGGCCGACGGGGTGGCCAAGAACCGGGAGCGGGACACGGACAGCGACGAGGTACAGGAGAGCACCCGGACCGACGGTCCAGGGAAGACCTCGCCGCCTGAACTGCACAGTGGTCACAAACTCGCCAGACGCTACCGCCTCGAGGAGTGCGTCACCCGTCTGGACGGTTTCAGCAGTTGGCGTGCCGTGGACGAGAAGCTCCGCCGTGCCGTCGGCGTGCACATCCTGCCCGCGGACCACTCACGGGCCCGGTCCGTCCTGGCCGCCGCCCGCTCCTCCGCCCTGCTGGGCGACCCGCGCTTCGTCCAGGTGCTGGACGCGGTGGAGGAGAACGACCTCGTCTACGTCGTCCACGAGTGGCTTCCGGACGCGACGGAACTGACCACGCTCCTCGCCTCCGGGCCGCTGGAGCCGTACGACGCCTACCAGATGGTCAGCCAGGTCTCCTCCGCCATGGCCGCCGCCCATCGCGAGGGCCTCGCCCATCTGCGGCTGAACCCCAACGCCGTCCTGCGTGCCTCGACCGGCCAGTGGCGCATCCGGGGGCTCGCGGTGAACGCCGCGCTGCGGGGCGTCGCGTCCGACACCCCGCAGCGCACCGACACCGAGGCCATCGGCGCCCTGCTGTACGCGGCCTTGACCCAGCGCTGGCCGTACGAGAGCGATGCCTACGGGCTGTCCGGCCTGCCGAAGGACATCGGCCTGATCGCACCCGACCAGGTGCGGGCCGGTGTGCACCGCGGCCTCTCCGAACTCTCCATGCGCGCGCTCGCCAACGACGGCGCCACCGCCTCCCGCCACGAGTCGCCGTGCACCACCCCGGAGGAGCTCGTGAAGGCGATCGGCGAGATGCCCCGCATCCGCCCGCCGGAGCCGGCGTTCACCGCCCCGCCCGAGTACCAGCGCACCGCGTACCAGCAGGGCACGTACGGCCGCCAGACCCCGCGCCCCGGTGTCACCCAGCCGGTCCCGACCCCGCCGCCCCCGCTGCAGAGCCGCACGGGCAAGGCCCTGAAGTGGGCCGTGTCCGCGCTCCTGATCGCCGCGCTGGGCCTCGGCAGCTGGCAGCTGGCGGACGCGCTCATGGACCAGGGCGGCAAGTCCGAGGACCCGGGCCAGACGCAGACGAATGACGGGAACGACAAGAGTCCCAAGAAGCCAGCGGGCGGCAAGCCCATCACCATCAGCGGTGCCCGCGACTTCGACCCCTTCGGCGACCAGACCGAGAAGCCGTCCGACATAGGGAAGGTCTACGACAACAGCACCGCCACGTACTGGCAGACGGACTTCTACCTGAGCGCGGACTTCGGGCGCCTGAAGTCGGGCGTCGGCATCATCCTCGATCTCGGCAAGACCCAGCAGGTCGGGAAGGTGACGGTCACTTTCGTAGGCGACACCTCTGTCGAGCTCCGCAGCGCGAGCGCGGACGCCGGTTCGGAGCCGACGTCTTTCGACGCCTACACCAAGGTCGCCGAGGGCACCGGGACGAAGGTGGAGCTCAAGCCCGGCAAGTCCCTCAAGAGCCGCTACCTCCTGGTGTGGCTGACCGACCTGCCCATACAGGCGGACGACGGCAAGTGGCGCGGCCGGGTGGCGGACATCAAGGTGACCAGCTGACGGCATCTGCCTCGAGGAAGGAGGCCGATGGCAGACGGCACCGGGTACGACGGAGCGAGTGATCAGGAGCTTCTCGCCCGCCACGTGGAAGGCGACCCCGACGCCTTCGGTGAGATCGTGCGGCGGCACCGCGATCGGCTCTGGGCCGTCGCCCTGCGAACGCTGGGAGACCGCGAGGAGGCCGCTGACGCGGTGCAGGACGCCCTCGTCTCCGCCTACCGGGCCGCCCACACCTTCCGGGGCCAGTCGGCCGTCACAACGTGGCTGCACAGGATCACGGTGAACGCCTGCCTGGACCGCGCCCGCAAGGCCGCCTCCCGGAAGACCTCTCCCGTCGACGACACCGAGCGCATGGAGCAGCTGCTGGAGCCACACGAGTCGGCTTCGGCGCCCGCCGAGCGCAACGATCTCCACCGGCAGCTCATCGAAGCACTGGGAACCCTGCCGGCCGACCAGCGAGCGGCGCTCATCCTGGTGGACATGCAGGGCTACCCGGTCGCCGAGGCGGCCCGCATCCTCGACGTTCCGACCGGCACGGTGAAGAGCCGATGTGCGCGAGGAAGAGCCAGACTCCTGCCACTGCTCACCCACCTACGGCCGGAGAGCACCGGTGGGAGCAAGAAGCCGGGCGGGGAACGGAACCGGACGCAGGGGCCAGCCGTCCCACCCGCAGCGGGACCGCGCCGAGCGGAACCACCGGACACAGGACCGAGCGACCCAGCGGCAGTGAAGGGCGGAGGTGGACGAGCGTGACGTCGACGACAGACATGGCCGGGCACCCGGACGTCGCGGAGATCTCCGACCTCACCGAGGGCCTCCTCTCACCGTCCCGGAGCACCGACGTACGTCGGCACCTGGACGAGTGCGAACTCTGCGCGGACGTCTACGCCTCCCTGGAGGAGATCCGCGGGCTGCTCGGCACACTGCCGGGCCCGCCGCGCATGCCCGCCGACGTCGCAGGCCGCATCGATGCCGCCCTCGCCGCCGAGGCCCTGCTGAACGCCACGGGGCCGGAGACCGCAGAGCGTCAGATGCCGGTGAGCACCCCCCGTTCCACGTCCGAGAACGACAGCGGTGCGCATGTTTCACGTGAAACATCGACGCCCGCCGACCGGCCCGCCGGCCGTCCTCGCTCTTCCACCACCGGCCCGGGCCGCAAGGGCCGCACGCGGAACAGGCGCCGGAGGATCGCCGTTCTGGGGACCGTCTTCACCGTCGCCGCCCTGGGACTGGGCTCGGTCCTGCTGTCGTCGCTCGGCGACGGCAAGCCCTCGCATGAAACGGCGAGCGGACCGCCGACCGCCCCTGCGGACACCTTCTCCGCGGGAAAGCTCGAGAAGCAGGTCACCGATCTTCTGGCGGACAAGCAGACCAAGAAGGGCGGCTCCCGCACCCCCTTCGGCGCGGAGACCGCCCCCGCCCCCAACCATCCTCAGGTCTTCCGGGAGCCCACCGTTCCGGGCTGCGTCCGTGACGGCATCGGGCGTAAGGACTCGGCCCTCGCCGTCGAGAACGGCAGGTACCAGGGGAAGAAGGCCATGCTGGTGCTGCTCCCCGACGCATCCGACACCACTCGGATCACTGCCTACATCGTCGACGCGACCTGTGTGGATCATGCCGCGGCCGACACCAAGGGCAAGGTCCTTCTCCAGCGCTCGTACCCGTCCGCCTGAGCCACGTCTTCGTCTTCACTCTGCGCGGTACCCGGCACAGGGCCGCATCTCCGTGTGCCCGGACACAGCGGGAATGCTCGCCCCTTAGGATCCGTTGGGTGGGGTGAGAGCTCCGAGAGAAGCTCCCACCGGTCGAACGACGCAGTCCAGAGACGAGGAATCAAGCCGTGAGCGACGTCCGTAACGTGATCATCATCGGCTCCGGGCCCGCCGGCTATACGGCGGCGCTCTACACCGCGCGCGCGTCGCTGAAGCCACTGGTGTTCGAGGGCGCCGTCACCGCCGGCGGTGCGCTCATGAACACCACCGACGTGGAGAACTTCCCGGGCTTCCAGGACGGCATCATGGGCCCCGAGCTCATGGACAACATGCGCGCCCAGGCGGAGCGCTTCGGTGCCGAGCTCGTCCCGGACGACATCGTCGCCGTCGACCTGACCGGTGAGATCAAGACCGTCACGGACACGGCCGGTACCGTCCACCGGGCCAAGGCCGTCATCGTCGCCACCGGATCGCAGCACCGCAAGCTCGGTCTGCCGAACGAGGACGCCCTCTCCGGCCGTGGGGTGTCCTGGTGCGCCACCTGTGACGGGTTCTTCTTCAAGGACCAGGACATCGCCGTGATCGGTGGTGGCGACACCGCCATGGAGGAGGCCACCTTCCTCTCGCGGTTCGCCAAGTCCGTGACCGTCGTCCACCGCCGCGACACCCTGCGCGCCTCCAAGGCCATGCAGGAGCGCGCCTTCGCCGACCCGAAGATCACGTTCGTGTGGGACAGCGAGGTCGCCGAGATCCAGGGCGACCCGAAGCTCTCCGGTCTGAAGCTGCGCAACCTCAAGACCGGCGAGCTGTCGGACCTGCCGGTGACCGGTCTCTTCATCGCCATCGGCCACGACCCCCGCACCGAGCTCTTCAAGGGTCAGCTCGACCTGGACGACGAGGGCTACCTGAAGGTGACCGCCCCGTCGACGCGCACGAACCTGACCGGTGTCTTCGGTGCCGGCGACGTGGTCGACCACACCTACCGTCAGGCGATCACCGCGGCGGGTACCGGCTGCTCCGCTGCTCTCGACGCCGAGCGCTACCTCGCCGCCCTCGCGGACGAGGAGCAGGCCGAGCCCGAGAAGACCTCCGTCTGACCTCTCCCTACCCGCCCCACGCAACAACCAGTTAAGGAGCCCGCCGTGGCCGGCACCCTGAAGAATGTGACCGACGACTCCTTCGAGCAGGACGTCCTCAAGAGCGACAAGCCCGTGCTGGTGGACTTCTGGGCCGCCTGGTGCGGTCCGTGCCGCCAGATCGCGCCGTCCCTCGAGGCGATCGCCTCCGAGTACGGCGACAAGATCGAGATCGTCAAGCTGAACATCGACGAGAACCCGGGTACGGCCGCCAAGTACGGCGTCATGTCCATCCCGACCCTGAACGTCTACCAGGGTGGCGAGGTCGCCAAGACCATCGTGGGCGCCAAGCCGAAGGCCGCGATCGTTCGCGACCTCGAGGAGTTCATCGCCGAGTGAACCGGCGGTGCCGTCTGAGCGACGGTGCATGTTTCACGTGAAACACGAATGGGCCAACCCGTAAGGGTTGGCCCATTCGTTTGAGTGCCTGCCCTACAGCGGCCGCAGCGCCGGCTCCTTCTGTACGGCTCCCAGGAGCCGGTCCAGGGCCATCTCGACGTCTTCCTTCCAGGAGAGCGTCGACCGCAGCTCCAGCCTCAGCCGGGGATAGGTGGGGTGCTGCCGGACCGTCTTGAAGCCCACCGCCAGGAGGTGGTCGGCGGGCAGCACACAGGCCGGTTCCTTCCAACACGCATCCCCGAACGCCTCGATCGCTTTGAACCCGCGCCGCAGCAGGTCCTTGGCGACCGTCTGGACCATCACCCGGCCGAGTCCCTGCCCCTGGTACCCCGGCACGATGAACGCGGTCATCAGCTGAACAGCGTCGGGGGAGACGGGACTCGTGGGGAACGCCGTGGAGCGCGGGACATAGGCGGGAGGCGCGTAGAGCACGAAGCCCACCGGCACGTCATCGACGTACACGACCCGACCGCAGGATCCCCAGTCCAGCAGAACGGCCGAGATCCAGGCTTCCTTCTCCAGAGCGGACTCACCCGCCTTTAGCGCGGCCTCACCGCTGACCGGGTCGAGCTCCCAGAAGACACACGACCGGCAGCGCTTGGGAAGGTCCTGAAGGTTGTCCAACGTGAGCGGTACGAGCCGGCGCCCCATGAAGGCTGATCCTCGCTTCCTTCGCCTGCCGCGTCGCGGGCGGCTGTGAGAACGCTCCGTTCCCTGAGGAGACTGCCGATGAACCCACCGACCGCTCCCAGCCCCAAACCGGCGCTCACCAGTCCGGTGCGGCTCATCGTTCGCATGGCCCCTGCCTTCCTCTCAGAGGTGCTGCCGGGTGGTTGCGCCATATCCGAACGCATCGTATCCACGATGCGATTCCATCGATACCGCCAGAAAGGAAAGAGCAGGCCACGTTCCGGCACACACCGGACATGGCCCGCTCCGTCATCCATAACAGCGGCTCCCGCCGGAGGCTCAGGACTCGTTCTCCTCGGAGTCACCCTCCAAGAGGCTCTTCTGCAGAACCGGCCCCTCGCCAGGAGCGAGTGAGCCGAGGATCCGCTCAAGGTCCTCCATGGAGGCGAACTCGACGGTGATCTTGCCCTTCTTCTGCCCCAGGTCGACCTTCACCCGCGTCTCGAAGCGGTCCGAGAGCCGTGTGGCGAGATCGGACAGCGCGGGAGAGACGCGAGCACCGGCGCGCGGGCCCTTGGGCTTCTGGGCCTTCTGGGGACGCGACCCCATCAGGGTCACGATCTCCTCGACGGCCCGAACCGACAGCCCCTCGGCCACGATGCGGTGGGCGAGCCGGTCCTGCTCCTCCGAGTCCTCGACGGACAGCAGGGCCCGGGCGTGACCGGCGGAGAGCACCCCGGCGGCGACCCGACGCTGCACCGCCGGAGAAAGCTTCAGCAGGCGCAGGGTGTTGGAGACCTGTGGGCGGGATCGGCCGATACGGTCCGCCAGCTGGTCGTGCGTGCAGTTGAAGTCCCGCAGCAACTGGTCGTAGGCGGCTGCCTCTTCCAGCGGGTTCAGCTGGGCGCGGTGCAGGTTCTCCAGCAGAGCGTCCAGGAGGAGCTTCTCGTCCTCCGTGGCGCGCACGATCGCCGGGATCGCCTCCAGCCCCGCCTCGCGGCAGGCCCTCCAGCGGCGCTCGCCCATGATGAGCTCGTACTGGGCGGGACCCACCTGCCGTACGACGACCGGCTGGAGGAGCCCCACTTCCTTGATGGAGGTGATGAGCTCGGCCAGCGCGTCCTCGTCGAAGACCTCACGCGGCTGCCGCGGGTTCGGCGTGATGGAGTCGAGGGGGATCTCGGCGAAGTGCGCACCGACGGGCGCCGCAGGCGTGGCGGGAGCACTGGGCTGCGCCGGCTCCTCTGTTTCACGTGAAACATGCGGCAGGGTCGCCACCTTCGCCGCGGCCACCCCACGGTCGTTCGGCAGCACGGGCACTGCCGCGGGGGACGTGGAAGCGGCGCCCCCTGCCGCAGCCTGGGCCACCGACTTCTCCGTCGGCGCAGCAGGGATCAGTGCGCCGAGTCCACGGCCCAGCCCCCTCCGTCGCTCGCTCACTGAATGCCCTCCACCATGCTCGGGTCGTTCTGCTGTGCGCCGATATGGGCGTGCGTCGCGTCATAGCTGATACCGACGCCCTTCAGCGCGATCTCTCGTGCCGCCTCAAGATAAGAGAGGGCACCACTCGATCCAGGATCGTAAGTCAGGACCGTCTGCCCATAACTCGGTGCCTCCGAGATACGGACGGACCTGGGAATGCTCGTCCGCAGCACCTCGTCGCCGAAGTGGGTGCGCACCTCTTCCGCGACCTGGGACGCGAGCCGCGTCCGGCCGTCGTACATGGTGAGGAGGATGGTCGACACATGCAGGGCGGGGTTGAGGTGCCCCCGCACAAGGTCGACGTTACGCAGCAACTGTCCCAGGCCTTCCAGCGCGTAGTACTCGCACTGGATCGGGATCAGAACCTCCTGGCCCGCCACCAACGCATTGACCGTCAGGAGGCCGAGCGAGGGCGGACAGTCGATGAGGATGTAGTCCAGCGGCTGTTCGTACGCCTGGATGGCGCGCTGCAGCCGGCTCTCCCGTGCCACCAGGGACACCAGCTCGATCTCCGCACCGGCGAGATCGATCGTGGCAGGGGCACAGAAGAGGCCCTCGACATCGGGGACCGGCTGGACGACCTCGGAGAGCGGCTTGCTCTCCACCAACACGTCGTAGATGGACGGGACTTCGGCGTGATGGTCGATGCCCAGCGCGGTGGACGCATTGCCCTGTGGGTCGAGGTCGACCACCAGAACCCGGCCACCATGCAGGGCCAGCGATGCGGCAAGGTTGACGGTCGTCGTCGTCTTGCCCACACCGCCCTTCTGGTTGGCGACCACCATGATTCGGGTCTGCTCGGGCCGTGGCAGGCCCTCGCCGGCTCGGCCTAGAGCCTCCACCGCCAGTTGGGCAGCACGACCGATGGGAGTGTCGTCCATCGGAGGCGGTGTTTCACGTGAAACATCCGCCCCCATCGACTCGGTACGGGGACCGGGGACCGGATCGGTCATCGGTCCCGCGATGTTGGCGTCGGACCGCAAGGATTCACTCTCCTCGACTTCAGGCTCGCAATGAACAGAGCCTCCCATGTCTTCGGGGTCGTGAACCAGTGAGGCCTTCCGTTCTGTGGAGAAATCCACCTCTGTGGACAACTCAGTTCCCTCATCGAGTGACCCGAGAGGCTTTCGGTCGCGGGGTTCGGCCGCAGCGCGGCCACGACTGATGATGCCGTGCAGCAGTGAGCGACGTTTCACGTGAAACACGATGCACAGCAGCCGGGGCCGAACTGCCGCGACACTCCGGCTTGCGTACGTTTGGCAGCTTGTGTGGAGTACGTCTCGTCTTCAGGACGGCCTCAGGACGGCCTCAGCGTCGTCGGCGGGCGCGCCCCGTCCGAGCCGCCTTGGCGCGCTTCGCCGCGAAGCGCACCCCGCCGGGACTCTCCCCGACCTCCACCCGTACGACCGTGGACATCGGATCCACCACGCCCTCACCGACATGCAGGATGGACGTCTCCACCGCACCCAGCTTGCTGAGAGCCGCTGACGCGCTCTTCAGCTCTTCCTCGGCGGTGTCGCCCTTGAGCGCGAGCATTTCCCCGTACGGCCGCAGCAGGGGGATACCCCATGTGGCGAGGCGGTCGAGGGGCGCGACAGCCCGGGCCGTCACGACGTGGACGGGCTGGATCTTCCCCATGACCTCCTCGGCCCGGCCGCGCACCACGGTCACATGATCGAGACCGAGCAGTTCCACGACCTCGCTGAGGAAGTTGGTGCGCCGCAGCAGCGGCTCCAGCAGCGTGATCTTCAGGTCCTCCCGGACCAGCGCCAGCGGAATGCCGGGCAGGCCCGCGCCCGAGCCGACATCGCACACCGTCACGCCCTCGGGCACGACCTCCGAGAGCACCGCGCAGTTCAGCAGGTGCCGCTCCCACAGGCGGGGCACTTCACGCGGGCCGATGAGACCGCGCTGCACGCCCGCCTCAGCGAGCAGCTCGGCGTACCGCACCGCATCCGCGAAGCGATCACCGAACACCTCGCGCGCTTGCTCGGGCGCGGGGGGAAGCTCCGCTGCCTCCGTCACGGGGGACCGTCCTTCCGTACCGCGTCAGCGCACGCGCGCCGACACCAGAACCACCAGAACTATCAGGCTGACAAAGTTCGGCCCCGCCTGCGCAACAGACGGGGCCGGGGAACGTGGGGGCCGATCAGGCGGGAAGTACGACGACGAAGCGCTGCGGCTCCTCGCCCTCGGACTCGCTGCGCAGGCCCGCGGCCTTGACCGCGTCGTGCACGACCTTGCGCTCGAACGGCGTCATCGGGTCCAGCTTCACGGCCTCACCGCTGCTCTTGGCCTCGGCGGCGGCCTTGGCGCCCAGCTCGGACAGCTCGGAGCGCTTCCGGGCGCGGTATCCCGCGATGTCGAGCATCAGCCGGCTGCGGTCACCGGTCTCACGGTGCACGGCCAGACGGGTGAGCTCCTGGAGCGCCTCCAGCACCTCACCGTCACGGCCGACCAGCTTCTGGAGGTCGCGGCTGCCCGTGTCGCTGATGATCGAGACAGAGGCACGGTCGGCCTCGACGTCCATGTCGATGTCGCCGTCGAGGTCGGCGATGTCGAGCAGACCCTCCAGGTAGTCCGCCGCGATCTCGCCCTCCTGCTCCAGGCGGGTCAGGGTGTCTGCACCCTCGGCAGCGGCGGAGGTGGTGCCTTCCGTCACGGGATGGACTCCTTCTTACTTCTTGGACGGGGACTTGGGCCGCTGCGGACCCTTGCGCTGTCCGGACTGGGCCTTGCTGCGGGTGCCGCTGCCGGACTTCGCGCCGCCCTTCTTGGCAGCGGCGGCGGGCTTGGCGTCCTCGGGCTCGTCGGACTTGGTGAGCGACGTCTTCTGCTCGGACTCCTCGGCGGCCTTGCCGGCAGCGGACTGGCGCTGTGCCTTGGTCTGCCGCTTGGGCTGCTGACGCTTCGGCGTGCCGGTGGTGGTCGGCGTACCGTCCTCGGCCTCGACGGCAGCGGCGGTGTCGCTCTTGATCACGGTGCCGTCGGTCTGAGCGGCGAGGCCTGCCTTGCTGAGGCCGTTGATGAACTTGCGCTCGAACTCGTTGCGGTCGCGTCCCTTGGCGACGATCGCCTTCACGATGACCTTGTCACGGCGCCGGCTGACCTTGCCGTTCGTGGTGACGTGCTTGTGCAGGCGCTCCAGGTACGCGGCCTGGGCCTTGGACCCCGGGGTCGGGTTGTTGTGGATGACGTACATCTGCTGGCCCATGGTCCACACGTTGGTGGTCAGCCAGTAGACGAGGACACCGACCGGGAAGTTGATACCGAAGACGGCGAACATGACGGGGAAGACGTACATCAGCATCTTCTGCTGCTGCATGAACGGCGTCTTCACCGTGGTGTCGACGTTCTTCGTCATCAGCTGGCGCTGGGTGAAGAACTGCGACGCCGACATCAGGACGATCATGATGGCGGTGACCACGCGCACGTCGGTGAGGGAGGCACCGAGTGCTTCTACCTTCGACGAGCTGTCGGTGAACTTCGCCGCCAGCGGCGCACCGAAGATATGCGCCTTCTGCGCACTCTCCAGCAGGCTCTTGTTGATCACGCCGATGGTGTCGCCCGTGGCGATGCCGTTGAGCACGTGGTACAGGGCGAAGAAGAACGGCGACTGCGCCAGGATGGGAAGGCACGAGGAGAGCGGGTTGGTGCCCGTCTCCTTGTACAGCTTCATCATCTCTTCGGACTGACGCTGCTTGTCGTTCTTGTAGCGCTCCTGGATCTTCTTCATCTCGGGCTGCAGCGTCTGCATGGCCCGGGTCGACTTGATCTGCTTCACGAAGAGCGGGATCAGGCAGATACGGATCAGGATCACCAGGGACACGATCGACAGGCCCCAGGCCCACCCGGTGTCGGGGCCGAAGATGGCGCCGTACACCGAGTGGAACTGGACGATGACCCAGGAGACGGGTGTGGTGATGAAGCTGAAGAGGCTGGCAATCGTGTCCACTAATCATGCTCCTTGGGCATGGGACGGTGTCTCTGCGGCCGGGCTCGAAGGACTCGGGGGACTTGCGGGAGAAGTCTGTCCTTCGATGTCCGGGTCGGCGGCGGAGGGCCCGCCCTTGCGTGCACGCCACGCGTTACGCAGCATTTCGTGCCACCGCGGGCGCTTGCGCGGCGGGACATGGTCCACACCACCCAGCGACCACGGGTTGCACCGCAGGATGCGCCAGGCCGTGAGTGCCGTTCCCTTGATGGCACCGTGCCGGTCGATGGCCGTGAAGCCGTAGTGGGAGCACGATGGGTAGTACTTGCAGACCGGCCCCAGCAGCGGACTGATCGTCCACTGGTAGAGCTTGATCAGAGCAAGCAGCGGGTACTTCATCGCGCGCCCCCTCCCAGCAGCCGCTGGAGGGCGGCGTCCAGGTCTCGGGCCAGCTGTGCGTGGTCGGCGTCGCCCGCACCGGGCAGCGCTCGTACCACTACCAGGCTACCGGGGGGCAGCTGGGCGACTCTGTCGCGCATCAGATGGCGAAGCCTGCGCTTCACTTTGTTGCGTACGACCGCCCCGCCCACGGCTTTGCTCACGACGAAACCCGCACGCGTCGGGGGAGCGCTCTCCCCAGGCGCATGCGGGTCCGTTGCACCGCTACGAAGGTGGACGACGAGGTGCGGACGTCCTGCCCGGCGTCCTCGCCGTACCGCGGTCGCGAAGTCCTCGCGCCGCCTCAGCCGGTTCTCGGTGGGCAGCACGACGTCATGACCTGACCGGGATCAGGCGGACAGACGGGCGCGACCCTTGCCACGGCGGGACGCGAGAATCGCGCGGCCGGCACGGGTGCGCATACGCAGCCGGAAGCCGTGGGTCTTCGCGCGACGACGGTTGTTCGGCTGGAAGGTGCGCTTGCTCACTCGGGGGCTCCAGAAAGATTCGGTAGTTGCGGGGTGCCGTCCTGGCTGTCACCGTGCGCCCACGAGTAGCTCGCAGTTACGCCCGAGTGCACCGCTTACCGATCACCCAAATGATCTGTGCCCATCGGAGGCAGGCGGCAGCAGCCATCGACAACTCGACCTGGTTACGGTACGCGCGGCTACGCCATCCGGTCAAACCAGCAGCCGCCCGGACACACTTGTCCACAGGCTGGGGACAACAACTTGAACCGCAGTGGCCGCCCTGACTACCGTGACGGAACTCCGATTCGTTCCCTTATCCCTGCCCCACCCGATTTACATCCCGAGCCGTCCCAGAACCACACGTTCGTGGGACCTGTGAGAGAGCGTGCCCTGTGGCTGACGTACCTGCCGATCTTGCCGCAGTGTGGCCACGCGTATTGGAGCAGCTCCTCGGGGAGGGCCGCGGCCAGGGCGTCGAGTCGAAGGACGAGCACTGGATCCGGCGCTGCCAGCCGCTCGCGCTGGTCGCGGACACGGCCCTGCTCGCCGTACCGAACGAATTCGCGAAGGGCGTACTCGAGGGCCGTCTGGCGCCCGTCGTCAGTGAGACGCTGAGCCGCGAGTGCGGCCGCCCGATCCGGATCGCGATCACCGTCGACGACTCCGCGGGCGAGCCCCCGGCCACGACGACGCCCCCGGCCCGCCCCCCGTCGCGTTACGAGGAGCCCGAGCTTCCGGCCGCTCGCCAGGACCGCGACGGTTACGAGGGGTACGGCCGCCACCGCGCCGACCAGCTGCCGGGGACGGCAGGCGACCAGCTCCCGCCTACGCGCGGAGATCAACTCCCCTCCGCCCGTCCCGCCTACCCCTCCGAATACCAGCGCCCCGAACCCGGCTCCTGGCCGCGGCCGACGCAGGACGACTACGGCTGGCAGCAGCAGCGCCTCGGCTTTCCCGAGCGCGACCCGTACGCGTCGCCCAGCCAGGACACCTACGGCCCGCAGGACTCCTACGGCTCCCATGGTTCGCACGGTGCGTCGCAGGACTCGTACGGATCCCACGGATCGTCGCAGGACGGGTATGGATCACAGCGATCACATGGGTCACATGGATCACAGGGATCCCATGGGTCCCAGGACTCCTATGGATCGCACGGGTCCCAGGACTCCTACGGCTCCCCCTCCCAGGACTACCGCCCGCAGTCCATGGAGCGCCCCTCCTACGAGGCACCGCGTTCCGACTACGACGCGCCACGCCCCGACTACGACCAGCGCGACCCGGTCCGCCGGGAGCTGCCCGAGCCGCCGCCCGGATCGGGGCACGTGCACCGCGGCGGACCCGTCGGTCCGAACCTGCCCACGACCGGTGCGCCCGGCCCGCTGGCCGCACAGCCCGCGCCGGCGACCGGCCCGGGTGAGCCCACCGCGCGCCTGAACCCGAAGTACCTCTTCGACACGTTCGTCATCGGCGCCTCCAACCGCTTCGCGCACGCCGCCGCGGTCGCCGTCGCCGAGGCACCGGCGAAGGCGTACAACCCCCTGTTCATCTACGGGGAGTCCGGGCTCGGCAAGACCCACCTGCTGCACGCGATCGGGCATTACGCGCGCAGCCTCTACCCCGGCACGCGGGTGCGGTACGTGAGCTCGGAGGAGTTCACCAACGAGTTCATCAACTCCATCCGCGACGGCAAGGGCGACAGCTTCCGCAAGCGCTACCGCGAGATGGACATCCTGCTCGTCGACGACATCCAGTTCCTGGCGGACAAGGAGTCGACGCAGGAGGAGTTCTTCCACACCTTCAACACGCTCCACAACGCCAACAAGCAGATCGTGCTGTCCAGCGACCGGCCGCCGAAGCAGCTGGTGACGCTGGAGGACCGGCTGCGGAACCGTTTCGAGTGGGGTCTGATCACGGACGTCCAGCCGCCCGAGCTGGAGACGCGGATCGCGATCCTCCGCAAGAAGGCGGTACAGGAGCAGCTGAACGCGCCGCCGGAGGTGCTGGAGTTCATCGCGTCCCGGATCTCGCGCAACATCCGCGAGCTGGAGGGCGCGCTGATCCGGGTCACGGCGTTCGCCTCGCTCAACCGGCAGCCGGTCGACCTGGGCCTGACGGAGATCGTCCTCAAGGACCTGATCCCCGGTGGCGAGGACTCCGCCCCCGAGATCACCTCCACGGCGATCATGGGCGCGACGGCGGACTACTTCGGGCTGACCGTCGAGGACCTGTGCGGCACCTCGCGCGGCCGCGCCCTCGTGACCGCCCGGCAGATCGCCATGTACCTGTGCCGTGAGCTCACGGACCTGTCGCTGCCGAAGATCGGCGCGCTGTTCGGCGGCCGTGACCACACGACGGTCATGCACGCCGACCGCAAGATCCGCAATCTGATGGCCGAGCGCCGCTCCATCTACAACCAGGTCACCGAGCTGACCAACCGCATCAAGAACGGCTGACACGGCCGGTCGTACGACGCCGAAGGGCGCCCCCGGAGCAGGTTTCCCGGGGGCGCCCTTCGGCGTGACGACGGCCGGCCGTCGTCACGCCGCTGTCGGCCGTCGTCATGTCGCGGTCGCCGGCTGTTCGATTACCTGCCGGGGTTACGGCCGCTCTCCACAGATTCGGCGACTTTTTCCCGTCCACACCCTGGGGACTGGGAAGTTGTCCAGACTGTGTCCACAGAGGCACCTGGTGAGGGACCATCAGACCAGCTCAGTGGCATGTGGATTCGTGGACGAAAGATCTCCACAGGCTGTGGACAGCGCCGGGATCCACAGGCTGTGCATCGAGTTGTCCACCGGCAACCCACAGGTTGAGGCCGGTTGTCCCCAGCGATCCCCAGCTTCTCCACATCGCTGTCCACTGTTCGGCAACACGACGCGCCTCCTCACCGGGTCGAGTGAAAGGCGTCACACGAAGGTGCCGGGTTGGGCTGTGGGAAAGGCGGGTAAAACTGGGGACGGCGCTGGGGAGAACTCGCCTCCCCCTGTGCATGGGGTGTGCAGAACTTTCCGTTCTCCACAGAGACCCCTGGTTGTCCACCGCCGTCACCCACAGGACCGGTGGACAAAATTCCCGCGCTGAGCTGGGCAAACGTGGTTATCCACGGTATCCACAGGCCCTACTACTACTCCCAACTAGAGAGAGCTGGGAATTCGTTTCGAAGCGGGTCCTGTGCACAACTCGCCCTCCGGCGCCCGACCGCCCCTCGTCACGACTTGACCCCGAGAGGCACCTACTGTCAGTGCGGTGCGTCAGACTGGTCCCCGGTGTCCTCCCCATCCCAGGGACCGTCGACACCGACACAGACGACGAGGGCCAGGCAGAGCGAGAAGCGCCGGCAACAGCAGGAGGCGGCAACAGTGAAGATCCGGGTGGAACGCGACGTACTCGCGGAGGCAGTGGCCTGGGCGGCACGCAGCCTCCCGGCCCGTCCGCCGGCGCCTGTCCTCGCCGGCCTGCTGCTGAAGGCCGAGGACGGCCAGCTGAGCCTGTCCAGCTTCGACTACGAGGTCTCCGCGCGGGTGTCCGTGGAGGCCGAGGTCGAGGAGGAGGGCACGGTGCTCGTCTCCGGCCGCCTCCTCGCGGACATCTGCCGCGCCCTCCCCAACCGCCCGGTGGAGATCTCCACAGACGGTGTACGGGCGACCGTGGTCTGCGGTTCCTCCCGGTTCACCCTCCACACACTGCCTGTGGAGGAGTACCCGGCGCTGCCGCAGATGCCTAACGCGACGGGCACGGTCCCCGGCGAGGTCTTCGCCTCCGCCGCCGCCCAGGTGGCGATCGCAGCCGGCCGCGACGACACGCTGCCCGTCCTCACGGGCGTCCGCATCGAGATCGAGGGCGACACGGTCACGCTGGCGTCCACCGACCGCTACCGCTTCGCGGTCCGCGAGTTCCTGTGGAAGCCGGAGAACCCGGAGGCCTCCGCGGTCGCCCTGGTGCCCGCCAAGACGCTGCTGGACACCGCCAAGGCCCTGACGAGCGGCGACCAGGTCATCCTGGCGCTGTCCGGCTCGGGCTCGGGCGAGGGCCTGATCGGCTTCGAGGGCGCCGGCCGCCGTACGACGACCCGCCTGCTGGAGGGCGACCTCCCGAAGTACCGCACGCTGTTCCCGACGGAGTTCAACAGCGTCGCCGTGATCGAGACCGCCCCCTTCGTGGAGGCCGTCAAGCGTGTGGCCCTGGTCGCCGAGCGGAACACCCCGGTGCGCCTCAGCTTCGAGCAGGGCGTGCTCATCCTGGAGGCCGGCTCCAGCGACGACGCACAGGCTGTGGAAAGGGTCGACGCCCAGCT
The DNA here is from genome assembly GCF_002150735.1 of Streptomyces africanus. Lineage (GTDB taxonomy): Bacteria > Actinomycetota > Actinomycetes > Streptomycetales > Streptomycetaceae > Streptomyces > Streptomyces africanus. Next base: position 99,944 of record NZ_MUKA01000075.1, read on the forward strand.
GGAGGGCGACGACATCTCCATCGCCTTCAACCCGACGTTCCTGCTGGACGGCCTGAGCGCCATCGACTCCCCGGTCGCCCAGCTGTCCTTCACGACGTCGACCAAGCCCGCGCTGCTCAGCGGCAAGCCGGCGCTGGACGCCGAGGCGGACGAGGCCTACAAGTACCTGATCATGCCGGTGCGGCTGAGTGGCTGAGCCTGCGATCTGACTCCGGCGCAAGGTCTGCTGGGGGTGTGGGGGGTTATCCCCCACAAGATCGCAGTATGCCGGTGCGGCTCAGCGGCTGAGTTCCGACCGGTTGTCCACAGGCTGGGGGCAAACCCGCAGGTGAGGGCATACGACTGAGCGCGTATGCCCACAGATGTGCGCGAGCGTCCGGGTTTAGGCTCGGAGGCTCGGCACGGTACGAAAGTGCCGCAACGCCACGTCGGACACCTGCAAACCTAAGGAACACAACTGATGGAGCTCGGTCTCGTCGGCCTCGGCAAGATGGGCGGCAACATGCGCGAGCGGATCCGCCGCGCGGGCCACACCGTCTACGGATACGACCGCAACCCGGACCTCGCCGATGTCCACAGCCTGCCGGAGCTTGTGGGCAAGCTCAGCGGCCCGCGCGTGATCTGGGTGATGGTCCCGGCAGGCGAGCCCACGCAGTCCACCATCGACGAGCTCGCCGATTTGCTGGAGCCCGGTGACGTCGTCGTGGACGGCGGCAACTCCCGCTGGACCGACGACGAGAAGCACGCCGAGGAGCTGGCGGCCAAGGGCATAGGCTTCGTCGACTGCGGTGTCTCCGGCGGCGTCTGGGGCTTGGAGAACGGCTACGCGCTGATGTACGGCGGCGACGCGGAGAACGTCGCCAAGGTGCAGCCGGTCTTCGACGCCCTCAAGCCGGAGGGCGACTTCGGCTCGGTGCACGCGGGCAGGGTCGGTGCGGGCCACTTCGCGAAGATGGTCCACAACGGCATCGAGTACGCGATGATGCAGGCTTATGCCGAGGGCTGGGAGCTGCTGGAGAAGGTCGACTCCGTGACCGACGTCCGGGAGGTCTTCCGCTCCTGGCAGGAGGGCACGGTGATCCGCTCCTGGCTGCTCGACCTCGCGGTCAACGCGCTCGACGAGGACGAGCACCTGGACAAGCTCCGGGGTTACGCACAGGACTCCGGCGAGGGACGCTGGACTGTGGAAGCCGCGATCGACCACGCGGTGCCGCTGCCGGCGATCACCGCGTCGCTGTTCGCGCGGTTCGCCTCCCGTCAGGAGGACTCGCCCCAGATGAAGATGATCGCGGCGCTGCGGAACCAGTTCGGCGGCCACGCGGTCGAGACCAAGTAAGCAACACCGACGGTTGGGGAGGTCGGCGAAACGACCATGCACGTCACGCATCTGTCGCTGGCCGACTTCCGCTCGTATCCCCGGGTCGAGGTCCCGCTCGACCCGGGGGTGACGGCCTTCGTCGGCCCGAACGGGCAGGGCAAGACCAACCTCGTCGAGGCCGTCGGTTATCTCGCCACCCTCGGCAGCCACCGCGTCTCCTCCGACGCCCCCCTGGTCCGTATGGGCGCCGAGCGGGCGATCATCCGGGCCCAGGTTCGGCAGGGCGACCGGCAGCAGCTGATCGAGCTGGAGCTGAACCCGGGGCGCGCCAACCGGGCCCGGATCAACAGGTCCTCGCAGGTGAAGCCGCGTGATGTGCTGGGGATCGTACGGACCGTGCTGTTCGCCCCCGAGGATCTCGCCCTGGTCAAGGGCGACCCCGGTGAGCGGCGCCGCTTCCTCGACGAGCTGATCACCGCCCGTTCCCCGCGTATGGCCGGGGTCCGCTCCGACTACGACCGGGTCCTCAAGCAGCGCAACACCCTCTTGAAGTCGGCCGCGCTCGCCCGGCGGCACGGCGGCCGCAGCATGGACATGTCCACGCTCGACATCTGGGACCAGCATCTCGCGCGCGCGGGCGCCGAGTTGCTCGCCCAGCGCCTGGACCTGATCGCCGCCGTGCAGCCGCTCGCCGACAAGGCGTACGAGCAGCTTGCGCCCGGCGGCGGCCCGGTCGCCCTGGAGTACAAGCCGTCCGCGCCCGGCGAGGCGCACACCCGCGAGGACCTGTTCGAGCAGCTGATGGCCGCGCTCGCCGAGGCCCGCAAGCAGGAGATCGAGCGGGGCGTCACCCTGGTCGGCCCGCACCGGGACGACCTGCTGCTCAAGCTCGGCCAGCTGCCCGCCAAGGGCTACGCCTCGCACGGCGAGTCCTGGTCCTACGCGCTGGCCCTGCGCCTGGCCTCGTACGACCTGCTCAGAGCCGAGGGCAACGAGCCGGTGCTGGTGCTCGACGATGTCTTCGCCGAGCTGGACACCCGCCGCCGTGAGCGCCTCGCCGAGCTGGTGGCGCCCGGCGAGCAGGTCCTGGTGACCGCCGCGGTCGACGACGACGTCCCCCATGTGCTGTCGGGGGTGCGGTTCGCCGTGTCCGAGGGGTCGGTGGAGCGCGTATGACGGAGAACACACCGGACAGGTCAGCCGGCGCCGCACCGGACCACACACGGGGGCAGACCCCGGAGAACCCGTCCGGGGAGGCCCCCGCGCCCCGCGTTCCCGAGCCGTCCGGCGTCGACCTCGCGCGCGTGGCGCTCCGCGCCGCCAAGGAAGCCGCACGCGCGCGTGGGGACGCGGCGCAGCAGAAGAAGCAGGCGCGCCGCGGCGGTCTGCGCTCCGGCGCGCGCGCCGACGGCCGCGACCCCATGGCGCTCGGCTCCGCGATCAACCGGCTGATCACCGAACGCGGCTGGGAGGCCCCGGCCGCGGTGGGCGGGGTGATGGGCCGCTGGCCGCAGATCGTCGGCGAGGACGTGGCCAACCACTGTGTGCCGGAGCGATACGACGAGGACGAGCACGTCCTGTCCGTGCGCTGCGACTCGACGGCCTGGGCGACGAACCTGCGGCTGCTCGCCCCGACGCTGGTCGCGCGCCTGAACGAGGACCTGGGGCACGGCACGGTGAAGATGATCAAGGTTCAGGGTCCCGGCGGCCCCAACCGCCGCTACGGCCCGTTGCGCGCTCCCGGGAGCACAGGCCCGGGCGATACGTACGGCTGACGGGAGTCCTGCCCCGAAGCCGACGGGAACCCTGCACCGAGGCCGCCGAGGCCGCCCGAGGCCGCCCGAGGGCCCGGCGAGGCCTCGGCGGGGGCACTGCGGGGGCACTGCGGGGGTCCGATCGGCGCCTGTTTTCCGCCGATTCACAGCAAGTGACTGACATCACAAAAGTGGCCGTCGGCGGCCCGCGCGGAGCGCCGGCGCCCCTCTCTTCGCACCACCGCACACGGTTGCGAATCGCGACCTGACTCCGAAGTAGCCAAGGGTTGACGGCCCGAAGCGCTGAGTGCCTCCGTGAGCCTCTTGGAGCCCCCATCCGCATATCGGGAGTCGGGGAAGACCGGTTGAGGGCGGCACATGCGGACTCAGGTACCGGCAAACCCCCATCAGTGTCAGTGCTACCGGTAGACTGGAAGCAATCCCGCCCCAATCGTGGGGACCGTCCGGGAAAAGCTGAGCAACGCTGATCAAGGCTTACCAACGCAACATGCCGCAGCCGCTCCGGCAACCCGCCGACGAGCCTGGCTCGTGCTGTGCCAGAAAGGGCGCTTCGTGGCCGATTCCGGCAACCCCAACGAGAACAACCCGTCCGTCGAGGCCCTGGCTGGAGTCGCCGAGGCCTCAGTCACTGCTTCGTACGACGCCAGTGCCATCACAGTCCTCGAGGGTCTGGACGCGGTCCGCAAGCGACCCGGTATGTACATCGGCTCGACCGGTGAGCGAGGACTGCACCACCTCGTGTACGAGGTCGTCGACAACTCGGTCGACGAGGCGCTGGCCGGCCACGCGGACACCATCGACGTGACCATCCTCGCCGACGGCGGTGTCCGGGTCGTCGACAACGGCCGTGGCATCCCGGTGGGCATCGTCGCCTCCGAGGGCAAGCCGGCCCTCGAGGTCGTGCTGACCGTGCTGCACGCGGGCGGCAAGTTCGGCGGCGGCGGCTACGCGGTCTCCGGCGGTCTGCACGGCGTGGGTGTCTCCGTCGTGAACGCGCTGTCCTCGAAGGTCGCCGTCGAGGTCAAGACCGACGGCCACCGCTGGACGCAGGACTACAAGATGGGCGTCCCCACGGCGCCGCTCGCCAAGCACGAGGCCACCGAGGAGACCGGCACCTCGGTCACCTTCTGGGCTGACCCGGACATCTTCGAGACCACGGACTACTCCTTCGAGACGCTCTCGCGGCGCTTCCAGGAGATGGCGTTCCTCAACAAGGGCCTGCGCATCAACCTCACCGACGAGCGTGAGTCCGCGAAGGCCACCTCCGGGGCGGACGAGGCCGGCGCGGACGAGACCGCCGAGGTCAAGTCGGTGAAGTACCACTACGAGGGCGGCATCGTCGACTTCGTGAAGTACCTCAACTCCCGCAAGGGCGAGGCGGTGCACCCCACCGTCATCGACCTGGAGGCCGAGGACAAGGAAAGGCAGCTGTCCCTCGAGGTCGCCATGCAGTGGAACGGCGGCTACACGGAGGGCGTGTACTCCTTCGCCAACATCATCCACACCCACGAGGGCGGTACGCACGAAGAGGGCTTCCGGGCCGCGCTGACCTCGCTGATCAACAAGTACGCCCGCGACAAGAGGCTGCTGCGCGAGAAGGACGACAACCTCACCGGTGACGACATCCGCGAGGGTCTGACCGCGATCATCTCCGTCAAGCTGGGCGAGCCGCAGTTCGAGGGCCAGACGAAGACCAAGCTGGGCAACACCGAGGTCAAGACCTTCGTCCAGAGGGTCGTCTACGAGCACCTGAACGACTGGCTGGACCGCAACCCCAACGAGGCCGCGGACATCATCCGCAAGGGCATCGCGGCGGCCACCGCGCGCGTGGCGGCCCGCAAGGCCCGCGACCTGACCCGTCGCAAGGGCCTGCTGGAGACCGCGTCCCTGCCGGGCAAGCTCTCCGACTGCCAGTCGAACGACCCGACCAAGTGCGAGATCTTCATCGTCGAGGGCGACTCCGCCGGCGGCTCGGCCAAGTCCGGCCGGAATCCGCAGTACCAGGCGATCCTCCCGATCCGCGGCAAGATCCTCAACGTCGAGAAGGCGCGCATCGACCGGATCCTGCAGAACCAGGAGATCCAGGCGATGATCTCGGCGTTCGGCACGGGTGTGCACGAGGACTTCGACATCGAGAAGCTCCGCTATCACAAGATCATCCTGATGGCGGACGCCGACGTCGACGGCCAGCACATCAACACCCTGCTGCTGACCTTCCTGTTCCGCTTCATGCGGCCCCTGGTCGAGGCCGGGCACGTGTACCTCTCCCGTCCGCCGCTCTACAAGATCAAGTGGGGCAAGGACGACTTCGAGTACGCCTACTCGGACCGCGAGCGCGACGCCCTGATCGAGATGGGCCGCCAGGCCGGCAAGCGCATCCGGGACGACTCGGTGCAGCGCTTCAAGGGTCTCGGCGAGATGAACGCCGAGGAGCTGCGCATCACGACCATGGACCAGGAGCACCGCGTCCTCGGCCAGGTCACCCTCGACGACGCCGCCCAGGCCGACGACCTGTTCTCGGTCCTCATGGGTGAGGACGTCGAGGCCCGCCGCGCGTTCATCCAGCGCAACGCCAAGGACGTCCGCTTCCTCGACATCTGAGTCGGTCTCAGCTGACCGCACCAGGAAGGACCTTCACCAGCAATGACCGACGAGAACACTCCCGTGACGACGCCCGAGGGTGACGCCCTGGCCATGCGCGTCGAGCCCGTCGGGCTCGAGACGGAGATGCAGCGCTCGTATCTCGACTACGCGATGTCCGTCATCGTCTCGCGTGCGCTGCCGGACGTCCGCGACGGCCTCAAGCCCGTCCACCGCCGTGTCCTGTACGCCATGTACGACGGCGGTTACCGCCCCGAGCGCGGCTTCTACAAGTGCGCCCGCGTCGTCGGCGACGTCATGGGCAACTACCACCCGCACGGCGACTCCTCCATCTACGACGCGCTGGTCCGCCTCGCGCAGCCGTGGTCGATGCGCATGCCGCTCGTCGACTCCAACGGCAACTTCGGCTCCCCGGGCAACGACCCGGCGGCGGCGATGCGGTACACCGAGTGCAAGATGGCGCCGCTGTCGATGGAGATGGTCCGTGACATCGACGAGGAGACCGTCGACTTCACGGACAACTACGACGGCCGCTCCCAGGAGCCGACCGTCCTGCCCGCCCGCTTCCCGAACCTGCTGATCAACGGCTCGGCCGGCATCGCGGTCGGCATGGCGACCAACATCCCGCCGCACAACCTGCGCGAGGTCGCCGCCGGTGCCCAGTGGTACCTGGAGAACCCCGAGGCGTCCCACGAGGAGCTCCTGGACGCGCTGCTCGAGCGCATCAAGGGCCCGGACTTCCCGACCGGCGCGCTCGTCGTCGGCCGCAACGGCATCGAGGAGGCGTACCGCACCGGCCGCGGCTCCATCACCATGCGCGCGGTCGTCGAGGTCGAGGAGATCCAGAACCGCCAGTGCCTGGTGGTCACGGAACTGCCGTACCAGGTCAACCCGGACAACCTCGCCCAGAAGATTGCCGACCTGGTCAAGGACGGCAAGATCGGCGGCATCGCGGACGTCCGCGACGAGACGTCGTCCCGCACGGGCCAGCGGCTCGTCATCGTGCTCAAGAGGGACGCGGTCGCCAAGGTCGTCCTCAACAACCTCTACAAGCACACGGACCTGCAGACGAACTTCGGCGCCAACATGCTGGCGCTGGTGGACGGCGTGCCGCGCACGCTCTCGCTCGACGCGTTCATCCGCCACTGGGTGACACACCAGATCGAGGTCATCGTCCGCCGTACGAAGTTCCGCCTGCGCAAGGCCGAGGAGCGGGCGCACATCCTGCGCGGTCTGCTGAAGGCCCTGGACGCCATCGACGAGGTCATCGCGCTGATCCGGCGCAGTGACACCGTCGAGATCGCCCGCGGCGGCCTGATGAGCCTCCTGGAGATCGACGAGATCCAGGCCAACGCCATCCTCGAGATGCAGCTGCGCCGACTGGCCGCCCTGGAGCGCCAGAAGATCGTCCAGGAGCACGACGAACTCCAGGCGAAGATCAACGAGTACAACCAGATCCTGGCCTCCCCGGTCCGTCAGCGGGGCATCGTCAGCGCGGAGCTGGCCGCGATCGTCGAGAAGTACGGCGACGACCGCAAGACCAAGCTGATCCCGTACGAGGGCGACATGTCCATCGAGGACCTGATCGCCGAGGAGGACATCGTCGTCACGGTCACCCGGGGCGGCTACATCAAGCGCACCAAGACCGACGACTACCGCGCCCAGAAGCGCGGCGGCAAGGGCGTCCGCGGCACGAAGCTCAAGGAAGACGACATCGTCGACCACTTCTTCGTGTCCACGACGCACCACTGGCTGCTGTTCTTCACCAACAAGGGCCGCGTCTACCGCGTCAAGGGCTACGAGCTGCCCGACGCCGGCCGGGACGCGCGCGGTCAGCACGTCGCGAACCTGCTCGCCTTCCAGCCCGACGAGGCGATCGCCGAGATCCTGGCGATCCGCGACTACGAGGCGGTTCCGTACCTCGTTCTCGCCACCAAGGCCGGACTTGTGAAGAAGACGCCTCTGAAGGATTACGATTCGCCGCGTTCCGGCGGTGTGATCGCGATCAACCTCCGTGCGCAAGAGGACGGTTCGGACGACGAACTGATCGGAGCCGAACTGGTCTCGTCCGACGACGATCTGCTTCTGATCAGCAAAAAGGCACAGTCGATCAGGTTCACCGCCTCGGACGAAACGCTGCGGCCCATGGGCCGTGCCACCTCGGGTGTCAAGGGCATGAGCTTCCGCGAGGGCGACGAGCTGCTCTCGATGAATGTTGTTCGACCCGGTACGTTCGTGTTCACTGCCACCGACGGCGGGTACGCGAAGCGGACCAACGTCGACGAGTACCGCGTCCAGGGTCGCGGCGGCCTCGGCATCAAGGCCGCCAAGATCGTGGAGGACCGTGGATCTCTCGTCGGCGCGCTGGTGGTCGAGGAGACCGACGAGATCCTCGCCATCACGCTGGGCGGCGGTGTGATTCGTACGCGAGTCAACGAGATCAGGGAAACCGGCCGTGACACCATGGGCGTCCAACTGATCAATCTGGGCAAGCGCGATGCCGTCGTCGGCATCGCACGCAACGCCGAGGCGGGACGCGAGGCGGAGGAGGTCGACGGCGACGTGGTCGTCGACGAGACCGCCGAAGGTGCCGCGACCACCGGCACGGACGAGGGTGAGGCGCCCTCGGCCGAGTAGCACGAGGAGTGAGTCAGCGTGAGCGGAGCCACGGGCGCCGGACCGAGCGGTACCTCGAAGGGTACGGACACGGACGACGGCGGCCGTGGCTCCGCCGCGCGTGCGGCGGACCCGCACACGACCAACCTGAAGGCGATCAAGTCCCCGACCAAGGACGCGTCCTCGCCTGACAGGAATGAATCACAGGGGGGAACTGTGACGGACACCAGAGGTCCGCAGACCCAGCAGCACACCGCTGGAGCGGGCCCGTCCGCATCCGGCGCCCAGCCGCAGCCCCAGCCGGCCGCGCAGGAGAAGGGCACCGCCGCGCAGGCGGCCTCCCCCCTGCCGGGAGAACGGCAGGCGCAGCAGCAGGCCGGGCCGTACCACCCGCCGCAGGCCTACCCGGCGCAGCCGGCGGCCGGTGCCGCAGGGGGCGCTGCCGCCGCTGCCGTACGGCGTCCGCGCACGGGCGCGCGCACCACGCCACGCGTCCGCAAGGCCCGCCTGCGGGTGGCCAAGGCCGACCCGTGGTCGGTGATGAAGGTCAGCTTCCTGCTCTCCATCGCCCTGGGCATCTGCACGATCGTGGCGGCCGCCGTGCTGTGGATGGTGATGGACGCGATGGGCGTCTTCTCCACGGTCGGCGGCACGATCTCCGAGGCGACCGGCTCCAACGAGTCGAACGGCTTCGACCTCCAGGCCTTCCTGTCGCTGCCCAACGTCCTGATGTTCACGTCGATCATCGCGGTCATCGACGTCGTCCTGGCGACGGCCCTGGCGACGCTCGGCGCGTTCATCTACAACCTGTCCGCGGGCTTCGTGGGCGGCGTGGAGCTGACGCTCGCCGAGGACGAGTGAGCCCTTTGACGTTGTCCCGACAACCGATTTTGGGACTGCCCATGTCGTGCGCTAATCTTCAAGAGTCAGCGCGCGGGACACATACCGCAGAGCGCGGCGGGGCTATAGCTCAGTTGGTTAGAGCGCATCCCTGATAAGGATGAGGCCACAGGTTCAAATCCTGTTAGCCCCACCAGCGAAAAGACCCCCGGTCCACTTGGACCGGGGGTCTTTGGCATCTACGGGTGACATCAGCCGCCAGGGGCCGGCGCTTACCTCGCAGGTAATCGCGGCGTACGGAGCGCCTGGATACGTTCAAGGCGTCGTACCGGAGCGAACGAAGGAAGCGGACGTGCCCGCATATGGCTTTGCGCACCTACGTGACCGCCGTCACCACCCTGACATCCTTGAGTACTTGGAACGCATCCAGGACACTCTCGACCCGTTTCACGGCCGTTTCCTGATCCACGGCCCCCCGACCGAGGTGGTGGAGGGGAGCTGGCCGGGCAGCATGGTGCTGATCGAGTTCCCCGGCCTGGCCGAGGCCCGCGCCTGGTACGCGTCCCCCGCGTATCAGGAGATCCTGCGGCTGCGGACCGACCACATCGACGGGGACGTCGTGCTGGTCGAGGGCGTCGGTTCTGAGTACGACCCGCGTGAGCGGGCGGAGAAGCTGCGGGGTTTTTGAGGCCAGTGTGACGTCTGTGGGCAATCCAGCGCTTCTCCAGTGAGGCCGGTCGGCCTCACCAGAGACATTCCCTTGGGGGGACCTTTGACGAGAAGCACCATGCCCAGACGCGTCCTGACCCGGACGGTGGGGGTAGTCGCGGCGTTGGCCGTCGCGCTCGCGGTCGCGCCGCTGGCGGGCACCGCGCAGGCCTACAGCGCGACGTCGGGAACGCTGAGCTTCAGCGGCGACGCGGGTGAGCCCATATCCGGCGGTCAGTCGTACGCGTACACGGCCGGCGCGGTCCAGATGTTCGACGTCCAGGGCAGCACGGACGGGAACAGCCTGACCGTCGCGGTGGACGCCGAGCAGGGCACCCTCTGGCGTCTCAACGTCGCCGCCCCCGACGGTCAGAAGCTGACCGAGGGCACGACGTACACCGGGGCGAAGCAATGGCCCGACGCCCGGCCGGAGGATCCGGAACTGGCGTTCAGCGGGACCGACAACGGGACCGAGAAGTGGTGCAACACCACCTCCGGTTCCTTCACCATCGAGCACATCGCCGTCGGCCCCCACGGCTACGTCAGCGAACTCGATGCCACCTTCGAGCAGTACTGCAACGGCTCGACGGTGCCCTTGCGCGGTGCGGTGCACGCGGTCATGCCCGAACCCCCGGCCGAACTCGCCATGGGGATGACCACCGACCCCGCGGGCACGGTGGACGTCCCGGAGGGGCGGATCACCGTCGGCGGCACCGTGACATGCAACAAGCCCGCGAGCGTCTCGCTCGCCGGCCAGGTCTTCCAGATCCAGAAAAAGGGGACGCCGGGCGCGTCCTACCAGACGACCGTGGCCTGCACGCCGGGTGCGCCCGTTCCGTGGTCGGTCACCCTGACCAGCCAGGAGCCCGGCACCGCGTTCCAGCCCGGTACCGCGACGATCCGCAGCAGGGCCCGAGCGGATGACCGGGACTACCCGGTGACGGTCGACACCGGACAGCAGGAAGCACAGGTCACGCTCTCCAGGGGCTGATCCGTTGAAGAAGGCCCGGCGGCTCCGAGGAGCCGCCGGGCCTGTACGCGGGTCGCCGGGACGTTCCGGTGCTGTCAGCGCTGCAGCGGAGTGAGATGGTCCGTCGGGTCGCCGTCGGCGTCGTCGCCGGTGCAGTCGGCGGTGGGTGACGCCGTCGTGTCCGCGAGCGGGCGGTGGCGGCAGCCGGGGGACTTGCCGTGGGCCTCGGCGTGGATGCGCTGCTTCATCGTGGGGGGCAGGGCCTTGGCGTAGGACAAGGACCTGAGGGCGGCCGTCACCGGTGCCGTCCGCTGCTGCGGGATGAGCGCGCTGTTGCGCTCCGGCTCGTCCTGCGGTACCGCCGCCGCGGCGGTCGTGGTGACGAATCCGAGCGCCGTGCACAGCGCGAGGAAGGCGGTGACGATGGCGGTCCACAGGTTCATGACCTTGTTCCGGGCCATAACCCCTCACTTTCGGGTTGGGCGATTTGCGTACTTTCCTCATGATGTGTATGAGGGCCGAGAAGTGGTGGACCGACGCCCGTGGCGCATCGATGTTCAGATGAACACCACCCGAATGGGCGCAAGAGGGGCGAAAAGCTGAGAAACTAGGAGGAGAGGGGTCGAAGTAACCGTCTGTCGGCGTGTGATCACTCTCCGGCCGGACCGGTGGGCTCCGCTTCTATCGCTGTGTCCCGGGCGGGAGTTGAGGTCCGACGCAGGTCACCGATCGGTATCGGTCGGTGTGTATAGTCGGGCGCCAGAGGTCCCCTACGTCAAGGAAAGACGAGGTCGCGCGGTGAAGAAGCTTCTCCTGGTCGCACTGGCCGCCATCGGCGGGCTCCTCGTGTACCGCCAGATCCAGGCGGATCGCGCCGAGCAGGATCTGTGGACGGAGGCGACTGACTCCGTGCCCACGGGTTCGTGAGTCACGACATCCCAAAGCGAGCACACCCCGGCCGCCTCGCGGTCGGGGTTTCGTGTGTGTGCCCGGACGGCGGGGCGGTGGACGCGGCGGCGGGGCAGGATGGGCCACGGTTCCACGGTTCGAGGATGCACGGCGGTTCTGCGGTCCGGTGACGTGAGGGGTGGCCCGTGAGGGGACGGTGTCGTACGGCGTGGGGGCGCGCGGGCGCGTGGCGCGGTCGGCGTCCGCCGGTGGGCGTGCGCCTGGGCGCTGTGGCGGTGGTGCTGGGTACGACGGCTGCCGTGGCGCCCGGACCGGCCGCCCTGGCCGCCGCCGGGGCGTCGGGTACGGCGCAGTCGCCGAGCCCGTACGCCTTCGCCGATGACGCCCGCAGTATCAAAGGAGCGAGGAGTACCGCCGACGCCGTGGTGCTGACGCCCGGCACGGCCTACAAGAGCTCCCTCCCGAGCAGCGGCAAGGTCAGCTACAGCCTCCAGCTCGACGCCACGTCGAACGCGTACGTCTCCGTCACCGCCGTCCCCTCCCCCGGCAGCACCGTCTCCGTCATCGACGGGCTCAAGGTGTCCGTGCAGGACGACGACGGCACCTCCTGTTCCGATGACAGGGCGAGCTTCGGCGCCGCCCGCAGTCCGCACCCGATCGCGGCGTGGGGCCGACGCGAGATCTCGCCCACCAAACCGCTGTGCCGGGAGGCCGGGACCTACTACGTGACCGTCGAGCGCGTCGACCCGAAGGGCGAGGGCTCCTCGCCCGGCGCCTGGGACCTGGAACTCGTCGCCATGACGGAGCCTCGGACGGCGAAGACCGGGCCCACCAGCGCACCCGAGGTGTGGAACTCCGCCTCGCCCCAGCCGCTCCAGGGGGAGGCCGAGGACCGCCGGGGCGGTGCGGGATTCGCCGGGGCGACCCCGCTGGACCAGGGGGTCTGGCGGGACGACATCCGGCCCGGCCAGACGCTCTTCTACGAGGTGCCGGTCGACTGGGGCCAGCAGCTCCAGGTCACCGCCGACCTGGGCAGCTCGGCGTCCGGCGGCACCGGCTACACGCCCGACGCGCTGGACCTGGACCTGTACAACCCGGCGCGCGGCCCCGTCGCCGACGTGGGCGTCGGCTACAACGGCGGCCAGAAGTCCGGCAGCCTGCCTCCCCTGCCGCCGGTCGACCACGCCAACCGCAACGCCGTGATCGGCCAGGTCGGTGCGATGCGCTTCGCCGGCTCCTACTACCTCGTCGCGCACCTCGCGGAGAGCGTCGCCGACAGCTTCGGGGACGGGCCGTTCCCCATGACCCTGCGGGTCCGGGTGAGCGGGGAGCCGCGCAGCGGGCCCGACTACGTGGGGGAGTCCGAGCCGAAGGGCGTCTTCGAGGTCTCGGACCAGGACCGGGAGGCCGCGGCCGAAGGCGTGGCCGGGGGTGACGACGCCGCGATGCGGGTCGTCGCCGTGGGCGGCATCGGCACCGGGAGCGCGCTGCTGGTGGGGCTCGGGGTGTGGACCGTGGTGGCTCGGCGGAGGAGTACCGGCTGACCCGCCGCACTGGTGTCCGCCGGATTCAGATGCGGGTCAGGGCCCAGAACCCTACGGCGTAGCAGGCCAGGGCGAGGAGCAGGAGCGGGACCGCCACCTTGGCCGGAGGGCCGGGGCGGCGGGGAGGGCGATGTGCTCGGTGCCGTGAAGTGCCCTGGCCGGGCTGAATCACTTGTCCGGGAGGTGGGGCTTGCGGGGTTTTGGTGGTGTACGGGGCTGTGGAGGTTCCCGTCGGCTGCTGTGCTGCTGGGGGCAGGGGCTGACTGGGATAGCCGACGTGGTTCGGGTACACCGGGGGAAGCGGCTGCGACGGGGACAGCGGGTCCGTGGGGTCGTAGGGGGAGGAGAAGGCGTGTGCGTCGTGCCCCGGCGTGGGGGAGTTCGTGCCGGTGGCCTGCGGCGGCGGCAGGTGGAAGCTGCCGGTGTCCGACATGGAGGGCGTCTGAGCAGGGGTGGCCGGCGGGGCGGTGTGCCGGCCGGGGCCGGGCTGCACGACCGCGGCGCCTGGGCCCTGCCATGACGCCGACGCGTCTCCCGAGGGGGCGGCGTCCAGCCGGGGCCGTTCCTCCTCAGCCGGACGGTACCGCTCCTCGTCCGTCGCCGGGCTGGGCGGCTCGCCCTCCCTCGGCCGCAGACCCCGCGCTCTCTCCAGCGGGCCGTCCGGCGCGAACCCCGGGGGCAGCGGGCCGAGTTGGTCGAAGATCTCGATCAGTTCGTCGTCCGGGCCGGGCTCGGGGAGGAGCTCCGCGGCGGCGGCGAGCGCCTTGCGCGCCCCCGTGGCCGTGCGGAACCGGGCCTGCGGGTCCGGCTGGAGCAGCATGGCCACCACCTGCCACAGCGGCTCCGGAATGCCCTTGGGCGCTCCGGGAGTTCCGTGCTCGGCGAAGTACTGGATGAGCGCCTTGCTGTCCGGCTTGGCGCCTTCCAGGAGATACAGCGCGACCAGGCCTACGGCGAACAGGTCGGCGGGGAAGTCCGGATCCGCGCCCATCATCTGCTCGGGCGCGAGATAACCGGGCGTCCCCACCACGAGGTTGGTCTCCGTCAGGCGCGGCTCGCCCAGCCGCATCGCGATGCCGAAGTCGGACAGCCGCAGCCGCGGCCGGCCCGTACCGGTGGCTTCCAGCAGGATGTTGGCGGGCTTGACGTCGCGGTGCACGACGTCCTCCGCGTGCACCGCTGCCAGCCCCGCCAGCAGCTGGTCGAGCAGCGTGCAGACGAAGGCCGGCGGCACAGGCCCGTAGTCCCCGACGAGGTGGACCAGTGAGCCGCCCGCGACCAGGTCCATGGTGAAGAGGACCTTGTCGTCGTCGGCGGCCCAGCTGGTGGGGGCGAGCACATGGGGGTGGTCGATCCGCAGGGCCTGTTCACGGACGAAGCGCAGCAGCGAGTGCGCGTCGCTCTGGAGCAGGACCTTGGCGGCGACATAGCGGCGGCGGCGGTGGTCCCAGGCACGCCAGACGGCGCCGACCCCTCCGCGTCCGATCGGGTCGACCAGTTCGTACCGGCCGGCGAACACCTCACCCATGGCTGTACGTCGCTCCTCCCCCTGTGGTCTCCCCCTTTGCTTCCCCCTCGGCGAGCCTGACGACTCCCCGACGGGCGAAACGACTCCCCGTGGCGTCCCAAAGCCCCCGGGACTGCCCACGCCGCCCCGTGACTCCCCCGATGAGCGATACACGTCCCCCTCGCGTCGAACGGTCCCCCGTGCGGCACACGCCCCCTCGTGTCCGCCCGTACCGTGACGCAGCCACCGTCACCTCACCCGAAACCCGGTGCCGAACCCCCTTCGGCGGCCGGGCGGCGGGGTCAGTTCTGGTGGGACTGGTAGTGCGCGACCGCGTCCGACGTGCGGCCGGCCCCGTACACCCGGAGGAACTCGGCGAGTTCCGGGTGGGTCGGGGCGAGGGTCTCCGCGGCGTCGATGATGTCGCCCGCCGCCGCGACCGAGCGCAGCAGCGACTGGATCTCCCGGACGACGCGCTTGACCGTCGGCGCCCCCGAACTGCTCGTCGTCTGCGTGGTGTTGCTGAGCACCGAGCCCCCCTGTGACTTCTTGATCTCCTCCATGCGCTCGGTGGCCTCGGCCGCGCTCACGCTGCCGTCCGCGACCTGCCCCGCCAGGTCCTGCAGCAGCTGCACTCGCTGCACCACAGCGGGGTTGCCGATCTTCGCCCGCTGGCCGCTCATCAGCTGCGACAACATCGGTGCGGACAGTCCCAGAACCCCCGCGAGACGAGCCTGGTTGAGACCAAGATCGTCGATGAGCTTACGGAAGAGCGCCCCCAGCGGCTCCCCGTACCAGTTCCGCTGCAGTTCCCGCGCTCTTGCGGTGGCTTCCTGCTGTGCGGCGTCCATTGCGTCTCCCCATCGCTTCCCCAAGTACGGCGGTTCGCGGTAGCGAACCACGCCGAGCATCTTACGGAGAGTGGTCGGCGACGGGGACCCCCAATCCTTTTGCGGAATCACGGGGGTAACCCGGTACTCTGGTCTCCGACGCTCGCCGGGACGAGATTTTCTCCGGGCGGATGTTCCTCTTCCGGGGCCTTAGCTCAGTTGGTAGAGCGCTGTCTTTGCATGGCAGATGTCAGGGGTTCGACTCCCCTAGGCTCCACTCTGGAAACCCCTCCGACCTGCGGAAACGTGGTTCGGGGGGCTTTTGTTTCACGTGAAACAGCGCGGTGGGGCGGGAGNNCTCCCGCCCCACCGCGCTGTTGGATCCGGCGGACGTCAGGAACGGTCGTCGCGCTTGGCGGCCTCATCCTCGGCCTGCTTCGCCTCGACCTCCGGGTCCAGACCGGACTCACCACTACCGTCCACGGAGGTCAGACGGCCCGACTCGGGAACCTCCGTCGCGGCGGGCGGCTCCACCAGCCAGTCCGGGTTGGCCTGCTTGTCCCACCACTTCCAGGCCGCGAAGGCACCGCCCGCGACGGCGCCCAGAACGACCAGCGTCTTCATGGCCCGGCCGGCCCTCGCCCGCCGTTCGTGCCTGCGGATCAGCTTCTGGACCTCCTTCGACGAGACCTGACCGCGCAGCGCGGCCATCGCGGCCACACTCCGGGCCGCGGCCTCGGTCGTGACGGGCACGGCCGCGGCCACCGCCTGCTCGAGCCTCGGCCTGGAGTACTCCGCCGCCTGCTTGGCGGCCTTGCGCGTGCGGACGGCGGCTTCATGGGCGGCCTGGTCGACCTTCGGCGGCACATGCGTCCGGGCCTGCTCCAGATACGGCTGCACATGGGTGCCGTACTGGACGCGCGCCTGCCCGGCGGCCTGCGTCACCCTGGGCGCTAGCCGTACGCGTGCCTCGTGTGCGTAGTGCGCGGCCCTGTCCTTGGCCGTGTCGGCGTAGGGCGCCACCACTTCCGCGGCGTGCAGCACGCTGTCCTTCGCCGAACCAGTCGCGGCGCGCACGCTGTCGATGCGGGTCACGGGTTCCTCCTCCTCGGTGGCGTACGGTATTTCGACTTTCCACCCTTTTACGGATCATGCCTCCCGGCGCACCGCCAGGCATGCGCGGGCGGGCATCCGGGTCACGGCAGCCGGCTCCGGGCCACCTCCGGTCGAAAACCGATCAAGAGCGGACCGAACACTGATCGGGAGCCGATCACCTGCAATAGCGGATGAATAGGGTTCAACAGGAGCTTGTCGTCGACAATGCCACGGATCGCCGCCGCGCGCCCCCGACCCGGGACTACTCGACTGGTTTTCCGCGAGCGAGTCGGCCCGGTTTACCTCCCGTGACCCGAGGTCGGGCGACGCGGAGCCCCGTCCATGCGAGGATCAGGGAGTCACGGAAAGACAACGGAAGGCAGATCGTGGCTGAGCAGCTCTACGCCACCCTGAAGACCAACCACGGCGACATCGACGTCCGGCTTCTGCCGAACCACGCCCCCAAGACGGTCAAGAACTTCGTCGAGCTCGCCCAGGGCGAGCGGGAGTGGACGCACCCGGAGACGGGACAGAAGACCACGGACAGGCTCTACGACGGCACGGTCTTCCACCGGGTGATCAGTGGCTTCATGATCCAGGGCGGTGACCCGCTGGGCAACGGCACCGGCGGTCCCGGCTACCAGTTCGAGGACGAGTTCCACCCGGACCTGCGCTTCGACAAGCCCTACCTGCTGGCGATGGCCAACGCCGGCCCGGGCACCAACGGCTCGCAGTTCTTCATCACCGTTTCCCCGACGGCATGGCTGAACCGCAAGCACACCATCTTCGGCGAGGTCACCGACGCGGCCAGCCAGAAGGTCGTGGACACCATCGCCACGGCCCAGACGAACCCGCGCACCGACCGCCCGGTCAACGACGTGGTCATCGAGTCGGTCGTCATCGAGACCCGCTGAGACCCGCGGAGTGCCGAAGCCCCCGCAGGGAACCAATCGCCCCGCTCGTCCGTAAAGATGAGCGGGGCGGGCTTTTCTCATCACGACCTAGGGGATCCCATGGACGACCAGGCTGCGGGCAGCCCGCAGGACGCCCACAGCGTCCCCATGTGCTACCGCCACCCGGACCGCGAGACCGGCATCCGCTGCACCCGCTGCGAGCGCCCGATCTGCCCCGAGTGCATGGTCAACGCCTCCGTCGGCTTCCAGTGCCCCGAGTGCGTCCGCAGCGGATCCGGCACCGGGCACGCGCCCACGGCCGCCATGCCCCGGACCATCGCCGGCGGCACCGTCAGCGCCGATCCCCGCCTGCTGACCAAGATCCTCATCGGGATCAACCTGGCCGTGTTCATCGCCATCCAGGCCCATGAGGCGCTCGCGACCGACCTCGCCCTGGTCGGCGCCTGGCCGCCCGCGCCCTTCACGCCCACACAGGGTGTGGCGGGAGGCGAGTGGTACCGCATGGTGACGTCGATGTTCACGCACCAGGAGATCTGGCACATCGCGTTCAACATGCTCAGCCTGTGGTGGCTCGGCGGCCCGCTCGAAGCGGCCCTCGGCCGTGTGCGCTATCTCGCGCTCTACTTCGTCTCCGGGCTCGCGGGCAGCACGCTGGCCTATCTGCTGGCCTCCCCGAACACGGCGACGCTGGGCGCCTCCGGCGCGATCTTCGGCCTGTTCGGTGCCACGGCCGTGCTGATGCGCCAGCGCAATTACGACATGCGGCCCATCATCGCGCTGCTGGTGATCAACCTCGTCTTCACCTTCAGCCCGGGCTTCAACATCTCCTGGCAGGCCCACATCGGCGGCCTCGTCGCCGGTGTCGTCGTCGGATACGCCATGGTCCACGCCCCGCGCGAGCGACGTGCCCTGATCCAGTACGGCACGTGTGCGCTGGTCCTCGCCGTGATCGTCCTGTTGACCCTGTTGAGGACGGCCCAGCTCAGCTGAGCGCGAGCGTTGTCCACAGCGGGTGGCGGATCTTGTGCACACCGTGCGGGAACACTTGTGCCCCCTGTCACCGACCGGCATTTTCGCAGGTCAGGCAGGGGGCGAACAAGTTTTCGAGTTCCGGTACTTCTGTCATACCGGCGTCAACGCTCAACGAGTTATCCACAGATCGTCGTTTCTTTTCCACCTGTGGAAAACCGCTGTGGATAACTCAGTGAACAACCCTGGGCAGAGCTGCGTTCACCGTCCGGTGACCGCTACTTCCACTGGGTCGAGACACCGAATCCGGCGGCGATGAAGCCGAAGCCCACCACGATGTTCCAGTTGCCCAGCGAGTCGATGGGCAGCGACCCGTCGGTGACATAGAAGACGACGATCCAGGCCAGGCCGATGAGGAACATGGCCAACATGACGGGCGCGACCCAGGCACGGCTGTTCAGCTTGATCGCGGTCGCCTGCTTCGCGGGCGGCGGCGTGTAGTCGGCCTTCTTGCGGATACGTGACTTCGGCACGAGGGTCTCTCCTGTCGATGCGCTGCGTGGCCGCGCAGGTAACTGGGTCGGTCTCGGGGCAGCGTAAGGGGACTCTGAGTGCTCCCCCGGGCGTCCGTTAGCGTAGTGCTTCCGTGGCGCCGAAGGAGATAAGGGTACGTTGAGCAATTCTGCCGACTCCCCCGGGACGGGATCCACCCCTGAGCGCGCGCGCCGTTTCCGGCCTGTGCGGATCCTCACGGCGGCCGTCTTCGCGCTCGCGGGACTCATTTTCTTCACCAGCTTCAACACCGCCAAGGGCACCAATATCCGCACGGACACCTCGCTGCTGAAGCTGTCCGACCTCATCCAGGAGCGCAGCCGGGAGAACGGCGAGCTGGACGAGACCAACGGGACCCTGCGCAAGGAGATAGAGGCGCTCGCCGAGCGCGACGACGGCAGCACCAAGGCGGAGGACGACAAGCTCGCCGCCCTGGAGAAGCGCGCGGGCACGCAGAAGCTCAAGGGCGATTCGCTCACGGTCACGCTCAACGACGCCCCGCCGGACGCCACCGCCAAGCTGCCCGGCTATCCCGAGCCGCAGCCTGACTACCTGGTCATCCACCAGCAGGACCTCCAGGCCGTGGTGAACGCGCTGTGGCAGGGCGGAGCCAAGGGCATCAAGGTCATGGACCAGCGGCTGATCTCCACCAGCGCGGTGCGCTGCGTGGGCAACACCCTGATCCTCCAGGGCCGTGTCTACTCACCGCCGTACAAGATCACGGCGGTCGGTGACCCGGGCAAGCTCCAGAAGGCGCTCGCGGCGTCCCCGGCGATCCAGAACTACATGGTCTACGTCAACGTCTACGGGCTCGGCTGGAAAGTCGAGGAGAACGGGCCGGTGACTCTTCCCGGCTACTCGGGCACAGTGGATCTGCACTACGCGAAGCCCGTGGAGGAGTAGAGCCTGGCCGGGGGAGCCGCCGGTGCGTGTGATCGTCAGGACCCTCAGCGAACTGTGTATCACCGTCGGCAGCGTGATCGTGCTGTTCGTCGTCTATGTACTCTTCTGGACCGGCGTGCGGGCCGACGACGTCATGGACGACCAGATCGACCTGCTCCGGAAGGAGTGGTCCAAGCCCCGTCCGCCGGCCGACGGCACCTCCGCGAGCCCCGCGAGGCCCGCGCCCTACGCCAAGGGCAAGCCCTTCGCGATCATGTACATCCCGCGCCTTGGTTTCACGTGGAACAAGCCCGTGCTCGAAGGCACCGGCACCGGCACCCTGAAGAAGGGCCTGGGCCACTACGCGGAGACCGCTCAGCTCGGCCAGAAGGGGAACTTCGCGGTCGCCGGCCACCGCCGCACCTACGGTGACCCCTTCAAGGACTTTCCCCAGCTGAGGCGGGGTGACGCCGTGGTGCTGACCGACGGCACGACCTGGTTCACGTATCGGATCGACAAAGGCCCGTACAAAACAGTGCCCTCGGACATCGAGGTGATCGACCCTGTCCCACGTACATCCGGGTACACGCGTTCGGGTCGTTATCTGACGCTGACCACGTGTGAACCGGAATGGGGACACAGTCATCGGCTGATCGTCTGGGCGCACCTGGACTCCACGCAGCCTGTGGAGGCAGGGAAACCGGAGGCGTTGCGCCGTTAGTCTGGTGGCTGTACGGCGTGGGTCTGGTGCCGTGGTACGACGGAAGGGACGGCATGTACGGCTGGATCTGGCGGCATCTGCCGGGGAACACGTGGGTGAGGGCGCTGATCTCACTCGTCCTGGTCGTGGCCGTGGTCTACGTCCTCTTCCAGTACGTCTTCCCGTGGGCGGAACCGCTGCTGCCCTTCAACGATGTGACGGTGGACAACCAGTGAGCGCGCGCATTCTCGTCGTCGACAACTACGACAGCTTTGTCTTCAACCTGGTCCAGTACCTGTACCAGCTGGGCGCCGAGTGTGAGGTCCTGCGCAACGACGAGGTGTCGACGGCGCACGCCCAGGACGGCTTCGACGGGGTCCTGCTCTCCCCGGGTCCGGGCACCCCGGAGGAGGCGGGCGTCTGTGTCGACATGGTCCGGCACTGCGCCGCCAGGGGCGTGCCGGTCTTCGGCGTCTGCCTCGGCATGCAGTCGATGCAGGTGGCGTACGGCGGCGTGGTGGACCGTGCGCCGGAGCTGCTGCACGGCAAGACGTCGCTGGTCGAGCACACCAGCCGGGGCGTCTTCGCCGGCCTGCCCTCTCCCTTCACGGCGACGCGCTACCACTCGCTGGCCGCCGAGCCGGCGACGGTCCCGGCCGAGCTGGAGGTCACGGCCCGGACGCACGACGGCATCGTCATGGGCCTGAGGCACCGCGAACTTCCGGTGGAGGGCGTGCAGTTCCACCCCGAGTCGGTGCTGACCGAGCACGGGCACCGGATGCTGGCCAACTGGCTGGTGGAGTGCGGCGACCAGGGCGCGGTGGCGAGGTCGGCCGGGCTCGCCCCGGTGGTGGGCAGGGCCACGGCGTGACGGCGCTGCGCCCCGAGCGCGAGTCCGACACCTCGTACGGGCAGCAGTCGTACGGGGTGGCGGGTGCGTTCGAGGAGTGGCCGGGCGGAGGGGCGTACGGTGCCTCTCCGCAGCCGGAGCCGCATCCGTATCCGCAGCCGGAGCCGCCGTCAGCGCCGCAGCCGTACATGTCACAGCAGGAGCCTGAGCCGCAGCCGTTCGCGCCTGAGCCGTACCCGGCGTCGTACGAGCCCGTCCCGGACGAGCCGTATCTGCCTCCGGCCGACGAGGAGACGGTGGCGTTGCGGATACCGGATCCGCCGCCGCCCGCGGCCGATGACGCCGTATCCGGCTCTCCGGGCTCTTCCGCGGCACGGCACGGCGGACCCGCCCACGGGGGCCGTGCGGCCCGCAGAAAGGCCGCCAAGGGCCGTCACGGGCGTCATGGCGGCGCTGGGGAGGCCCGCTCGGCTCAGGGATCGGCTCAGGGATCGGCTCAGGAATCGGCCCGGGGCCCGGCTCAGGAGGAGCGGCGGGCGCCGCTGTCGCGGGTCGAGGCGCGGCGGCAGGCGCGGGCGCGCAAGCCGGGTCCGGCGGTCGTGGCCAGCCGGGCGATCGGTGAGGTGTTCATCACCACCGGTGTGTTGATGCTGCTGTTCGTCACGTACCAGCTGTGGTGGACGAACGTGCGGGCGCACGCGCAGGCCGGCAAGGAGGCCAGCAGCCTCCAGGACGACTGGGCGAACGGCAAGCGCAACCCGGGGGTCTTCGAGCCCGGGCAGGGCTTCGCCATCCTGCACATCCCGAAGCTGGACGTGGTGGTGCCGATCGCCGAGGGCACGAGCAGCAAGGGCGTGCTCGACCGGGGCATGGTCGGCCACTACGCCGACGGCGCGCTGAAGACGGCGATGCCCGGTGACAAGACCGGGAACTTCGGGCTCGCGGGCCACCGCAACACCCACGGAGAACCGTTCCGGTACATCAACAAGCTCACCAAGGGCGATCCGATCGTGGTGGAGACGCAGGACAAGTACTACGTCTACAAGATGGCGTCGATCCTGCCGGTCACGTCGCCCAGCAACACGAGCGTCCTGAACCCCGTCCCCCCGGGGTCGGGATTCACCGAGCCCGGCCGTTACATCACGCTGACCACGTGCACGCCGGAGTTCACCAGCAAGTACCGGATGATCGTCTGGGGCAAGATGGTCGAGGAACGGCCGCGCAGCAAGGGCAAGCCGGATGCGCTCGTCAGTTAAGGGCAGATGACCAGTGGCAGCGACCACCGACACCGAGCACGAAGAGCACACCGGCGCGTCGGCGTCCCGGCCGTCCGCGGCCCGGCGCCGTCCCGGCCCGGTCGCCATGGCGGTGAGCGTCTTCGGGGAGCTCCTCATCACCGCGGGCCTGGTCCTGGGCCTGTTCGTCGTCTACTCGCTCTGGTGGACCAACGTGGTCGCCGACCGTACGGCCGGGAAGCAGGCGGACAAGGTCCGTGACGACTGGGCCCACGGCCGCGACGGCGGCCCCGGTGCGCTGGACACCAAGAACGGCATCGGGTTCCTGCATGTGCCGGCGATGAAGAACGGCGAGGTCCTGGTCGAGAAGGGCACGTCGAGCAAGATCCTCAACGACGGTGTCGCCGGGTACTACACCGATCCGGTCAAGGCGGTCCTGCCGATGTCGGGCAAGACCGGCAACTTCTCGCTCGCGGCTCACCGGGACGGTCACGGCGCCAAGTTCCACAACATCGACAAGATCAAGAAGGGCGACCCGATCGTCTTCGAGACGAAGGACAAGTGGTACGTCTACAAGGTCTACGACATCCTTCCCGAGACCTCGAAGTTCAACGTGAAGGTCCTCTCCCAGGTCCCGAAGGAGTCCGGCAAGAAGAAGCCGGGCCACTACATCACGCTGACGACCTGCACGCCGGTGTACACGAGCACGTACCGGTACGTCGTGTGGGGCGAACTGGAAAGGGTCGAGAAGGTGAACGCGGACCGGACACCGCCGAAGGCATTGCGCTGACCAAGGTTTCGCGCCCCGAGATACCTGCCGCCTATCCATGTGGCGTACGTCACTTGTGGCGTCATGGTCTCGGGATCTTCGTACGAATATCATTCATTCGACCGAATGAACGTTCGAAGAGGGGGAAGTGTGCAGTTTTTCAAGAAGGCGGCTGCCGTGGGCGTCACCACTGCCCTGGTGTCTCTCGCAGGTGTTTCCCAGGCCGGTGCGCTCTCTTACTCGGGGTCCAGCTGCGAGGACGTCCGGCCGTGTCTGTCGCTCTACTACAACTCCAATCAGCAGGGGTCTCACACAAGCTTCGTCGGGTACGGCGATCTGGACAGCCTGGCTGGATACACCTTCGCCTCGAATTCCAATGGGAAGGGGCTGCCTGTCAAGAACAATGCGGCCTCGGCGTTCTTCCTCTCGAAGACCCCGGACGAGAGTGCGATCATCTATTTCAACAGCAACCAGGGCGGAGCCTGTGACTGGCTCTGGGCGCAGGGCGGTCGGTACTCCATTGCGAACCGACTGCAGAACACGTACAACGAGAACGCTTCCCTCAGGGTGAAGGACGGCGAGGCGGGACGGTACGACTGCTACCAGTTCTGAGCAGACCTGAGGTGTCGGGTGCCGGACGCGTGTACGACGCGTTCGGCACCTTCTTTTTACGCTGGAGGATCGATGTCTCAGGACATTGGAAGGCCCTTGCGCATTACCCTGCTGGCCTGCGCCCTGCTGGTCTGCGCCACGGCTTGCGGCGGGAATGAGAGCCGGGTTGAGCGACCGACGCCGGAACCCGCTTCCGTCTCACCGGGCAGTGACGTTGCCGAGGCCTCGTCTTTGGAAGGCTACTTGGAGCTCCCGATCGGCAAGTATGCGTTCACTCCCGATGAGCTCGATTTGATCTCCCGTGCGGAATGGAAGCTCACACGTGACTGCATGCGGGAATACGGGCTCACCTATGAGCTGAAACGCGCCGAGTCGCCTGCAAAATACCAACCCGGGAGTAATCGGCGGTATGGCGTGCTGAATTCCAAGGTTGCCTCGTTGCAGGGCTATCACTTTCCCGAATCGGCGTCTTCTGGGAAGCAGACAGACCTGTCGGAGAAGCAGCTCCTGGCTCTTAACGGTCAGCCGAATCAAACCATCGAGGTGAACGGGCGGAAAGTTCCGGAGGGCGGCTGTCTGGGTCGAGCCAAATCGGATATTCGAGGGAAATATACCTACGCGAAGGGCGCTGAGGTGGCGAGTGCCATCGCTGTCGACAGCTTTACCGAGTCGCTGAAATCCCCTGAAGTCGTGAAGGCTACCCGAGCTTGGTCACGATGCATGAACGACAAAGGTTTCTCGTACGGCACTCCGCTGCAGGCACTCGGGGCGGCCGAGAACTCCGGAAAGGAAATCACAAAGCGCGAGATATCTGTCGCGACCACGGACATCGAATGCAAGGAGCGCACCGGCCTGGTGAAGATATGGAGTGGCCGGGAATCCGACATCCAGAAGTCCCTGATCGAGGAAAACGAGAAGGATCTCGCGCTCCTGGCTGAATCCCATCGAAGGGTCGTCAGTAAGGCGCGCTCGATAACACGATGAAGGGTGCGCTGACACGGCTGGGCCCCGGCGCCCTGTGGAGGGTGCCGGGGCCTGAGCGGGCGAGTCGAGGGGGCAGTCCCGTTATTGGCCGGTGACGCCGCCGAAGATGCCGCCGTTGCCGCCTCCGCCGTTGTTGTTGCCGCCGTTGTTGCCGAAGCCGACGGTCTGGAGGGTGATCGTCGTGTTCGCCGGGTCGTCGACCTCGGTGTTGGCCTGCGGGTCCTGGCCGGAGAC
Organism: Streptomyces africanus; assembly: GCF_002150735.1. Classification (GTDB taxonomy): domain Bacteria; phylum Actinomycetota; class Actinomycetes; order Streptomycetales; family Streptomycetaceae; genus Streptomyces; species Streptomyces africanus. Next base: position 125,358 of record NZ_MUKA01000075.1, read on the forward strand.
GAGGGCGTTGTCGCCCTGGTCGCTGCCGTTCGCGAACTGGATCTTCGTGAAGCCGAGTCCGGCGAGCGTCTGCTTGGCCTGGGCGACCGTCTGGCCGACGAGCTGGGGGACCTTGACCTTCTGCTGCTGCTTCTTCTTGCCGATCTGGATGTTGACCGACGAGTTCGGGTCGACCGACGTGCCGGCCTGTGGCGTGGTCGCGATGACCTTGCCGACCTGGCTGTCGTCGTCCGTCTCCACCTCGGTGCAGTTGCCGACGAGGTTGCTGGCCTGCATCTGCTGCTTGGCCGCGTCACAGTCCCGGCCGAGCACGTCCGGGACGGTGGACTTCGCCGCCTCCTTGGCGATGGTGAGGGTGATGGTGGTGCCCTTCTCCACCTCCTCGCCCAGTTCCGGGTTCTGCTCGAGCACGGTGCCGGGGTCCTCCGTGGACTCCTTCGACTTCGTCTCGACCTCGAACTCGTACTTGTCGTCCTCCAGCTTCGCCTTGGCCTCGTCCAGGGTGTCGCCCACGACGCTCGGTACCGCCACCTTCGGCGCCCCGGTCGACACCACCAGGGAGATGGTGTCGCCCTTCGTGACGTCCGTTCCGGCCTTCGGGTCCTGGTCGCAGATGTTGCCCTTGGTCTGGTTCTCGCAGGGCTTCTTGGAGAAGGTCAGTTTCAGGTCGGCGTTGTCGGCCAGCTTCCGGGCGTTCTGCTGGGTCTCGCCGACGAAGTTGGGTGCGGCGAGTGTGTCGTCGCTCACGCCTCCGTTGCCACTGAACGCCCACCGTCCGATCAGGATCGCTCCGACCAGTACGAGGACGCCCGCCACCACGAGCAGGATCGTCGACGTGTTGGACTTGCGCTGCTGCTGACGGCGCCGGTCGGGGCGGTCGTCGTAGCCGTAGCCGTCGTCGTCCGGGTTCATCGGGGGCAGCATCGACGTGGCGCCCGCGCCGGAGTCCGCGCGCAGGGCCGTCGTCGGCTGGTCGTCGGGGTAGCCGCCGTAACCCACCGAGCCCATCGCGGCCGTGGCCGCGACCGGCTGGCCGTCGAGGCAGGCCTCGATGTCGGCGCGCATCTCGTCGGCCGACTGGTAGCGGTAGTCCGGGTCCTTGACCAGTGCCTTGAGGACGATGGCGTCCATCTCGGGCGTGATCTCGGGGTCGAAGACCGACGGGGCCTGGGCCTCTTCGCGTACGTGCTGGTACGCGACGGCGACCGGGGAGTCGCCGACGAACGGGGGCCGCACCGTCAGGAGTTCGTAGAGGAGACAGCCGGTGGAGTAGAGGTCCGACCGCGCGTCGACCTGCTCGCCCTTCGCCTGTTCCGGCGAGAGGTACTGGGCGGTGCCGATGACGGCTGCCGTCTGCGTCATGGTCATGCCGGAGTCGCCCATGGCACGGGCGATGCCGAAGTCCATCACCTTGACCTGGCCGTTGCGCGTCAGCATGACGTTCGCGGGCTTGATGTCGCGGTGGACGATGCCGTTGCGGTGGGCGTACTCCAGGCCCTGGAGGATGCCGATGGTCATTTCCATGGCGCGCTCGGGCAGGAGCTTGCGGCCGCTGTGGAGCAGTTCGCGGAGCGTCGAGCCGTCTACGTACTCCATGACGATGTACGGGATCGAGACCCCGTCGATGTAGTCCTCGCCCGTGTCGTAGACCGCGACGATCGCGGGATGGTTGAGCGAGGCGGCCGACTGGGCCTCCCGGCGGAACCGGGCCTGGAAGGAAGGGTCACGCGCGAGATCCGCGCGCAGCGTCTTCACCGCCACGGTGCGGCCGAGGCGGGTGTCATGCGCGAGGTAGACCTCCGCCATGCCACCACGCCCGAGCACCTGGCCCAGTTCGTACCGGCCGCCGAGGCGACGCGGCTCTTCCATAGCTACCTACCAGCCCTCTCCGTCGGTCCCGACCGGAAACTTGTACGGTCGGAGGCTGCCGTCCGGGCCTACCGTACCCGGCTCGCTTTGTGTGACCTGGCCAAGCCCGTCAGCCGATACAGGACCGGTATCGCAACGTGCATCGATGTGAAGCAGACGTGAGCGGGGTCACTTCTTGCTGTCGATGACCGCCTCCATCACGTTCCTCGCGATCGGCGCCGCGAGGCCGCCACCGGAGATGTCGTCACGGACGGCGTTGTCGTCCTCGATCACGACCGCCACGGCGACCGGCGAGCTGCCGTCGTCGCCCTTGGCGTACGAGATGAACCACGCGTAGGGGTTCTCGCTGTTGTCGACGCCGTGCTGGGCGGTACCGGTCTTGCCGCCCACCTTGACGCCGGGGATCTTGGCGTTCGTGCCCGTGCCCTTCTCGACCACGGTCTCCATCATCGACTGGAGGATCTGGGCGTTCTCGGCCGACATCGGCTTGCTCATCTCCTCCGGCTCGGTCTTCTCGATGGTGTCGACGTTCGGGGCCTGGAGTTCGTCGACCATGTACGGCTTCATCAGGGTGCCGTGGTTGGCGACGGCCGAGGCGACCATGGCCATCTGCAGCGGGGTGGCCGCGGTGTTGAACTGGCCGATGGAGGACAGCGCGGTCTGCGAGGGGTTCATGTTGTCGGAGAACACCGACGCGCTGGAGCGGACCGGCGTGAACTGCTCCTCGGTGAAGCCGAACTTCTTGGCCTCGGCCAGCATCTTCTCGTTGCCGAGGTCGGAGCCGATCTTGCCGAAGACGGTGTTGCAGGAGTACTGGAGCGCCGCCCGGAGGGTGGCGTTCTCGCAGGGGATGTTCCCCTCGTTCTTCAGCTGGGTCGTGGTGCCCGGCATGGTCCAGGGCAGCGGCGACTTCGTCTTCTGGTCCGCGTCCGTGTACAGCCCGTCCTCCAGGGCGGCGGCCGCGGTGAGGACCTTGAAAGTGGAGCCGGGCGGGTACGTCTCGCGCAGGGCCCGGTTGAGCATCGGGTCGTCCGGGTTGTTCTTCTTGTCCAGCTTCTTCCAGGCCTCGGCGTCCTTGGAGCTGTTGCCGGCGATCGACGACGGGTCGTACGACGGGAAGGACGACAGCGCCAGGATCTTGCCGGTGGACGGCTCCAGAGCCACCACCGCGCCCTTGCCGCCCTGCTTCTTCAGGCCGTTGTAGGCGGCCTTCTGCGCGGCGGCGTTGAGCGTGGTGACGACGTTGCCGCCCTCCTTCTTCTTGCCCGTCAGCATGTCGAGCGTGTTGCGGAAGAAGAGCCGGTCGTCGTTGCCGGAGAGGATGCCGTCCTCGAGGTTCTCCAGCTGGTTGGCGCCGAAGGCCTGTGAGACGAAGCCGGTGACGGGCGCCCACATGGGCCCGTCCTTGTAGGTGCGCTTGTACTTGAAGTCGCCCGACGTGGTCGTCGCGTGCCCGGTGATGGGGTCGCCGCCGACGATGATGTCGCCGCGCGGCGAGGCGTAGCGCTCGATCGAGACGCGGCGGTTCTTGGTATCGGTCCTCAGTTCGTCGGCCTTGACGTACTGAATCCAGTTGTCGCGGATCAGCAGGGCCAGAACGAGCAGGCCGCAGAAGATCGCGATTCGGCGCAGGGGCTTGTTCATGACGGGCGGACCACCTGGGTCATCTCGGCATCGGGGTCGCCGGCTGGAGCGGGAGCCGGGCGGCGGGCGGTGTCGCTGATGCGTAGCAGGATGCCGATCAGGGCCCAGTTGGCGATCACGGAGGAACCGCCGTATGCCACGAACGGCAGCGTCATACCGGTCAGCGGAATGAGGCCCATGACGCCGCCGGCCACGACGAAGACCTGGAGGCCGAAGGCGCCGGACAGGCCGATGGCCAGAAGCTTGCCGAAGGGGTCGCGGGCTGCGAGTGCGGTACGCACACCCCGTTCGACGATCAGGCCGTAGAGCAGCAGGATCGCCATGACGCCAGCGAGACCGAGCTCCTCGCCGAAGGTGGCGAGGATGAAGTCGGAGTTGGCGGCGAAGCCGATCAGGTCGGAGTTGCCCTGTCCGAGGCCGGTGCCGAGCGTGCCGCCGGAGCCGAAGGCCCACAGGGCCTGCATCGCCTGCTCGGAGTGGACGACGCCGTCCTGGATGCCGGAGCGGGAGAGCTTGAACTCGCGGGCCGGGTCGAGCCAGGCCTGCACACGCGTCTGGATGTGCGGCTCGAAGCTCGCCACACTGACGGCGCCGACCGCGGACATCAGCAGACCGAAGACGATCCAGCTGGTCCGCTCGGTGGCGACGTACAGCATGATGACGAACATTCCGAAGAACAGCAGCGACGTACCGAGGTCGGTCTCGAAGACCAGGATGAGGATCGAGATCACCCAGACGACGAGAATCGGACCGAGGTCGCGGCCGCGGGGCAGGTACAGGCCCATGAAGCGGCGGCTGGCCAGGGCCAGGGCATCTCTCTTGACCATGAGATAGCCGGCGAAGAAGACCGCGAGGATGATCTTCGCGAACTCACCGGGCTGGAGCGTGCCGAGGCCGGGGATCTTGATCCAGATCTTGGCGCCGTAGATGTTCGCGCCGAGTCCTGGCACGAGCGGCAGGATCAGCAGGAACAGCGCACCCGCCATCGAGATGTACGTGTAGCGCTGCAGGACACGGTGGTCCTTGAGGAAGACCAGTACGACCGCCAGCAGGGTGACGCCCAGCGCCGAGTACAGCAGCTGGCGCGGTGCGGCATCGGCGTAGTTGCTGAGTCGCTTGGACTGGTCCAGCCGCCAGATGACGACCAGACCGATCCCGTTCAGCAGCGTCGCCAGCGGCAGCATCAGCGGGTCCGCGTACGGCGCGAACTTCCGTACGACGAGATGGCCGACGCCCGCGAGCAGGCCGAGTCCGAGGCCGTAACTCAACAGGCCCGGCGGTACCGAGTCGTTGATGGCCAGGCCGACGTTGGCATAGGCGAACACCGGGATGACGACGGCGAACACCAGCAGTGCCAGCTCGGTGTTGCGTCTGCTCGGTGCGCCGATCGCGCCGATCGTGGACGTGTGGTGCTGCGGCGAGTGCGACGTATTCGTACCGCTCATCGTGTAACAGGGCCTCTCACGGCTTGCCTACTGCTTACCGCACAGCGAGACGACCTTCTGCTCTTCCTCCGAGAGGCTGGGGCCGGGGCTGGGAGTAGGTGCGGTCGTGGACGGGTTCGGGGACTTATCCGGCGCCGACGGCGAGCCCGACGGGTTCGTCGGGTTCGGCGTCGGTGTGGCCTTGGACGTGAAGGAGGCGGGAGTGGTTCCCGTGGTGCCCCCGGCCTCGCCCTCGCCGGTCTTGGCGTTGTTCTCGCTCTCGGCTTCGCGCCGCTGCGCCTCCTTCTTGCACGCGGAGGCCTGCACCGACAGTTCCTGGATCTTCGCCTGGGCGTTCTTCAGCCCGCCCTCGGCGATGGTCGCCTTGACCAGCTTCTGCTGGTAGGGCGGCAGGTACTTGAGTTCGATCTCGGGGTGGTCCTTCTCGACCTCCGACAAGGACACCCAGGCCAGGTCCTGGCTGATGCCCCGGTACAGCGCGACGTGTTCGTCCTCGGCGCCGACGTAGTACTGCGTCTGCGTCCAGCGCCAGCCGCCGTACAGGCCGCCGCCGATGACGGCCAGCGCGAGGACGCCGTAGAAGGATCTCTTCAGCCAGCGGCCCTTCCTGCGGGGCTTGGTGAAGTCGTCGTCGCCGTAGCCCAGGCCGGCCGCCGGGATGTAGCCGGTGGTGTCGCCGGAGCCGGGCGGGCCGAACTCGCCGCCTCCGCCGCCCTGGCCGTGCCCCTGGCGGCCGAGCCCGGAGGCGCGGCCGGCGGGGGTCTGCATGATGCCGTTGTCGTGGTGCTGATGCTGGTTCTCGGCGACGGCGCCGACCACGACGGGGGTGTCGGACAGCTGCCCGGCGAGAGTGTCGCCGGTGTCCAGGTCGAGGACGTCGGCGACGATGACGGTGATGTTGTCCGGGCCGCCGCCACGCAGGGCCAGCTCGATCAGGTTCTGGACGGTCTCCTGGGGGCCCTGGTAGCTGGCGAGGGTGTCCTCCAGGGTCTGGTGGGACACCACGCCGGACAGGCCGTCGGAGCAGATCAGGTAGCGGTCGCCGGCGCGGACCTCGCGGATGGACAGGTCCGGTTCGACGTGGTCGCCGCTGCCGAGCGCGCGCATCAGGAGGGAGCGCTGCGGGTGGGTCGTGGCCTCTTCCTCGGTGATGCGGCCCTCGTCGACCAGGCGCTGCACCCAGGTGTGGTCCTGCGTGATCTGCGTCAGGACGCCGTCGCGGAGGAGGTACGCGCGCGAGTCGCCGACGTGCACCAGGCCGAGGCGCTGGCCGGTCCAGAGCAGGGCGGTGAGGGTGGTGCCCATGCCCTCGAGCTGGGGGTCCTCCTCGACCATCGAGCGCAGCTGGTCGTTGGCGCGCTGTACGGCCGTGCCGAGCGAGGTGAGGATGTCGGAGCCGGGGACGTCGTCGTCGAGCGCGACGATCGTGGAGATGGCCTCGGAGGAGGCGACCTCGCCCGCCGCGGCGCCGCCCATGCCGTCGGCGATGGCGAGCAGGCGCGGGCCGGCGTATCCGGAGTCCTCGTTGCCCTCCCGGATCATCCCCTTGTGCGATCCGGCGGCGAAGCGCAGTGACAGACTCATGCGCACCTCGCCTGTCGGCTCCGGGTACAGCCGGTCGTGTCGAGCCACACTGCCCACCCTCCGGTCGGGAGCGCGCCGGGGCCCGGGGTGGGGCCCGCCACTGCGTGCTCGCTCCGCTCGCTCATTGTCGTACTACTTCCGCAGCTCGATGACGGTCTTGCCGATGCGGATCGGCGCGCCCAGCGCAATCGGTGTGGGAGTCGTCAGCCGGTTCCGGTCCAGGTACGTGCCGTTGGTGGAGCCGAGGTCCTCGACGATCCACTGGCCGTCGCGGTCCGGGTAGATCCTGGCATGGCGGCTGGAGGCGTAGTCGTCGTCCAGCACGATCGTCGAGTCGTGCGCCCGGCCCAGGGTGATGGTCTGGCCCTGGAGCGCGACCGTGGTGCCGGTGAGGGTGCCCTCGGTCACGACCAGCTTGGTGGGAGCGTTACGGCCGCGGCGGCCGCCGCCGGACTGCTGGCGCTGCTGCGGCGGGGCCTGGCGGGCGGCCTGCTGCTGCCGGCCTGCCTCCCGGCGCGCTCCGCGCTGGGTGACGCGCGTACCGAACAGGTCGCTCCGGATGACCTGCACGGCCACGATCACGAACAGCCACAGTACGGCCAGGAAACCCAGCCGCATGACCGTGAGGGTCAGCTCTGACATTGCCCCCGCTTCACCCTTCGGCTTGCCGGTAAATGATGGTGGTGCTGCCCACGACGATCCGCGAGCCGTCGCGGAGCGTAGCGCGGGTGGTGTGCTGCCCGTCCACCACGATGCCGTTGGTGGATCCGAGATCCTGGATCGTCGAGGGCGTTCCGGTCCGGATCTCGCAGTGCCGGCGGGAGACGCCGGGGTCGTCGATCCGCACGTCGGCGTCGGTGCTGCGGCCCAGCACCAGCGTCGGGCGGGAGATCTGATGGCGGGTGCCGTTGATCTCGATCCAGTGGCGCGTGCGTCCGCCGGCGGGCGGGGCGGCCGGGGGCCGCTGTGCGCTCGCGGCCGGCGGGTAGCCGTACCCGCCGGGGCGGCCGCCGGGCGGCGGCGCGGCCGGCATGGGCGGGGCGCCCGCGGGCGCGGCGGCCGGCGGGTAGCCGTAGCCGCCGGGACGTCCGGCGGGCGGGGCGGCGGGTGCGGCGGCGCCTGACGGGCCCTGCTGGTTGCTGGAGGAGGCGAGCGTACGGCTGCGCACCCGGTACAGACCGGTGTCCAGGTCGTCGGCCTTCTCCAGGTGCACCTTGATCGGGCCCATGAAGGTGTAGCGCTGCTGCTTGGCGTAGTCGCGCACCATGCCGGCGAGCTCGTCGCCGAGCTGGCCGGAGTAGGGGCTGAGCCGCTCGAAGTCCGGCGTGCTCAGCTCCACGATGAAGTCGTTGGGCACGACCGTCCGGTCGCGGTTCCAGATGGTGGCGTTGTTGTCGCACTCGCGCTGGAGCGCGCCGGCGATCTCCACGGGCTGGACCTCGGACTTGAACACCTTGGCGAAGGTGCCGTTGACCAGACCTTCGAGACGCTGCTCGAACTTCTTCAGGACTCCCATGGGGCACCTCCTCCGTCGCTGCCGTCCTGTGTACTGCCCTGCGGGCCGCTTGCCTGGTACTGCTTACTGATCGTATCCACGCGCCGCTCGATCGGCTGGTTCCCCCTGTCAGCACGGCCGACGGGTGTCGACGCATGACGAAGTTCCCTGTGGAGCTCTCCTTCGAACTCCTCCGGTGCTACGGCTGCCGCGCAACCGCTCTCCCGGACTCCTGACAAGGATCGTAGAGGCGGCTGAAGACCAGTGTCCCGCACCGGGCTGTGGACCCCTACCGCCTCCTGGGGAGACGGGGGGTACCGGTACGAGGTTGATACGTGCAGCGACACGCGTTGATACGTGGCCAGGGCACCGAAGGTTCGGAGGCGGGTCTGCCTGCGGAAGAACGGATGTGAATCCACCCCGCCCCGCGTGCTAATGTTCTGGGTGTCGGAAGGCGCCGGGCCCCCTGGGGCAGGAGCCCACGACACACCCAATGCGCGGGTGGCGGAATAGGCAGACGCGCTGGATTCAGGTTCCAGTGCCCGCAAGGGCGTGGGGGTTCAACTCCCCCCTCGCGCACCGTCGAAAAAGGGCGGCATCGTTCAGATGCCGCCCTTTTTCGTGCCTCCTCGCGTCCGAGGATGTGAGGGTTGTCTCGCGGGCCCAGGGGTTGCGCGTGTGAGGAAGCTCTCAGGCCTCGTTGTGCTCAGGCCCGGTCGGCCCGGGCGTCCCCCAGGGATCGGCCGGGGGCGAAGCGTTCGCGTATGGCGGGGTCGTCGAGGAGGCGGGCCGGGTAGCCGGGGCCCGTGCGGGCGGCCGTGTCCTCGTGGCGCAGCGGCTCGCCGCAGGAGGAGCAGACGACCCGGGCCTCGGTGTCGTGGTCGCACGGTGTGTGACGCAGGACGACCGGGGCGCCCTCGTCGCCGGCCAGCCAGCGGTCGCCCCAGGCGTTGATCGCGGCGAGTACGCCGAAGAAGTCGCGGCCCTTGTCCGTCAGCAGGTACGCGTGGCGGACCGGGTCGCTCTGGTAGGCCTGCCGCCGCAGCAGGCCCTCGGACTCCAGGCGGCGCAGCCGGTCGGTGAGGGTGTTGCGGGCGATGCCGAGCGAGCCGATGAAGCCGTCGAAGCGGGATTCGCCGTAGAAGACCTCGCGCAGCACCAGCAGGCTCCAGGCGTCGCCGAGGATGTCGGCGGTGCGGGCTATGGAGCAGGGCCAGGTGCCGAACGAGGTCCGTTTCACGGCTGCCAGATTATCGGGTTCGTCATCGGATGGACCCGGCCTCGGGGCGTCCGTGTACCTGTCACTCCCGTACACCCGCCAGTTCCGCCGGGCGGCGGCGCAGGGCGAGGGTGGCCGGGGTGAGCGCGGAGGTCACGGCGAGGAGGGCGCAGACGGCCGTCGTCGTGCCGAAGGCCTGCCAGGGGAGCTCGATCGTGACCGGGGCCGACAGCAGGGCGAGGGCGCCCGCCATGCCGGCCAGGTTGACGGCGGCGACCAGGAGGCCGAGGAGGGCGCCGGCCGCCACGACCGTCAGGGCCTCGGCGCCGGTCAGCCGCAGGACCTGCCACCGGGTGGCGCCGGCCAGCCGCAGTACGGCCAGGTCGCGGGCCCGGTCCGACGTCGCCATGACCATGGTGTTGGCCACGGAGATGCCCGTGTAGAGAAGGGCGATGCCGAGGACCAGTAGGAGGCCGAGGCGGGTGGTGCGGTTCGTCTCGGGGTGGGTGGCCCGGATCCAGGCGTCGCGGGTGAGGACCTGGCCGTTCCCGGTGCCGAGTGCCTGGTGGAGGGCGGCGGCGACGGTTTTCGGGTCCGCGCCGGCGGTCAGGGCCACGTCGATCCGGTCGACCGTGGCGCCCGGGGCGTTGCGCGGGGTGACGTAGACGCCGTTGTCGCCGGTGCCGGTGGGCATCACCGCGGCGATCCGCAGGGTGCGCGGTGTTCCGTCACCGAGCCAGATCCGGACGCGGTCGCCCACCCGGTGCCGCTGCCACTCCTCGTTGACGATGATCGAGTCGTCGTCGAGGTCGTCCACCGCTCCGGCGGCCAGGGGCAGGCGGGTGGTGGCCGCGAGGGGGCCGGGGGCGGCGGCGCGGGCCTCGGAGCGGATGAGGGCCACGCCGTCCTCCAGGACGTGGACGGCCGTCGAGGACGTCGGTGACATCGCGGTGCCCGGGACGGCGCGCAGTCGGCGCAGGGCGGCCGCGTCGAAGCCGGTGCCGGCCGGCGGGGTCACGACGAAGGCGGCGGTGGTGCGCTCGCTCGTCTCGGCGGCCTGCGCCCGGTTCAGGGTCGTGGTGGCGCCGAGGAGGGAGCCCGCGAGGGCGACGGTGACCAGGACGGGGGCCGCGAGCGCGGCGGTGCGGCGCATCCCGGCGGCGGTGTTCTCGCGCACGAGCAGGGCGCAGGAGCCCGGGAGCCAGGTCAGCAGCCGGGTCAGGGGGCCCAGCACGAGCGGGGAGAGCAGGGCGGCCGCGGTGATCAGCAGCATCGGGCGGCTGACGTAGGTCTTGCGGTGCAGCAGGTCGGCCGGGTCGCCGGCCAGGGACAGGCCCAGGGTCACCGCGGCCGCCAGCAGCAGGGCCGTGCCGGACAGCAGGCGGCCCCGGGTGATCGTCCCGCTCTCGGCTGCGGCCTCGCGCAGCGCCTCGGTGGGGCCGGTGCGGCCGGCCCGCCAGGACGCCGCGGTCGCTCCGCACAGCGCGACGAGCAGGCCGGTCCAGAAGGCCGCGTGGTACGGCCAGGTGTGGTCGCCGATGGTGAACCAGGCCGGGGCGAGATCGTTGCCGACGACCCAGGCCGCGAGGCGCGGCGCCGCGCGGGAGCCGAGGGCGCATCCGGCGGCCGAGGCGAGCGTGCCGACGGCCAGGGCTTCGACGAGGACGGTCCGGCGGATCTGGCCCGGGGTGGCCCCGGCGGTGCGCAGCAGGGCGAACTCCCGGCGCCGCTGGGCGACCGCGAAGGCGAAGGTCGACGCCACGACGAAGACCGACACGAAGGCGGTGACGCCGCCGGCGGTGCCGAACAGGGAGTTCATCGCGGTGAGCGCCTCGCCGTCCCGGCCGGGGTCGGCGTCGGCGAGGCGGCGCGATGCCCCGGTGAGGACCTGGGCGCTGTCGCCCACCGCCTCCCGCACGGCTGCCGGATCGGCCGCGACGGCCACCTGGGTGACCGCGGGCGCGAGTCGGGCCGCGCGGGCGTCGGTGAAGAACACGGCGTTCTCGAAGCCGCGCGAGGTGAGCGTGCCGACGACGCGTACCGGGCCCCGGTCGGTGTCGAGGCGTTGGCCGGGGCGTGTCCAGTCGCCGGTGACGGCGACCTCACCGGCGGTGCGGGGGGCTCGGCCGGTGGCGAGGTCGTAGGGGGCGAACGCGGCGGTGGACCAGGGATGGCCTACCAGGTCGGCCGGGGCGCCCGTGGCGTGGACGGCGAAGGACCTGTCCGCCACGACCGGGCCCAGCTTCCGCAACTCGGCGACGGTCGTGGCGGGCAGTGGGCGCGGGTGGGCGAGGCGGGAGACGCGGTCGCCTGCCGGGGTCGGCACGCGCAGGGTGTCCTGGGCCTTGACCACGACCGGCGCCGCCGCGAAGCGTTCGGGGGCGCGCTGCGGGGCGGCGGCCGACGAGGCCAGGGCCAGGCCCGTCACGGTCAGCAGTGCCACGCCCAGCGACAGCGTGACGAAGCTGCCGGTGAAGGTGGCCCAGCGGGTGCGCAGGGTGCGCAGGGCGACGCTCAGCACGGCACGGCCTCCAGGCGGGTCATGCGCGCGGCGACGGTGTCGGCGCTCGGAGCGGTCAACTCCCCGTGGACGCGCCCGTCGACGAGGAAGACCACGCGGTCCGCGTACGCGGCGGCCACCGGGTCGTGCGTGACCATGACGACCGTCTGGCCCTCGCGGTCGACCATGCCGCGCAGCAGCCCGAGCACCTCGCGGCCGGTCCGGGTGTCCAGGGCGCCGGTCGGTTCGTCGGCGAACAGCACGTCGGGGCGGGTGATCAACGCCCGGGCCAGGGCGACGCGTTGCTGCTGGCCGCCGGAGAGCCGGGACGGTCTGTGCCGGGCTCGTTCGGCCAGGCCGACCTGCTGGAGCGCCTGGCGCACGCGGGCCTTCGGGACGCGCCGGCCGGCCAGCCGCAGGGGCAGGGCGACGTTCTGCTCGGCGGTCAGCGAGGACAGCAGGTTGAACGCCTGGAAGACGAACCCGACGCGCTCGCGGCGCAGCAGGGTCAGCCGGCGCTCGCTCAGCCCGGCCAGTTCGGTGCCGGCGAGGGTGACCGAGCCGGAGGTGGGCCGGTCCAGGCCGGCGGCACACTGGAGCAGCGTCGACTTGCCGGAGCCGGAGGGGCCCATGACGGCGGTGAAGGTCCCGGCCGGGAAGGCCAGACAGACCTCGTCGAGTGCGGTCAAGGGTCCGTATGCCCTGGTGACGGAGTCCAGCCGGATGGCGTCGGGTGTCATGGGTTCCCCCTGGTGTCGGTGTCGCTTCCACGAAACCGGGCGGGGGCGGTCCGGCGCAGTGCGGCGGGGCCTAGACCTGGGGTAGGGCCAGGCATAGCCTCCGGTCTCCGTCTGGGCCCATGGCCGGGGCCCCGGCCCGCTTCTACGGTGATCCCCATGCATCCTCGGAACGTGTGGCAGGCCATGTCCCGCCCCGGCTATCTGCTGCGGGCGTGGCCGTGGCGGTCGGCCGCATACCTGCTCACCGGCGCGGTGACCGGTGCCGTCGTGCTCGTGGGGTTCGTGGTCTCGGTGGCGGCCGGCGGGGTGCTCGCCCTGGCGCTGGTGGGGCTGCCTGTGCTGCTGGGGACGGCCCTGGCGGGCATTCCGGTGGCGGCTCTGGAGCGGTTCCGGCTGCGGCTGGTCGACGCGGAGCCGGCGCCCGATACGCACGAGGCGCCCGGGGAGCCGGGGCTGCGGGCCTGGCTGACGACCCGGTTGCGGGAGCGGGCCACCTGGCGGGAGCTCGGCCATGCCCTGCTGTTCGCGGGGCTGTTGTGGCCGGTCGACGCTCTCGCGGTCACCGCCTTCCTGCTGGGGCCGCTCTCCGTGGTGGCGACTCCGGTGCTCGTGGCCGTCTCCGGAGAGGCGAAGGTGCTCAAGGTGTGGCTGGTCACCACCTGGCCGGCTGCCGTCGGGTTCGCCGTCCTCGGACTGCTCCTGCTCGCCCTGGGCGCCTACCTGCTGGGTGTCGCCGCCGGTGCGCGGGCCGGGCTGGCCCGGCTGCTGATCGCCCCGCGCGAGGCCGACCTGGGGGTCAGGGTGGTCGAACTGGCCCGGTCCCGGGTGCGGTTGGTGGACGCCTTCGAGGCGGAACGGCGGCGGATCGAGCGCGATCTGCACGACGGGGCGCAGCAGCGGCTCGTCGCCCTGACGATGACGCTCGGCCTGGCCCGGCTGGACGCCCCGCCCGGACCGCTGGCCGACCAGCTCGCCAAGGCCCATGAGCAGGCGGGCACGGCCCTCGCGGAGTTGCGCGAGCTCATCCACGGCATCCACCCCAAGGTCCTCGCCGACTACGGCCTCGAAGCCGCCGTCGCCGACGCCGCCGACCGCTCGGCCGTGCCCGTGGACGTCGCCCTGGAGCTGCCCGGGCGGCTCTCCCAGGCCGTCGAGGCCGCCGCGTACTTCGTGGTGTGCGAGGCGCTCGCCAACGTGGGCCGGCACAGCGGGGCGAGCCGGGCGGAGGTGAGCGGCGGGCACCGCGACGGCCGGCTGGTCCTGCGGATCCGCGACGACGGGCGCGGCGGTGCGCGGGCCGGGGAGGGCAGCGGGCTGACCGGACTCGCCGACCGGGTGTCGGTGCTCGATGGCAGACTCTCCCTGTCCAGTCCGCCCGGCGGACCGACCCTGCTGCGTGTGGAGATCCCTTGTGGCCCTGCGAGTTGAGCGACCGCTGCGGGTGGTCCTGGCCGAGGACAGCGTGCTGCTGCGGGACGGGCTCGTCGGGCTGCTCGGCCGCTGCGGACACGAGGTCGTCGCGGCCGTGGGGGACGCCGGGGCACTGATCGCCGCGGTCGGGGAGCTCGCCCCCGACGTGGTGGTGACGGACGTGCGGATGCCGCCCGGCTTCCAGGACGAGGGCCTGCACGCGGCCGTACGGCTGCGCCAGGAGCGGCCCACGCTGCCCGTCCTGGTCCTCAGCCAGTACGTGCAGCGCAGCTACGCCGCCGAGCTGCTGGACTCCGGTGACGGCACGGGCGTCGGCTATCTGCTCAAGGACCGCGTCGGCCAGGTCGAGGAGTTCGTCGAGGCGCTCGGCGAGGTGGCCGACGGCGGCACGGTCGTCGACCCCGAGGTCGTACGGCAGTTGCTGCGCCGCCGCCGCGACCCGCTGGAGCGGCTCACCCCGCGTGAGCGGGAGGTGCTGGCGCTGATCGCGGAGGGCAGGTCCAACAGCTCGATCGCGCGCGAACTGGTCGTCTCCGAGGCGGCCGTCGGCAAGCACATCTCCGGCATCCTCACCAAGCTGGACCTGCCCCCGGCGGACGAGACCCATCGCCGGGTGCTGGCCGTGCTGGCGTATCTGCGGGCGTAGGGGCGCATCGCGCCGGTGCAGGAGGGGTGGGACGGCTGGACCATGGCATCCGGCTCATCGGCGCGTTGTGGAAAAACCAGCGAGTTGGTTTCATTGCGTCGCCATCAGAGCCCTCCACAGGAGCCAGGGGTGACCAAACAGGACCGGGCCGTCCGGACCCGTCACGCGCTGATCCGGTCGGCGGCCGAGCAGTTCGAGGCGCGGGGATACGTCCGGGCCAGCCTCGCGGAGATCAGCGCGGGAGCCGGCGTCAGCTCCGGGGCGCTGCACTTCCACTTCGCGAACAAGGCCGCCGTGGCCGAAGCCGTCGAGCACGCGGCCGCCCGCGCCCTGCGCGAGATCGCGGCCCGGGGCCGCCGCGGCGACGGGTGCGCTCTCCAGCGCCTCGTGGACGTCACGCACCACGTCGCCCGGCTGCTGTGTGCCGATGTCGTGGTGCGTGCGGGGCTGCGGCTCAACGCCGAGGCGGTCGCCGGGCGGGTGCGTGACCTGCGCCGGGAGTGGCGGGAGTGCGTGCACGCGCTGCTGGCCGAGGCCGAGCGCAGGGGCGAACTCGCCGCCGGGATGCCCTCGCACCGCTCCAGCGCCGTCGTCCTCGCCGCCACGACCGGCATCGAGGTGCTGGCCCGGGAGGACCCCGGCTGGCTCACCCGCCCCTCGCTGGCCGACCTGTGGCACCTGCTGCTGCCGTGCGTGGCCGCACCGCACCTGGCCGGTGCCCTGGACCCGGCCGGGACCGAGCCGGACCCCGGCAGGGAGGCGGAGGGGAAGGAGACCGACGGGGCGTTGGAGGAGCCGGGCCGGGCGGGGCTCGCCCTGCGCTAGCGGGGCGTCCCGGTCGGTGCCGTGCCGGACTTCCCCTGGCCGACAGTGGGTGAAGTGGTGGCCAAAACAAACCGGATGCCAAGTTTTTTCGTCACGTAGATCGCACGATGGTTCCCCAGCCTCTGGACCAAGGAGCGATGAGTCATGGCACAGCACGCCTGCCCCTTCCTGGCGATCGACCCGTCCGGCCAGGATCTCTACGGCGAGATATCCCGGATCCGCGCCCAGGGGCCGGCCGTGGAGGTGGAACTCCCGGGCGGCGTACGGGCGTGGTGGATCAACGGCCTGGAGCTGAACAAGCGGCTCCTGGCCGGCCCCGAGACGAGCAAGGACGCCTTCCAGCACTGGCCGGCCTGGATCAACGGGGACATCTCCCGCACCTGGCCGCTCGCGATCTGGGTGTCGGTGCGCAACATGGTCACGGCCTACGGCGCCGACCACAGCCGGCTGCGCAAACCGATGGCCGCCGCCTTCACCAAGCGCCGCGTCGACGCGCTGCTGCCGCGCGTCCAGGAGATCGTCGACCAGGCGCTGGACGACCTGGAGCGGACCCCCGAGGGCGAAGTCGTCGATCTGCGGGCGGCGTTCGCGGCGCCGATCCCGCACGAGGTGGTGTGCGAACTCTTCGGCGTACCGCCGGGTGAGAACGGTCCGCGGGGTGCCCTCTACCGCATCATCAGCCGCTTCTTCGACACGGCGATCACCCTGGAGGATGCCCAGGCCAACGGAGTCGAGCTGTACGGCACGCTGACCGCGTTCCTCCAGTACAAGCGCGAGCACCCGGCCGACGACCTGACGACGGCCCTGATGGCCGCGCACGACGAAGGCAGCCTCAGCGAACAGGAGTTGATGGACAACCTGATCCTGCTGCTGACCGCGGGCTTCGAGACGACCGTCAACCTCATCGACAACACCGTGCACAGCCTGCTCGCCCACCCCGAGCAGCTCGCACTCGTCCGCTCCGGGCAGGTGACCTGGGAGGACGCCATCGAGGAGTCGCTGCGTTTCGAGGCGCCCGGCGCCATGTCGGGGCTGCGCTACGCCGTCGAGGAGATCGAGATCGAGCCGGGCCTGACGATTCCGAAGGGCGATCCGGTCGTGGTCTCGTTCGCCGGTGCCGGGCGCGATCCCGAGCGGCACGGCCCGGACGCCGAGCTGTTCGACGTCACCCGGTCCACCAGCCGCGACCACGTCTCCTTCGGCCACGGCGTGCACCACTGCCTGGGCCGGCCCCTGGCCATGGCCGAGGCGACGGTGGCCCTGACCTCGCTGTTCGACCGGTTCCCGCGGCTGGCCCTGGCCGATCCGTCAAGGCCTCCGCGGCGGCTGCGGTCCATCATCTCCACCGGACACCAGGAGCTGCCCGTGCTGCTGCACGGCCGCGATCCCGGTGCGCAGGCGGGTCCGCGTCCTGAGGAGGCGGAGGCGATCAGAAAGCTTTCCGGCCTTGGAGGAACGAGCGGTACCAGGGTGCCGCGCGCCTGAACCCGGCCGCGAACCCGTCACCGGGGGAGCAGTCGAGGTCCTTCCAGAAGGCGTCGTCCACGAACCAGTGGTCGACCGTGAGCATGCCGAGGTGATGGAGGGCGAGCGGCTTCCCGGCGGCCCGGTCCAGGGCGGTGGCGACGTCCACCGCCGCACCGCCGCCGGGCTCCGCCGACAGTGCGCGCACGGCCCCGAGCAGGTCCGGGACCGCCACCGGCTCCGGGTGGTTGACGTGGTGCACACCGCCGTCGTGCGCCGAGGACAGGGCCGCGGCCACCACCGCACGGCCCAGCGTGTCGACGTCGATCATCGACTGGAGCGCCTCGCAGCCGGTGAGGGCCGTCGCGGACAACTCGCCCAGCAGCCACACCAGTCCGGGGACGACCCACCGGTCGCCCTCGCCGTACACGAGGTGCGGGCGCAGCACCAGACCGCCCGCGTCGAGGACGTGCCGTTCGGCGGCGGCCCGGGTGCGGCTGGTGGCCGACGCGGGCGCGATCGGCACCTCCCCGGGCCGCACACCCCGGAAGGGGCCGCGGCCGTACACGGCGGCCGTGCTCACGTACACGATCCGGCGCACCCCGGCGCGCACGGCCTCCTCGACCAGGGCCCGCGTGCCCAGGTCGTTGACGGCCTCGACGGTCCCTGCGTCGCCGTCGATCCGCGTGGCGCAGTGCACCAGGACGTCGGCGCCCGCGCAGACGCCGCGCAGGGAGGGCGGGTCGCCGAGGTCGCCGCGGACGAACTCGCCGGGGCCGGCTTCCGGTGGCGTACGGCGTGACAAGGTCCGTACGCGGACGCCGGGTTGCCGGTGCGCGGCGGCGGCGACCCTGCTGCCGACGAAGCCGCTCGCGCCCGTGATCAGAAAGCCGGTTGTCACGACAGGGACCGTACCCGGGCCGGCTGCGCGCAGGTCAGCGTGGCGCTGAAGACGGACTCGCCGTCCTGCCGCCCCGAGACCCGTACGGTCGTGTCCCCCGGGTCCTGCGGATGCCGCGGATCCTCGTCGAGCACTTCCGTCTCGATCCAGCACGGGCTGTGCAGCTCGGCGTACCGGGAGAATTCCGCCGTCATCGAGCGGGGCAGGAAGGGGTGCCGGCCGGTCGCGGCGGTCGCCGCCTGGCGGGCCGCCTCGAACAG
>NZ_MUKA01000075.1:143415-143766 GCF_002150735.1 Streptomyces africanus
CCGCCAGCAGGAGCGCGGACGGGTCGGTGTGGACTGTCAGGTCCCACATGACGAAGTGGGTGTCGGCGGGGGCGCCGAACTCGGCGTGCGCGAGCACCATGGAGGCCTGCCGCAACGTTTCGCCCACGATCATCGGATCCTGGTGGCGGTCGTCCACAGGGCCGAAGAAGGCGTGGGCGGCCGGCCAGTGAGCGGTGAAGCGGAAACGGGTTTCGGAGATTCGGCGCCACCGGGTGGGGAAGACGTCTGCTTCGGTGGTGCGGTGGGCGAGTTCCTTGGTGACCGGGACGGCTTCGGGGACTCCGGGGGCGTCGGGGGGCTCTGTGGGGTGGGTGACCGCGGCGTGTGGCG